>JAUNTY010000008.1 GCA_030538415.1 Neisseria sp. | reverse complement strand
GAGCGACGGACTGTTAATCCGCAGGTCCCTGGTTCGAGCCCAGGTCGGGGAGCCAGATTCAAAAGCCCGAACATCTGTTCGGGCTTTTTTGTTGCCGGTATCTTGATGCCATTTGTTTGATATAGTCGTTTCAATTTAGATTGAGGCAAGGCAGCAAGCCGCAGACAGTACAGTTAGTACGGCTAGGCGCAGCAACGCTGTATCAAACTAAATTGGAGCGACTACACAACACACAGGCCGTCTGAATGTTCAGACGGCCTGAGACCTTTACAAAATACCTTTTGCTGCATCGCAAAAGCATCCACTCCGTCATTCCGGCGCAGGCCGGAATCCATAGCTCACCATGAAAACCCATTTGAAATCAAATAACTGAACCTTGAAAAAATGGATTCCGGCCTGCGCCGGAATGACGGATGGAATGGATATTTCCAAGAAAAAAGTATTTTGCAAAGGTCTCGGCCTGTGTGTGTTTCAGCAACGGCCAGTTTTCCTGCTCCCTCCAAATGTCGGCGCGCACACGGTTGCGGCTAGGGCTTTTCGCAAATCCCATGATACCGGGCATGAGGATGACCGGAACGATTACATCGGACGGCCATATACCGATAGCACCATCTTAGCGTCTCCGCCTGATCGACGTCAGCATGGCCATTGCGCGGGTCTCGGCCTCGTTTGCGGGCAGGGCGTCGTTCACGAATTTCGAATGAGCCGAGACCAGTAGCTCGCCCTGCGCAGGCAATTTTGCCCCAAACCAGTAAACCGCGCCATCGAAGGTCGTCAGCGAACGCTCCCCCTCGGTTATCTCCACTCGCGACAAGACGGCGTCCGCGCCATCGACCTTCAGTTCGCGGTTGTTGACGGTGACGCCCGGCATGGTCGAAATGTCGGGCGGCGTGGTCAGGAGCCTGTCGTCAGCCGACCCGTCATGCGGCATGAAGATGAATGTTACTTCGTAGTTATTGTGGGTTTCCGAACTGCTGCCATTACCCTGATCGGCGTCTCTGGCGGCGGCAAAAGCCTGAAAAATCAGCCCTTCTTCGCCTGCTGCGACAGAAGAGTCGGTCAGAAAAACCAAATCGTTGAGAATAAAACCCTGCAGATCGGAAGCAGAAGCCGCGTCCGCGCGGGTGACAGTCGTCACGCGATGAAACTGCCATTTTCGGTCGTCATCTGCCTGTGGAAACTCTGACCGCGACATCGAATCGCGGGTAAGAACGACATCGGGCCCGATTCGCAGCATCCCGAAAACCAGAAAGGTATAACTGGAGACCACGAGCCCCGAATCCTCGCGCGTGACGAAGATATCCCAGTCTCCGCTTTTGATGTGCCGAACGATGTCGCCTGTATCATCTTGCGCCTGTACCAGTTCTGAGAAGGAACGCGGCTCGTCGCGTAGGATATGCAGGGTGGCGGATCCGACACGTGCCGTCATCTGGGGAGGAGTGAAATCGGGTGGAGAAAGAAAGCTGTGATAGCCAAGACTGATCTCGCGCCAGCCAGTCGTATCCATGGCCACGGATGGCCCCTCTTTTCGACATCCGCTCAAGACCAGAGTTGCGACGGTAATGATAATCACATATCGCAGCAATGAAAATGTCCCAACATATCCGTTTCCTTTGGTATTCTGCCATATTCACTTAAAAAAACGCACCGAATGACGCGCACTCGTTCAGATTGCTTTTGCGATTCCGCCCGGGTTCAGCCCGCCCATTTCAGCCTCATCGTCTGCATATTGTACCACGCTGAATGTTGCCGTTTCACCCCGTATCGCTGTCGCCAGATATCGGGTTCGGCCATGCCAGATAGTTTTCGTAGCAGGGCGCGGCCATACTCTCGCCAGCGTCCCATTTGTCGGCCAACATGGTCAGGCGTAAAAGGGTGTTCTTTCTGGTCAAATTGCCCGGTAAATGGCTATCCGTATTTTCCACTTGTGTTTGCCGGGGTTGGTAAACTCTTGCTAGGGAATTCGTTGGCTCTGCGGCAGATGGCGGCGGGTGAGCGGGGCTGACCTGGCGGGCTTCTTTGTCGGTGTTGACGTAGCATAAGCCTGTATTCCGATGCGATTAAGCCCTATAATCTGCATACCTTTGTGAGGAGGTTTCAACAATGCCGTCTGAAAACTTTAACGAGCTGCATGCTTTTGTGCTGGTGGCCGAAGCGGGCAGCTTTACTCAGGCTGCGCGGCAGCTGGGCGTGTCGCCGTCGGCCTTGAGCCACAGCATCCGCGGGCTGGAAACGCGTCTCGGCATCCGCCTGCTCACCCGCACCACCCGCAGCGTATCCACTACGGAGGCGGGCGAGCAGTTGTTGCAGCAAACCGCGCCTTTGTTTGGCGGCATCATGGATGAAGTGGAAGCCTTGAGCGCTTTTCGCGACACGCCTGCGGGCACGGTGCGCATCAACAGCTCCGAGCATGCGGCTTATCACATCATTTATCCGAAGCTGCGCGATTTTCTGCCGCAATATCCCGATATCCGGGTGGAAGTGCACACCAACAACCGCTGGGTGGATATTGTGACGCAACGCTTCGACATGGGCGTGCGCCTGGGTGATGATGTAGCCAAAGACATGGTGGCCGTGCGCCTCAGCCCGGAAATGCGCATGTGTGTGGTGGCAGCGCCGGCCTACCTCGCCGACAGGCAGCCGCCGGCCACACCGCAGGCGCTGGCGGCGCACCGCTGCCTGACGCTGAAAATCAACCACACCGACGGCCTGCCGATGGCGTGGGAATTTCGGGAAAGCGGCAAAACCTTGGAAGTGCCCGTGGCGGCGCAGATGACGTTTAACAGCAATTTGCCGCTGCACATGGCCGCACTTGACGGCATGGGCTTTGCATGGCTGCCTCTCAGCATGGTCGCGGCCGATATTGCCGCGGGCAGGCTGGTGGAAGTGTTGGCGGATTTTGCAATAAGTTATCCCGGCCATTATCTTTATTATCCGGGCCGCCGCGAGAATTCGCCGGTGTTCAAGCTGCTGGTGGAGGCTTTGCGCTGGCGCGGCTGATGCCGGAGTATCTTGAGGCCGTCTGAAAATACTTCAGACGGCCTCAAGTTTGGGCGGTATGCACCGTCAGCCTTTGTGCCAGTCAAACCAGCCCAACCGGTTGCGGTATTTGGGCAACAGGGCTTTATCGGCGGGATTGTCCAAAAAAGCCTGCAAGGCCGTCTGAAACATCGGCAGCTGCGTGCGGTAGTGCGGCCATTCGAGATAGCGGGCGGCGTAATAGTGGGCAATCAGGTCGGCCTGCTGCTCCATGTTCAGCTCGGCAAACCTGCGGATGGTTTGCAACGGCGGGTAAACATAGGCGCTGCGTCTGTGGTAGCCGCCTTTGACGGCCAGCAGCAGGCCGCCCAGCCAGGGGCGGTAGCCTTGCTGGTGCTGCCACACGTGCGTGAGCTCGTGTATCAGCCAGACTTGGTAATTGGGCGCGGCGAGGGTGAAATCGGCGGGGCAGTTGTTGCGGGGAAAATAGATGTGGTTGCAGGGGGCGACGGCCACGTTGAGCGCGGGCAGCAGGGGGATGCCGCGGTATATCCTGACGCGGCCGTAATCCATGCTGCTGCCGAACACGCGGCGGGCAACGGCGGTTTCCTGAGGCGTGAGGCCGCGCCAGCGTTTATTGCCCACGATCTGCCTTGCGTTTGTGCCAATGGCGGGCGGTATGCCAGCGCCACAACCACAGCGCGGCAAAATAGCCGATAACGGCGAGAACGGCGCCCAACACAGGCACGCCCACCAGCAGCGGCTTGCCCGCCCCCATAATCCACGCCCACGATTCCGCCCAGAAATGGCCGTCGCCGAGGGAGGGAAACGCCAGCTCGCCCGCCTCCACGCCGAGAATCAGCGCACCGATTTTGTAGGCCAGATAATAAAGCGGCATATAGGTAAGCGGGTTGGTATAGAGCGTGGTGAACACGGCCACCGGCAGGTTGGCGCGCAGAAAATAGGCCACAATCAGCGCGCTGAGCATTTGCGTGGGGCCGGGCATCAGGCCGCAAAACATGCCGATGGCGACCGAAATAGCGGCGCGGCGGCGGTTGAGCGTCCAGAAATAGGGCTTGTCGAATACGGGCGCCAACGGCTTGAGCCAGCGCGAAGCGAAAATCTGCTCGCGGTGGGGCAATTTGTGGCGGAAGCTGCTGCGCTTGTATCGGCTCATGGGGGTGGTGGCATCGGTCGGGTTCACGGGCGGGGCTCTATGCGGTTGGACAGAGCGGCAAGATAGTGGCATTAGTGTATACAGACAAGCCGTCTGAAAGCAACTTTGCCGAAGTTTTCAGACGGCCTGTTGTTTATAACATTTAAACCGAATCATTGTTTTGAATTTTAAAGAGAAACAAAATTACAAAAATATGGATTGATTTACATCAAACCAATATCAAAAAAGATTTAAAAGAAATACAATAAATGAAACTTTAAAAGGAGCCGCCATGTTAACCGAACACACCAAAACCCTGGTCAAAGCGACCGTGCCCGCGCTGGAAGCGCACGGCACCGACATCACCCGCGTATTTTACCGCAACATGTTTGCCGCCCACCCGGAGCTGCTGGATATTTTCAACAAAACCAACCAAAAGCAGGGCAAGCAGCAAACCGCATTGGCCAGTGCCGTGTTGGCAGCCGCCAAGCATATCGACAATCTCGGCGACATCCTGCCGCATGTGGTTCAAATCAGCCACAAGCACCGCGCATTGCAAATCAAACCGGAGCATTATCCGATTGTGGGCGAACATTTGCTGGGTGCAATCAAAGAAGTGTTGGGCGATGCGGCCACGCCCGAGATTATCGCGGCCTGGGCCGAAGCTTACGGCGCCATTGCCGATGTGTTTATCGGTGTGGAAAAAGAAATGTATCAGGAAGCCGCCTGGCCGGGCTTTGCCGATTTCACCGTGACCGGAAAACGGCAGGTCGGGGGCGGTATTGCCGAGTTTACGGTAAAACCGGCCGACATCAGCCTGCCCGAAATCCGTGCCGGGCAATACATCACCGTGCAGGTGCGCCCCGAAGCGCAAGGCAATCTGGCGTTGCGCCATTATTCGATTTGCTCGACGGATATTTCAGACGGCCTCAAGTTTGCCGTCAAACGCGATAACGGCAACGGCCATCACGGCCTGGTATCCAATTACCTGCACGACCATGTCAACGTAGGCGATACCATCAGGCTTTCGGCACCTGCCGGTGATTTCCTGTGGCAAAACGGCAGCAACCCGATTGTGCTGATCAGCGCCGGTGTGGGCATTACGCCGATTATGGCAATGCTGGAAGCGCAGGTAAACGCCAACCCGGCGCGCAAGCTGGTATGGGTGCATGCCGCCCGCAATGCCGGAGCCCATGCGTTCAAACAGGAAACCGAAGCATTGCTGGACAAGGCGGACGATGCCGAGCGCCACATTCTTTACCGCGAAGAGGGCGGCTGCATCAACGCCGCATGGCTGGAAGCGCACACGCCTGCCGATGCCGATGTGTATCTCTGCGGCTCCATCGGCTTTATGGAAAGCATTGCCGGCGAGCTGGATTCGTTGGCACGCAAAGAGCAAAACGTGTATTTCGAACCCTTCGGCCCGAAAATGAGCGTGGTGTCGGTGTAAGCAGCCTGGAAATATAGTCGTTTCAATTTAGATTGAGACAAGGCAGCAAGCCGCAGACAGTACAGGTAGTACGGCAAGGCGCAGCAACGCTGTATCAAACTAAATTGAAACGACTATATTCACATGTGTATTCGCCGCATCCGCTTATGCAGATGCGGCGAATGTTTTTGTGAAGGCGGTATTTTCCCGAATTAAGCGATAATCAGCCTTTGGCCACGGCTGCCGCTGCATGTCGGGCAAGACTCCGCCGCATATAAAAAAGCCGCCCCCAAGGGGCGGCAAATCAATGACAGCAACAAAATCAGTCAGCATTTGGCTTCGGCATTTTTGCGGGCGTAATACCACCAGTTGAGCACGGTGCAAATGGCGTAAAACACGATAAAACCAATCAGGGCGGCATTGACGCTGCCGGTCAGGGCGATCGACGTGCCGTAGCTTTTCGGGATGAAGAAGCCGCCGTAGGCTGCAAAAGCCGCGGTGAAACCGATAACCGCCGCGCCTTCTTTGGTGGCGTCGAGGCGGGCTTGTTCTTCGGTTTTCAAACCGGCTTTGGCGAATTTTTCGTGCATGTCGAGGAAAATCACCGGCACCTGCATGAAGGTGGAGCCGTTGCCGAGGCCGGTGAGGGCGAAAAGCGCCATAAAGCAGGCGAAGAAGCCCCAAAAGCTGCCGCCCTCGCCGTTGGTGGGCAAGAAGGAAATCACGCCGAACACGGCGATAATCATGCCGACAAACACGATTTGGGTGATTTTGGCGCCGCTCTTGATTTTGTCCGACAGCCAGCCGCCGATGGGGCGGGAAAGCGCACCGACCAAGGGGCCGAGGAAGGCGTATTTCACCGGATCAACAGCCGGGAATTGCGCCTTGATCAGCAGCGGAAAGCCTGCGGCAAAGCCGATAAACGAGCCGAACGTGCCCAAATAGAGAATACACATAATCCAGTTGTGTTTGCGGCTGAAAATCACCGCCTGCTCTTTGAAGCTGGCTTTGGCGCTGGCCAAATCATTCATGCCGAACCAAGCGGCGAGGGTGGAGAGAATGATAAATGGCACCCAAATGAAACCGGCGTTTTGCAGCCACATCTGTTTGGTGACATCACCTTTGACCCAGGTTTGTGCTTCGCCGCCAAACGCGCCGAACACGCCTGCGGTGATAATCAGCGGCACCACGAATTGCACGGTGGATACACCGAGGTTGCCCAAACCGGCATTCAGGCCGAGCGCGGTGCCTTTTTCCGCTTTCGGATAGAAGAAGCTGATGTTGGCCATGCTGGATGAGAAATTACCGCCGCCGAAGCCGCAAAGCAGCGCCAGAATCATCATGGTGATGTAGCTGGTGGAGGGGTCTTGCACGGCAAAGCCGAGGCCGACGGCGGGCAGCAGCAGGCTGGCGGTGGAGAATGCCGTCCATTTGCGGCCACCGAACACCGGCACCATAAACGAATAAAAAATCCGCAAAGTCGCGCCGGAAAGCGCGGGCAGGGCGGCGAGCCAGAAAAGCTGGTTCTCGGTGTATTTGAAGCCGATATTGGGCAGATTGACCACCGCCACGCTCCACACCTGCCAAATGGCGAAGGCGAGCAAGAGAGCGGGAATCGAAATCCACAAATTGCGTTTGGCAATGGCGCGGCCGGTGGATTCCCAAAATTTCGGGTCTTCCGGGCGCCAGTCTTGAATCACTCGACTCATGTGTGTCTCCATTTGAAAATAGGTTCAGACGGCCTTTAAATAGGAATGAGGCCGTCTGAAAAAGGTTTAATCGGTCAGGCTTGCTGTTTGGCTTCTTCTTCGCGTCGCTTGGCCTTCATCGAAAAATGCATCCACACCAGCGACACGCACACGGTGCCGTAAAGCAGCATAAAGCTGGTGGAGCGGATGCCGGTGAGGTCTTCCAGAGCGCCGAACATAATCGGCAAGAGGAAGCCGCCCAAGCCGCCGGCCAGGCCGACGATGCCCGATACCGCGCCGATATTGGTCGGATAGTCGTCAGCCACGAATTTGAACACCGATGCCTTGCCCACCGCCATCGCCACGCCGACGGTAAACATCAGAATGGTGAATAAGGTGACGTTGAGGCCGATGTGCAGCGCCATCGTGCCGCCGTCGGTGGTTTGGATGTGCAATTGGGTTTGCGGATAAGAGAGCAGGAAGAAACACACCCAGCAGACCCACATCACCGCCCAGGTCACTTTATAGGCGCCGAATTTGTCGGACAGCCAGCCGCCGAACGCGCGCAACACGCCGCCCGGCAGCGAGAAGCAAGCCGCCAGAAAAGCCGCGGTCTGCAGAGAAAGGCCGTATTCGCCGACATAGTATTTGGTCATCCACAGCGCCAGGCCGACATAACCGCCGAATACCACCGAATACAACTGGCTGTAGCGCAATACGCCCGGGTCTTTCAGCAATGCCAGCTGCTGGCCGAGGGTCACGGACGAAGAGACTTTGTGGCTGTCGTCGCTGTAGGAAGTGAACCAGAACAAAACCGCCGTGCCGAGCATGATTGCTGCATATACGGTCGGCACGAAATGCCAGGTGCCGTAGGCAATCAACGCGGGCGCAAGGAATTTGTTGACCGCCGAACCGGCGTTACCGGCACCGAAAATGCCCATTGCCAAGCCCTGTTGGTTTTTCGGAAACCAGCGCGCCACATAAGGTGTGCCCACCGAAAACGAGCCGCCTGCCAGACCCATCACCAGACCAATGACCAGAAAATGCCAAAACTGACTGGCATACTGCATCAGGTAAACCGCCGGCACACACGCCAGCATCAACAGAAACAATACGATGCGGCCGCCGTAGCGGTCGGTCCAGATGCCCAGCGGCACGCGGATTAACGAGCCGGATAACACCGGCGTGGCGGCGAGTATGCCGAATTCTGTTTCGCTCAAGCCCAATTCGTTTTTAATCGGAATGCCGACCACGGCCAGCATCATCCAGATCATGAAGCAGACGGTAAACGATAAAGTGCTGGAAAACAGCACGGAATATTGTTTGTATTTTTGAGAAGCCATTTTAGGTTCCTTGCCGGATTGCCTGCATACATTTTTTAACAAAGTATCGCAGTGGAAAGTAAATAAATTTTTACAGTGCAACCTTACGCCGGTTAACATGGCTTTAACATCGGCAGAAAGCACGGCGCATCAGGAATATCGGCATAGGCAGGTTTAGCCCATAAAGATTAGGCGGCTAAGCCGGAATAATTAGATGAAGGGCAAGGTTGAATGGAAATACCGACATCAATATGCTTTCCATCTTATTTTGACGAAGGCAGCAACAAGGCCGTCTGAATGGTTCAGACGGCCTTTGCATGCTTCGGGGCGGATTATTTCTCCGTGTCGGCCTGCAAACCGAAATGCAGATAGCAGCGTTCGGTGGCCATGCGGCCGCGCGGGGTGCGTTGCAAGAAGCCCTGCTGGATCAGATAAGGTTCAATCACATCTTCAATAGTGTCGGTGGATTCGCCGATGGCGGCGGCGACGTTTTCCAGTCCGACCGGGCCGCCGCTGAATTTGTGCAGAATCGCTTCGAGGAATTTTCTGTCCATCATGTCCAGTCCGGCGGCATCGACATCCAGCATCGACAGGGCGGCGTCGGCGGTTTCGACATTGATGACGCCGCTGTGTTTCACCTCGGCATAATCGCGCACACGCCGCAGCAGGCGGTTGGCGATGCGGGGCGTGCCGCGGCTGCGTTTGGCGACTTCCATCGCGCCTTCCGCGCCCATGTCCAGTTGCAACAGTTGTGCAGAACGGGCGACGATGGTGGCGAGGTCGGCGTGTTCGTAAAATTCCAAGCGGGCGACGATGCCGAAACGGTCGCGCAGGGGATTGGTGAGCATGCCCGCGCGGGTGGTTGCGCCGACAAGGGTAAACGGCGGCAAATCGATTTTCACCGAACGCGCCGCCGGGCCTTCGCCTATCATGATGTCGAGCTGGTAGTCTTCGAGCGCGGGGTAGAGGATTTCTTCGACAACGGGGCTTAAACGGTGGATTTCGTCGATAAACAACACGTCGTGCGGTTCAAGGTTGGTGAGCAGGGCGGCCAAATCACCGGCGCGTTCGAGTACGGGGCCGCTGGTTTGGCGCAGGTTCACCCCCAATTCTTTGGCGATGATGTGCGCCAGCGTGGTTTTGCCCAAGCCGGGGGGGCCGAAGAGCAGGGTGTGATCGAGCGCTTCGCCGCGTTTTTTTGCCGCTGCGATGAAAATCGCCAGTTGCTCTTTAGCTTTGGCCTGGCCGATGTAGTCTTGCAGGGTTTTCGGGCGCAGGGCGCGTTCGAGCAACTCTTCCTGCGCGGAAATGCTCTGGGCGGTGATGATGCGCTGGGGCGCGGCGGCGGTGAGGTTGTCGGTTTGCAGCATGGTATGGGGCTTTACGGGAATCAGTTGGAATGATACCTGAAAATGCAGCGGCCTGCTTGCGTCGGATGCAGTAAAAGGCGTGTTGCAAAGGTCTCGGCTTGTCGGGCAATCTTGCTTCGGCACGGCGGTTTGCCCGCATGATTCTGCCTCCTGATAAAACAGGCCGTCTGAAATATGTTTTCAGACGGCCTGTTTTATCATAATAGTCGAAGAAATGAGTTCCTGCTACGGCGTTGGCTCGCCGCCTTGTGTCAGAATCTCATTTCTCCGACTATATCGAATGGTTATTTGGCGATGCTTTTGTTGCCTTCGACGATTTTCAATCCGGCGGAAACCAGCGCGCCGATGTCGGCGACGTTGGCGGGCATAATCAGCGTATTGTTGGTTTTGGCCAATTTGCTGAAGGCTTCGACATATTGCTCGGCCACTTTCAGGTTTACCGCTTCGTTGCCGCCTTCGGTTTGCAGTGCGGCAGCTACGGCACGGATGGCGTCGGCATTGGCATCGGCCACCAGGCGCAGCGCTTGCGCTTCACCTTCGGCCCGGTTGATTTGGGCGATTTTCTGGCCGTTGGATTCGTTGATGGCGGCCTGCATTTCGCCTTCTGACTGCTGGATTTCGGCTTCGCGCTGGCCGCTGGCGAGGTTGATTTGCTCGATTTTGCGGCCTTCGGATTCGGCGATGCGGGCGCGTTTCTCACGCTCGGCGGTAATCTGCGCCTGCATCGAGCGCAGGATTTCCTGCGGCGGCACCAAATCCTTGATTTCATAACGCAATACCTTCACGCCCCAGGATACGGCGGCTTCATCAAGCGAAGCCACCACGGTGGCGTTGATGTCGTCGCGCTCTTCAAAGGTTTTGTCCAGCTCCATGCGGCCGATGACCGAACGCAGCGTGGTTTGCGCCAGTTGGGTAATCGCCATGATGTAGTTACTGGAGCCGTATGAGGCGAGTTTGGGGTCGGTGACCTGGAAATAGATGATGCCGTCGACGGTGAGCTGGGTGTTGTCGCGGGTGATACACACCTGGCTCGGCACATCCAGCGGAATTTCCTTCAGCGTGTGCCTGTAGGCGACACGGTCGATAAACGGAATCAGAATGTTGAGGCCGGGATTGAGCACTTTGTGAAAACGTCCCAGCCGCTCGACCACATAAGCCTCTTGCTGCGGCACGACGACAAAAGATTTGAAGCCGAAAATAATCACGGCCAGCAAGATTAAAATGGGAAAACTGAGCAAGAGTTCCATGGTTTCTCCTTGGTATTTAGTGAAGGTTAATCAACAGGATATTGCCGTTTTTGCCGGTGATGACGGCGGTTTTCGGTTCGGCGGCGCTCATTTCATTGACTGCTTCGGCCTGCCATTGCGCGCCGCGGTAAAATACTTCGTAGCGGTTGGTATGCAGGTGGCGCACGATTTGCACGGTTTGGCCGACATCCAGATCGCTGCGGGCGGCCTCGACTTCCGGCGCGCGGCGCTTGCGGCGTATCCAGCCTTTCGCCCACCAGATGCCCACGCCCGCCAACACGGCGGCGGTCAGCACGCTGATGCTGCCGTTGCCGAACAGCAATTCGGCCAGCCCCGCGCCAAACAGGGCGGCGCTGACCACCAACAGATAAATGGTGCCGACAAATAATTCGAAAATCAGAATCAGAGCGGCAGCGATAAACCAGGTGAGCATGGTGCATCCTTTGTGAAAATCAATGAAAGAGCGCGTTTGGTATTATTGATGGCGGATAAACCGGATTCATTGCTGTTGCAGGCCGTGTATTGTGGCCGGTATGTTCAGGCCGTCTGAAATATGGTCGGGCGCCGCTGCGGCAGGAAGGCATCCGCTTATAGACTTAATAGAATAATGGGGTGAAGCATCCCTATATTCAAGACAGCCCGGCAAAATGCCTTGCATTAAGACCGATTTGTTTCACTATAGCAGAAGATAGCCGCCAAAAGGAAAATGATTGCTGCAGTTGCATGCAGAAAAACCGTCATCCGGCGGCGGCTTTACATACACCTCCGTATAAAATAAAAAGCCGCGCCGCGCTTGATACTGTTCAGACGGCCTTTATATGTGGTTTATAGTCGAAGAAATGAGTTTCTGCTACGGCGTTGTCTCGCCTTGTCGTACTATCTGTACTGTCTGCGGCTCGCCGCCTTGTATCAGAAACTCATTTCTTCGACTATATCGCACATCATCAACAAAGGAAACATCATGACAGCCGTATCCATGCTGAACCTCGTGCCTGTGCGCGCAGGCCGGAGCAATGCCGAAGCCATTCAGGAAATGGTGGCGCTGGCGCAGGAAGCAGAAAAGCTCGGTTATGAACGCTATTGGATTGCCGAACACCACAACACCAAAAGCCTAGTCAGCTCGGCCACGCAGCTTCTTATCGGCCACACGCTCGGCCATACCGAAAAAATCCGCGTCGGCTCCGGCGGCGTGATGCTGCCCAACCACAGCCCGCTGCTGGTGGCCGAACAATACGGCACGCTGGCCACGATTTATCCCGGCCGCATTGATTTGGGTTTGGGGCGCGCCCCCGGCACCGACCAGATGACCGCCGCGGCTTTGCGCCGCAACGAGCGCGATGCGTCGCTGAATTTCCCCGCCGATGTGCGTGCTCTGCAACGCTATTTCGGCCCCGAAGAAGCGCAGGGTTATGTGCGGGCGTTTCCCGGCGTGGGGTTGGAAGTGCCGCTGTATATCCTCGGCTCCAGCACCGAAAGCGCCTATCTGGCCGCCGAACTCGGCCTGCCTTATGTGTTTGCCGCCCATTTTGCCCCACGCATGCTGGAAATGGCGCTGGATATCTACCGCCGCGAATTCAAGCCGTCTGCGGTACTCGACCGGCCTGAGGTAATCGTGTGCCTGAACGTGATTGCCGCCGACAGCGATGAAGAGGCCGAATATCTGGCCACCACGCAGCAGCAGTTTTTCCTGAACGTGGTGCGCAATACCCGCCAGCCGTTGCAGCCACCCGTAGAGAGCATGCGGGGCGTGTGGACGGAAGCGGAGGAAACGATGGCGCGGCAGATGCTTTCCTGCTCGCTGGTAGGCGGCAAAGAAAGCGTGGCCGCGCAGCTGGAAGCGCTGCAAGTGCGCTTGCGCGCCGACGAAATTATGGCGGTGAGCTATATTTACGATGTCGGCAAGCAATATCAGTCTTACCGCTTGTTTAAAGAGATTGCGTCTGCCTGAGGTGATGTGCGGGCAAGTGCCGGTATCGGATTTCAGGCCGGCGTCTTGCCGTACCTTTTTCTGTCCGCCGATTGCTTATTCTTCCGCTTTCAAAACTTCCGGATTAAGCGACACCAGCACTTGGTCGATTTTCAGGTTGTCGGTGTCGATGATTTCAAAGCGGTATTTGTCAAACAGCACAAAATCGGTGCGGCGGGGAATCTTGCGCAGGGTATACATCATGAAACCGCCGAGGGTTTCGTAGTTTTCCGAGTGCGGAAAATCGACAATATCCAGCGCGCGCATCACGTCTTCCAGCGGCGCGGCGCCTTCCACCAGCCAGGAAGTGTCGTTGCGCTGGATGATTTGCGGCTCTTCTTCGGTGTTGACCAGCTCGCCCATCACGATGCTCATCACGTCTTTCAGGCTGACCAACCCCACCACCAGCGCATATTCGTTGACCACCACGGCAAAATCGTCGCCGGCATTTTTGAAGCTTTCCAACACTTCATACAGCGACAAGGTGTCGGGAATGAACAACACCTTGCGCAAAACGCGCTTGTCGGTGAGGCGGATGTTTTTTTCTTTCAGGTAAAGCGTCAGCAGAGTGTGCGATTCGATATAGCCGATAACCCGCTCCAGCTCGCCTTCGTTGCAGACCAGAAACTTGGAATGCGGCTTTTCTTCCATTTCGGCAAGCACGGTTTCGATGTCGGCGTTTTTGTCGAAATAAACGATGTTTTCGCGGGTGGTCATGGTCGAGGTGACCGTGCGCTCCTGCATGTCGAAAATGTTTTCAATCAGGTAATGCTCCTGCTGCTTCAACACGCCCGCCTGTGCGCCCGCATCGACCACGGCATAAATGTCTTCCGAAGTGAGCTGCTCGGTGCGTACGGTGGAAATGCGCAACGCTTTGAAAATGGCGTTGGCGATGCCGTCGAAAAAGAGCACGAAAGGTTTCAATACAAAAATCAGCAGCATCATCGGCCGCACCACGCGCACGGCCACGCTTTCGGGCTGGGTCATGGCGAAGCGTTTGGGCATCAGGTCGGCAAACAGGATAAACACGCCGGTAACGGTGAAGAACGACAGCAGCGAAGCCGCGCCGGCAGCCCAGGCCGCATCGGTGAAGCGGTTTAGAAACGCATGCAGAAAAGGCCGCACCGCCGCTTCGCCGACGATACCGCCCAAAATCGCCACCGCGTTGAGGCCGATTTGCACCACCGTGATGAAGCTGCCCGGCTGCTCCTGCATTTTCAACACTTCCAGCGCGCGCACATCGCCTTCTTTGCCCATGACCTGCAGCTTGATTTTGCGCGAAGAGGCCAGCGCCAGCTCCGAACATGACACAAAGCCGCTGATGGCAATCAGCAGCAGAATGAGAAACACCGCTTCGAAAATATTCATAAATCGGGCAACAGAGTGGCAGACGGAAACGATTGTAGCACTTTTGCCGTGAAAAAGGCCGTCTGAAACCGCGATGGGGTTTCAGACGGCCTGTTAGCAGTTGCCACTTCAATGTGCGGCGAGCAGGTCGGCCAGCCTGGCAACGATGGCGTTTGCCGCTTCGTTTTTGCCGGTTTCGGGCAGCGCGGTTTCGCCTTCCGCATCAATGATGGTAATTTGGTTGGTGGCTTTGCCCATGGCAATGGAAACGTCGTTGGCCACCAGCATGGGGATGCCTTTTTTCAGGCGCTTGGCGCGGGCGTGTTCGAGGATGTTGTGGCTTTCGGCGGCAAAGCCCACGCAGAAAGGCGGCTCGGGCAGGGCGGCCACAGAGGCGAGGATGTCGGGGTTTTCGGCGAGCTCGATTAGCGGCATTTCGCCGCCGCTTTTTTTCAGCTTTTCGGCGCTGCTGCTTTTGACCTTGTAGTCGGCCACGGCGGCCACGCTGATGAAAACGTCTTGTCCGCTGACACGGCGGTGCACCGCGTCGTACATTTCCTGCGCACTGACGGCTTCTTCGACATCAGCCAAACCGGCGGGCAGGGCGGTTTGCAGCTGGCCGTATACCAGAGACACTTCCGCTCCGGCGGCGCGGCAGGCGCGGGCGAGCGCCACGCCCATTTGGCCGCTGGAAATATTGGTGAGGCCGCGCACAGGGTCGATGGCTTCAAAAGTGGCGCCGGTGGTGAGCAGCACTTTTTTGCCCGCCAGCGTTTTCGGCGCCCACAAATCGGGCAGCAAGTCGGCCAGCTCGGCGGCTTCGGGCATGCGCCCCACGCCCACTTCGCCGCAGGCCTGCTCGCCGCTGGCGGGCTGGAACACAGTGATGCCGTCGGCGCGCAATTGGGCGATGTTGCGCAGGTTGGCAGGGTTGAACCACATTTCCACATTCATGGCGGGCGCCACGGCCAGCGGGCATTTGCGCGCGGCGGCGAGGTTGGTGAGCAGGTTGTCGGCAATGCCGTTGGCGATTTTGGCCAGCGTGTTGGCGCTGGCGGGCGCAATCAGGAATACATCGGCGGCGCGGGTAAGGTTGATGTGCGCCATGCCGTTGCCGCCCGATTCGCCGTTGTGGGTATCGGTTAACACGGGGTTGCCGCTCAGCGCCTGAAAGGTCAGCGGCGACACGAATTCGGTGGCTGCGCGGCTCATGGCCACGCTGACTTCATGCCCCTGTTTTTTGAGCAGGCGCACGAGTTCGCAGGATTTGTAGGCAGCGATGCCGCCGGAGATGCCGAGCAGGATGTGTTTGTTCATAAATGAAATGGTGTTCGGATAAATAAAAAGGCCGTCTGAAAGGGTTTCAGACGGCCTTTAATATAACACAATAAGGATAACACGGTTAAACAGGCCGTCTGAACGCGTTTCAGACGGCCTGTTTCAATTATAGCCGTTCCGTTAGTTTGATACAGCGTTGCTGCGCCTTGCCGTACTACCTGTACTGTCTGCAGCGTGCTGCCTTGTCTCAATCTAAATTGAAACGACTATAAAACAAACAAAACCTTACAGCGGCCATTGCAAACCGGGTTTGCTTTCAATCACGGCTTTAAACTGGTTTTGAATGCGCTCAATGGCTTCTTGGCTGTCGGCTTCGAAACGCAATACCAATACCGGCGTGGTGTTGGAGGCGCGCATCAGGCCGAAGCCGTCGGCGTATTCCACGCGCAGGCCGTCGATGGTGATAACGTCTTGTGCGCCTTCAAACTGGGCGGTTTTTTCCAACTCGGCGATGACGGCATGGCCGTTGCTGCCGTCGGGAAGTTTGATGTTGAGTTCGGGGGTGGAGGTGCTTTGCGGCAGCGCGTTGAGCACGGCGGAGGGGTTGTTGCTGCGGGAGAGGATTTCCAGCAGGCGGCAACCGGCATACATGCCGTCGTCGAAGCCGAACCAGCGCTCTTTGAAGAAGGTGTGGCCGCTCATTTCGCCTGCCAAGAGCGCGCCGTTTTTCTTCATCGAGGTTTTGATGAAGCTGTGGCCGGTTTTTTCCATAATCGGTTCGCCGCCGTGTTCTTTAATCCACGGCGCCAACAGGCGGGTGGATTTTACGTCGAAAATCACTTTCGCGCCGGGGTTGCGGCTCAATACGTCTTGGGCAAACAGCATCAGCTGGCGGTCGGGATAGATAATCTGGCCGTCTTTGGTGACCACGCCCAAGCGGTCGGCGTCGCCGTCAAACGCCAGGCCGATTTCGGCATCGCTGCTTTGCAGCGCCTTGATGACGTCTTGCAGGTTTTCGGGCTTGGCCGGGTCGGGATG
Organism: Neisseria sp.; assembly: GCA_030538415.1. Taxonomy (GTDB): domain Bacteria; phylum Pseudomonadota; class Gammaproteobacteria; order Burkholderiales; family Neisseriaceae; genus Neisseria. The sequence goes on along the minus strand of JAUNTY010000008.1, from coordinate 48,880 downwards.
GTGGTTGGGGAAATGGCCGTCTACTTCGCAGAAAAGCTCGGTCACGGTGCAGCCCAGTGCGCGGAACAAATCGCCCGCGTAAGCACCGGCCACGCCGTTGCCCGCATCAATCACGATGTTCATCGGCCGCGCCAGCTTGATGTGGCCGACGATATGCGCCTGATAATCGGCGGCCACGCTGGTTTCGGTAACGCTGCCGGGAGCGGCACTTTGCACGAATTCATCGTTTTGAATCGCGGCCAGCAGCTCTTGAATCGCTTCGCCTGCCAGCGTGTCGCCCGCCAGCATCATTTTGAAGCCGTTGTAATCGGGCGGGTTGTGGCTGCCGGTAATCATCACGCCGCTGCCTTCGCAATGCTGCCAGGCGGCGAAGTAAAGCATGGGCGTGGCCACCATGCCGACGTTGACTACGTTGATGCCGCTATCGGTGAAGCCGCGCGAGAGGTTTTTCATCAATTCGGGGCCGCTCAGGCGGCCGTCGCGGCCGATGGCAATCTGTTTCACGCCTTTGGCTGCGGCGCGGGCGGCGATGGCTTTGCCGATTAAATAAGCTGCTTCGTTGGTGAGGGTTTTGCCGACGATGCCGCGGATGTCGTAAGCTTTGAAAATATCGGGAGCAATTTGTGCCATGAGGATTTCCTTGCGTTCGAAAAAAGGGTTGAAGCCTGCTTTTCGATTGTAGCACAACGGGGCGGACGATACAGACGGCATGCAGCGGATTTGAGCTGCGGCAATAAAAGGGTTAGGCCAGAAGGCTTGCGCTTTTCCGCCGTCATTAGCGCTATAATGCCGCCAATCACCACAACGATAACGGAACACAATCATGAACCCGTCGCGCGCCCGACTCCTGAAGCTGGCCACTTATACATCAGTTTCCACGGCGCTTTTGCTGGTGGGGCTGAAAACCTGGGCGTGGTTTGCCAGTGGCTCGGTGAGTATTCTGGCGAGTCTGGTGGATTCGCTGACCGATTCGTGCGCCAGCCTGATTAACCTGTTTGCCGTGCATTGGGCGCTCAAACCTGCCGATGAAAACCATCAATTCGGCCACGGCAAGGCAGAAGGCTTGTCGGCGCTGGCGCAATCGGCCTTTATCGGCGGCTCATCGGTATTTTTGGTGTTGAACGCAGTGGAGCGCTTGTTTAAACCCGAACCGGTATTGCAAACGGATTTGGGGATTGTCGTGATGGTGGTGTCAATGTTGCTGACATTGGCTTTGGTATTGTTTCAGCGCTGGGTGTTGAAGCAGGCGAAATCGCAATCGGTCAGCGCCGACAGCCTGCATTATGTGACCGATTTTCTTTCCAACGGCGTGGTGTTGGCGGCTTTGCTGCTGACGGCTTACGGCTGGCAGCAGGCCGACCCGATTTTGGCAATTCTGGTGGCCTTATGGATTTTCAAGAGCGCATGGCATATCGCGGTAGAGGCGGTCAACACCCTGATGGATAAAGCCGTGCCGCCTGATGTGTTGGCTAAAATCGAAGCGGCGGCTTTGGCGGTAAACGGTGTGCGCGGTATTCACAGGCTGCAAACCCGAACGGTAGGCACGCAGTATTTTATCCAGATGCATGTGGATTTGAGCGATAAGCTGAACATTGTCGAAGCGCACGATATTGCCGAGACGGTTACCGAAAGGGTGCAGAATTTGTTTGAGCAGGCCGAAGTGATTGTGCATCAGGATCCGGTGAATGAAGCGGGGGAGCATGTCCGCCCTTGAGATTTATCCATAAAATAGGCCGTCTGAAACTTTTCAGACGGCCTTTCAATATTTGGTGCGCCATAACTATAGAAAAAGTATTCATGTAGATTGGTCGGTTGACTGTCGGCGTATGCTTTACTCTGCTTAACATTTTGGTACAATCAAGATATTTTTCTCTAAATCCGCAGGGAACCCCATGTCCGCACTCACCGACCTCACCCGCAAACTCGAAGAAATCTTCCAAACCGACCGCGCCGATCTTGATTTCGGCATTTACAAAATCTTGAATAGCCGAGCCGACGACATCAACCGCTATTTGCGCGAGACCCTGCCGCAGCAGATTCAAGCTGCCTTAAACGGCAACGAAGCGCAGGAAACCGCCGTTTACAATCATCTCTTAACCTTCTTCTCCCGCTATTACGACGCAGGCGACTTTATCAGCCAGCGCCGCTACAAAGGCAACACTTATGCCATTCCTTACAACGGCGAAGAAGTGCTGCTGCATTGGGCCAACAAGGATCAGTATTACACCAAATCCGGCGAGAATTTCAGCAACTACCGTTTCAGCCTTGCCGATGGCAAACAGGTATTTTTCAAACTGATTCAAGCCGATACCGCCAAAGACAATCAGAAAGACAACAACCAAACCCGAATGTTTGTCTTGGCGCAAGCGCGTGAAGCCGAATACGATGAAGACGGCGAAGAAATCCGTGCCGCCGTCGCGCCGATTGCCGAATCTTCAGACGGCGAAGAGCTGACCCTGCATTTTGAATACAAAACCCTGCCCAAAGGCGAAAAACAGCCTGCCCACATTCAGGCAGCCATTGCCGCCGTGCAACAAGATGCCGCCGTACAGCAACGCTGGGCGGGATTGTTCGAGCGCGCGCCCACCGACAAAAACCCCAACCGCACCGTACTCGAAAAACATTTGAGCGACTACAGCCAAAAAAACAGCGCCGATTATTTTATCCACAAAGACTTGGGCGGTTTTCTCAATCGCGAGCTGGATTTTTACATCAAAAGCGAAGTGATGGATCTCGACAATATCCAACACGCCGACAGCTTCGAGCGCCTTTCAGACGGCCTCAAACAAATCCAAACCCTGCGCCGGATTGCCCGCCACATCATCGCCTTTCTCGCCCAACTGGAAAACTTCCAGAAAAAGCTGTGGCTGAAAAAGAAATTCGTCGTCGGCCATCATTACCTGATCACCCTCGACCGCATTCCCGCTGCGTTTCACGATGAGATTTTCGCCAACCCCAAACAGGCCACCGCATGGAAAAACCTCTTTTCATTCAACGCGTTAGAAAATCGCGGGGGGGGGGGTAAACCTTGTAGAATCAAATACTTATAAGCATCTTGTCGTCGATACTTCGCTATTCTCTACCGACTTTCAAACGCGGCTGCTGTCCGCACTCTCTACCGAGCATTCCTCGCTCGACACCCTTTCAGACGGCCTGATTATCCATGCCGACAATTTCCAAGCCTTGAATTTGCTGCAAGCCCGCTATCGTGAGCAGGTGAAATGTATTTATATTGATCCGCCATATAACACGGGCGGTGATGGGTTTATTTATAAAGACAGTTACCAACATTCATCTTGGCTAACATTGATGAATGACCGTGTTCATTCTGCTTACCCTTTAATGACCAAAGATTCCGCATTTTTTTGTCAAATTAGCGATTTGGAAAATACTAATTTAAATAAATTAATGGTTTCAGTTTTTGGGGAAGAAAATCACAGAGAAACTATTTCTGTCATTACATCAAGTAAAAGTGGAGTCAATGCGATTAATGTGAAGCGTGGAGAGCGATTATTTAAAATTAAGGAATATGTACATTTTTATTCAAAAAATCCAAGTTTTCGTTTTCATTCTTTTTACACTCCTGATGCTTACAATAGCAATTATTGTTGGGAGATTTACCAAAATGAAAATGGAACATGGCACGTTTCCAACTTAAAAAAAGATAAAAATTTTGGAGATGATGAATTAGAGAAATACGCATTAAAGAATTCAGAGCATATTTATTCCATTGAAAAAAATAACAGTAAGGCTGGCGAAGGGATGAAAGCTATGCTTGAAAAAAGTAAGGTTAGTGGAAGTGTGGAAATATTTACTGACCAATTTGGAGTAAGCAAATTACTTTATGACGGAGGCGTATGTGTTGGCTTGGCTGAGCGTGTTATTCAAGAAGGCGGCAAAAATTATTTTGGTGTCTTAGGTTCAGATATTTGGGACGACATTGGACAAGCTAGTAAATCAGAGGGAGGAGTTTCTTTTGACAATGGTAAAAAGCCAGAAAAACTTTTAAAACGCGTTATTGAGATGACAACCAAGCCTAATGATTTGGTTTTAGACTATTTTTCAGGTAGCGGAACAACTGTGAATGTTGCTCAAAAATTAAAACGCAAATGGATTGGTATTGAACAAGGTGAGTATTTTGATAGTGTATTGCTAACTAGAATTCAAAAAACACTTTATGGGTTACAAACTGGTATTTCTAAATCAATTAATTATCAAGGCGGTGGTTTCGTTAAAGTCTTAAAACTCGAAAGCTACGAAGACACGCTGAACAATCTGCAATTAAGCCGCCCCGAAGGTTTGTTTTCAGACGGTCTCAATGCGGGCGTGCAAAACGATTACCTGTTGCATTATATGCTCGATGTCGAGAGCCGCGATTCGCTGCTCAATACTTCGCATTTTGCCAAACCCTTTGATTACCGCATGAACATCGCCGCCGATTCCGCCGGGGCGTATCGGGAAACCGCCGTGGATTTGGTGGAAACCTTCAATTACCTGCTCGGCTTGCGGGTGGAGGCGGTGGAAGACAAGCGTTTTTCAGACGGCTATGTGTTGGTTGAAGGCCGTCTGAAAAACGAACGCGTGTTGCTGGTGTGGCGCGATTGCGGTCGTTGGGATTACGACAGCTTGCCCGAATTGCTGGCGAAAAAGCGGGTGAATCCGCAAGATTCGGAATTTGCGGCGGTGTATGTCAACGGCGACCACACTTTGCCGACGGCCTGGCAAAGCGACGACGGCAGCGAAAACCGCAGCCTGAAAATCCTGCCGATCGAGGCGGAATTTTTGCGGCTGATGTTTGAGGGGGCGTGAGATGGCGGCAAAACCTACTTTTCACGATTTTTTGGTGTTAAACCGCTATTTGCTGGGCTTGTTTCACCAAAAAGATTTGTCCGCCTTGCGCGACCGCCTGCATTCGGATGACAACATCGGTATGGCCGACGACGGACAGACGAAGTTTTTCCACGAGTTGACGGCGCGGTTGTTTCATAGTGATGTTGTACCTGCCGATGATTTGCGTCGTTATGATTTGAATATCGTGCGTCATTGGTGGCAGATTACCGAAAAACGCGGTTCGGATATTGAGATGAAATATTTTCAATATCTGTCGCTGTTGTTTACGGAAATTTATCTCGACCGTTATTTCAATGGCAAATCGGCACTGCAAACGGCATTGAATACGCAATTGGCAACGATGCGCCAGCCGAAAACGCCGCTGGCGGATACGGCGGATTATACGCTGGACGATTTGTCGAAAATCGCGTTTTGGAACGCCACCGGCAGCGGCAAAACGCTGTTGATGCATGTGAATATCCTGCAATACTTGCATTATTTTTCAGACGGCACCAATGCACGCCCTGACAATATTATTTTGCTGACGCCGAATGAGGGCTTGAGCAAGCAGCATAAGGCGGACTTTACCTTGTCGGGGATTGATGCACAGCTGTTTGACAAAAATAGCGGCGGTTTGTTTGCCGATGCGGTGCAGATTATTGAGATCACCCGCTTGGGCGAACAAGACGGCGATAAAACGGTGGCGGTGTCTGCTTTCGAGGGCAACAACCTGATTTTGGTGGACGAGGGACATCGCGGCTCGTCGGGCGATGTGTGGTTGAAACACCGGCAAACGCTGGCGAAAGGCGGTTTTTCATTTGAATATTCGGCAACCTTCGGTCAGGCCGCAGGCAGCGGCAAGGGCAAAAATCAGAAAACGGTGTTTGAAACTTATGCGAAAAGTATTCTGTTTGATTATTCGTATAAATATTTCCATGGCGACGGCTATGGCAAGGAAAGCCTGATTTTAAACCTGCCAAAAGGCGAAAAAAGCACCTCGCACAAATATTTTACCGCCTGTCTGCTTAGCTTTTACCAACAGCTTTATCTGTTTGAGCGTGCCGGCAGCGGCTGGCACGACTGGAATATCGAAAAGCCGTTGTGGGTATTTGTGGGGCATACGGTGAATGCGAAAGCGGGCAAAGGCAAGGATACCGCTGACCAAGCCGCCGAAAAATCGGATATTCAAAATATCCTGCATCATTTGGCCTATTTTTTGAACCAGCGCGAGACGGTGCTGGTTTGGCTGGATGATTTTGTCTGCGACCGGGCGCAAATGACCGATAGCGGCGGACGGCATATTTTCCAATACCGCTTTTTGCCGTTGCAAGAGCGGTTTTCCGGCCGGGCGGCGGATTTGTATGCGGATATTTTACGGCTGGTTTTCGGGGCTGCTGACTGGCAGCGGCTACGGCTGACGCAGTTGAAGCGGAGTGACGGCGAGCTTGCCTTGAGCTTGGGCAATCATGCACCCTTTGGCGTGATTAATATCGGTAATGCGGCGGATTTTTTTAAGACGGCACAAAATGATGCGTTGATAGAATGTCTGGACGATGATTTCAGACAGGGTTTGTTTGGCGGCATCAATCGGCAAGACAGTACGCTGAATCTTTTGATTGGGGCAAAAAAGTTCACTGAGGGCTGGTCGAGTTGGCGGGTATCGACGATGGGCTTGATGAATGTGGGCAAATCGGAGGGCAGCCAGATTATCCAGATGTTCGGCCGCGGTGTGCGGCTGAAAGGGCGGAATATGTCGCTCAAACGCAGCACGCCGAATGATCGTGCGCCCAAAAATCTGGACAAGCTGGAAACGCTGAATGTATTCGGCATCAGTGCCGATTATATGGATGAGTTCAAACAATACCTGCAAGACGAAGGCGTGGATACCGAGGAAATGCTGACGGTTTCTTTCCCTGCGCTGCCTAATCTGCCCGAGCAAATCAAGCTCAAAACCCTGCGGCTGAAAGAGGGATTTAGAGATAATCAAAAAATGGGCTTCAAGCGGCAACTGCAGGTGGCTTTGTATGAAGTGCCAGACGAATGGGAAGGCAAAATCAAACCGCCGCATTTTACCCTCGACCGCTATCCGCGCCTGCAGGCCTTGTCCAGCGATAAAAGCATTTCCGTAAAAAACATCTTGCAAAAAGAAAAGCATAGGCTTAATCCGCAATGTTTTGCCTATTTTGACTGGGACAAAATTTATTTGACGGTGCAGCAGCATAAAAGCCGCCAAAGCTGGTTTAACCTGCAAACCGACAAGGGGAAGCTGCGTGAATTCGTTGAGGGGCGAACAGGCTGGTATACGCTGTTGATTCCGCATTCGGAGATGGTATTGCATTCGTTCGCTGATGTTTTGAAGCAGCAGAATCTGCTGATTGATTTGCTCTTGGGTTACACCGAACGCTTCTACCGCAGCTTGAAAAGCGCGTATGAGGCCGAGCATTGCGAGACGGTGGAAGTGTCGGAAAAAGACGCGGCGTTTCAGGTAGCCTATTCTTTGGAAATGGCGAACGACAATGCGGGCAAAAATTACGAAGGTCAGCTCAGGCAATTGGTGGAGAAAATTGGTTCAGGCAGCCTGAAAACGGATTTGGGCTGGCAGAGTTTTGACGGGCAGATTCAGGCCATTTGCTTTTCACCGCACCTGTTTTACCCGCTGATGCGGATAGAAAAAGATGCGCCCGTTAAATTGAAACCATTGGTATTGCAAGAAGAAAGCGAATACCGCTTTGTGCAGGATTTGCAGGGAGCGGCAGATTCAGGCAGCCTGAAAGCATGGATAGGCAATAAGGAATTGTATCTGTTGCGCAATCCGCCAAAAACAGGTTTGGGTTTTGCGCTGGCAGGCAATTTTTATCCCGATTTTTTATTGTGGCTGGTTTGCCCCGAAACGGGCAGGCAGTGGCTGTCGTTTATCGACCCGAAAGGCATACGCCAGATGGACTTGGACGAAGCCAAATTCGGCTTGCATCAGGAAGTGAAACGGCTGGAAGAAAAATTGGCAGACGAGGATTTGCATTTGTCGGGCTTTATTCTGGCCTACACGCGCCAAAACCAGCTGCTGAACATATCGGATGAGGAAAAAGCGCGGCTGCCTGAAAAAAATGTGCTGTTTATGGAAATGCCCGATTACCTGCCAACCCTGTTCGCCAAAATCCTGGAGGATGCGCCATGCTGAACACCACGCCCCACCAAGCCAAATATTTCGCCCATGCGCTCGCCTGCAAAAGCAACAGCGGGAATGCGGAGGATCTGACCGAAGCCTTGATGAATGCGCAAGTGGATTTGAATCCGCACCAGATCGAAGCGGCTTTGTTTGCCCTAAAAAATCCGCTCAACGAGGGCGTGATGCTGGCAGACGAAGTGGGTTTGGGCAAAACCATTGAAGCGGGTTTGGTGCTGTGCCAATTGTGGGCGGAGCGCAAACGGCGTTTGCTGGTGGTTTGCCCGTCCTCGCTGCGCAAGCAGTGGCAGGAGGAATTGCGTGAAAAATTCGCCTTGCCCGCGCAAATTGCAGAGGGCGTATGGCCGGAGGTTTCAGACGGCATTTGGGTGATGTCGTATCAATTCGCCGCCCGCTATGCCGAGTGTTTGCAGCTCGAACATTGGGATTGCGCGGTATTGGACGAGGCGCACAAGCTGCGTAATGCCCACAAAGAGCGCAACCGCATCGGTCGGGCATTACAGCGGGCGCTGGCAGGCAAGAAAAAAATTCTGCTTACCGCCACGCCGCTGCAAAATTCGCTGATGGAGTTATACGGCTTGTCGCAGTTTCTCGATCCGTATCTTTTCGGCAGCGACAAGCAATTCCGCCGCGATTTTATCCATCAAAGCAATACCGAAGAGCTGCAAGGCCGTCTGAAAACCTTTGTGCAGCGCACTTTGCGCCGCGATGTGGCGGAATATGTGTCTTATACCCAACGCCACGCGCTCACGCAGCAGTTTACCCCCACCGATGAAGAATATGCGCTGTATCAGAATATTTCCGCGCTGCTGCAACGCGAAGATTCTTATGCTTTGCCGCGCCGCCAGCGTCATCTGACCGGCCTGATTTTGCGCAAACTGCTGGCTTCCAGTCCGCACGCGATACTCGGCACACTCGAAACCATGCTCAAGCGCCTGCACCAATTGCAGGAAGGGCAGGCAGAAAGCACGCTGTCGGAGTTGTTTTTCGGCGAAGATGTGTACGATAGCGAAGACGATTGGGAAGAAAATGCAGAATCTGAAAGGCCGTCTGAAAGCATCAACCATGCCCGCCTGAACGAAGAAGTCCGACTGCTCGAAGCCTATGTTGAACAAGCCAAACAGCTTTGTCTCGGCAGCGACAGCAAGGCGCAAGCCCTGCTCGAAGCCTTGAATACCGGCTTTGAAAACATGGCCAAACTCGGCGCGGCGCAAAAAGCGATTATCTTCACCGAATCGACCCGCACCCAAAAGCATCTGGATGATTTTTTGCAGGAAAACGGCTATCGCGGCCAAGTTGTGTTATTTAACGGTAATAATAGCCATACAGCAGCCAATGGCATTTACCGCAACTGGCTGGCCGATCCGGAAAACCGAAGCCGCATCACCGGCGCGGTTTCCGCCGACAAACGGGCCGCGCTGATTGATTGTTTCAAACATCAGGCGCAAATCATGATTGCTACCGAAGCCGCCGCAGAGGGGGTGAATCTGCAATTTTGTTCATTGCTGATTAATTATGATTTGCCGTGGAATCCGCAGCGAGTGGAGCAGCGCATCGGCCGTTGCCACCGCTACGGGCAGAAGCATGATGTGGTGGTGATGAATTTTTTGAACAACCGCAACGAAGCTGACAAACGCGTGCTGGAATTGCTCACCGAAAAATTCCAATTATTCAACGGTTTGTTTGGTGCTTCCAACGACATCATCGGTCGGGTGGAAAATGCGGATCTGGATTTTGAAAAACGCGTGGCCGCGATTTATGAAACCTGCCGCACGCCTGATGAAATCAAAGCCGCGTTTGACCAACTGCAAACCGAAATGGAAGCCGCCATTGCCGAACGCATGGAAAGAACAGCACAAACCATCGAGCAGTTTTTTGATAGTGATGTACGCGAGCGGCTCAGTATGCGCCAAGTCGAAACGCGGCAACGGCTGGACGAAGCCGGGCGCTGGTTTTGGCGCTTGACGGCGTATGTGTTGCAGCCCCATGCCGACCAATTCGACTCCGCGCAACATCGGTTTTTCCTGCATACGCCGCCGCTGCCCGCCGTTTCGCCGGGTTTTTACCGCATCAATGCCGACAAACAGGATCTGCCGTTTCGCCCGCATACCGATTTGGGCGAATGGTGTATTCAGACGGCCTCTAATCTGCCCGTGCCCGCTGCGACAATTGTATTTGATTATGAAAACCACGCCGACAAAATCAGCGATATGGCCGCACATCAAGGGCAAAGCGGCTGGCTCAGGTTGGACAAACTCACCGCCCAAAGCAGCGCCATTACGGTAGAGTCGTTGGTGTTTACTGCTTTGGATGATGCGGGCAATGTATTGGACAGCGATTTCTGCCGCCATTTGTTTGCCCTTTCAGGCCGTCTGAAAGATGAAGATTTACCCGCTGAACCTGCTGCTTTGGCAAAAGGTGCGCAAAGCAATATCACCAATGAAACCCAAAGGCAAAAAGGCATCAGTGATATGCAGATGGTGGAAGCCAGTCAGCGGCTAAACCGCTGGGCAGACGACCAAGTCCGCGATTTGGAGCGTGAAATAGACGAAGCCAAAAAAGAGGAAAGGCAAGAAAGGAGACGCAACAGCAGTCTGACCGACAGCGCCGATTTGCTCGGATCCAACGACAAGTTAGAAGCCTTGCGCCTGAAAATCCGCAAGTTGCGCCACATATTGGAGGCACGCGAAGACGAGATTGCCGAAGAGCGCAGTAGGCTGATGGAAGAAATCCGCCGGCGGATGGATCAGCAAACCAGCGCTGAATGTCTGCTGTTGATTCGCTGGCAGGTGATGTAATGCCATGATAAAAAATAATTTGGGCTTTCGCAAACTTGTCCTTATCATGGTTGACCTTAACATTTGATACAAGGAGGCGAGCCGCAGACAGTACAGGAAGTGACACTATGCAGCAGCCGTAGCATAAGTAAAACGAGTGCTACGGCTGCTCGTTTATTTGTAAATTACTGTCACAAACCCAGCGCGTCGGCATGGAATTCGATGTGGCTTTCGATAAAGCTGGCGATAAAATAATAGCTGTGGTCGTAGCCGGGGCGCAGGTGGTATTGCACGTTGAAGCCGTTGCCGCGGGCGGCAGCGAGAAATTTTTCCGGTTGCAGCTCTTTGGGGTAGAAATCATCGGCGTCGCCCTGGTCAATCAGAATCGGCAGTTTGTGTGAGGCCGTCTGAACCAGCACGGTGCTGTCGTATGCTGCCCAGGTGGTTTTGTCGCTGCCCAGATAGGTGGCAAAAGCCTTTTGCCCCCACGGCGTTTCGCAGGGGTTCACAATCGGGGCGAAGGCAGACACGGCGGCATAGCGGCCGGGATTTTTCAGGGCGATTTGCAGCGCGCCGTGGCCGCCCATGCTGTGGCCGCAGATACTGCGCTCATCGGTAACGGGAAAATGGGCTTCAATCAGTGCGGGCAATTCGTGCGCCACGTAATCATACATTTGGTAATGCGCCGCCCACGGCGCTTCTGTGGCGTTGACGTAAAAGCCCGCGCCTTGGCCCAAATCATAGCCGTCGGCATCGGCGACGTTGTCGCCGCTCGGCGAGGTGTCGGGCATCACCAGCGCGATGTTCCAAGCCGCGGCGAAGCGTTGCGCCCCGGCCTTGGTGGAGAAATTTTCATCGTTGCAGGTGAGGCCGGAGAGCCAATACAGCACCGGCACTTTATAACCTTTGAGCGCTTGCGGCGGCAGGTAGATGGCGAAGGTCATTTCGGTGCCGGTGCTGGCCGAATGATGCTTGTAGCGCTCGTGGTGGCCGTTGAACATTTTGTTGCGGGAAATCAGGGTGGGGGCGTTCATGGTTGCCTTTCGGAAAATGGTTTTCAGACGGCTTGAATATTAACAGGCCGTCTGAACAAGATATAGTCGGAGATGTAGCTTCTGATACAAGGCGGCGAGTCGCAGACAGCACGGAGAGTACGACAAGGCGGGACAACGCCGTAGCAGAAGCTACATCTCCGACTATATCAGCGGGTAACGCTGCCGTCGGGGTTGATGCGCATCGGCTGTTCCGCTTCGTCGCAGGGCAATACGCGGCTGTAGTCGACCCGCATTTTCTGGGTGCCGCTTTCGCGGAAGCCGTGGCCGGTTTTGTAGGCGGTAAAGGCCTGTTTCAGGCATTCGAGCATATCGATGGAACCTGCGCAGGGCAGCATCACTTCGCCGGTGAAGTGCCCTTGTTGGTTGACTTTTAACAAGGCCGGGCGGCTGTTGCGGATGCGCGAGTAGCCGTAGGTGCCGATCAGATACCAGTGAAACATCAGGCAGTTGGCTTCGTGCTCGAGCTTGAGGCCGAAGCTGACCACTTTCATCGCGCCTTGGTCGCTGAAATAGAAATCTTCGCGGGTGTCGTAGAGCGGGTCTTTGGTTTCGCGTTGCAGAATCAGGAAAGCCGGGCGGGATTTGTCGACCGTCCAGGTTTGGTGCTCGTGCGCCAGCAGGTCTTGCAGTTCGTAGGCCTGAATATCGGCAGCGCCGGGGATTTCGGTGATGAAGTTCATTTTTCGGCTCCTGTTTTTGAGGTTAAACGGTGCAGTCTTGGCCGTCTGAAAGAATCGGGGCTTTCAGACGGCCTGAGCCGAATCGTGTTTCACCGGCTCTGCTGCTTAATAATGAATCACCGTGCGGATGGATTTGCCTTCGTGCATCAGATCAAACGCCTGGTTGATGTCTTCCAGCGGCATGGTGTGGGTGATGAAATCGCTCAGTGCGAATTCGCCTTTCATATATTGCTCGATGATGCCGGGCAACTCGCTGCGGCCTTTCACGCCGCCGAATGCCGAGCCGCGCCAAACACGGCCGGTGACCAATTGGAACGGGCGGGTGCTGATTTCGGCTCCGGCAGGCGCTACGCCGATAATCACGCTCTCGCCCCAACCTTTGTGGCAGCATTCGAGCGCGGCGCGCATCACGTCGACATTGCCGATGCATTCGAATGAAAAGTCCACGCCGCCGTCGGTCATCTCGATAATCACCTCTTGAATCGGGCGGTCGAAGTCTTTCGGATTCACAAAATCGGTGGCGCCGAGTTTTTCCGCCAGCGCGAATTTCGACGGGTTGGTGTCGATGCCGATGATGCGGGATGCGCCGCTCATGCGCGCGCCGATAACCGCCGCCAGGCCGATGCCGCCCAGGCCGAAGATGGCGACGGTTTCGCCGCGTTTCACTTTGGCAGTGTTCATCACCGCGCCCATGCCGGTGGTGACGCCGCAACCGAGCAGGCACACTTCTTCCAGCGGCGCTTCTTTTTGGATTTTTGCCAACGACACATCGGCGACGACGGTGTATTCGGAGAAAGTGGAGGTGCCCATATAGTGGTAAATCGGCTGGCCGTCTTTGAAAAAGCGCACCGTGCCGTCGGGCATCAGGCCTTTGCCCTGGGTGGCGCGCACGGATGAGCAGAGGTTGGTTTTGCCGGACAAACAGAATTTGCATCGGCCGCATTCGGCGGTGTAGAGCGGAATCACATGGTCGCCGACTTGGAAGTCGGTGACGCCCTCGCCGACGGCTTCGACGATGCCCGCGCCTTCATGACCGAGCACACACGGGAACACGCCTTCGCTATCCTGCCCGCTCAAGGTGTAGGCATCGGTGTGGCAAACGCCGGTGGCAACGATGCGCACCAATACTTCATGCGCTTGCGGCGGCATCAAATCCAGGGTTTCGATTTTCAGCGGTTCGTTGGGCGCCCAGGCAACGGCGGCGCGGGTTTTGATGAATTCCATGATGTTTTCCTGTGTGGTGTATGAAATGTTCAGACGGCCTTTATCATAGCATAAGCGCGGTTTAAATCTTGTAAACAGCGATTTTGTCTGCATAAGGTTAGAGTTTTGTAACAATCACTTGTCATAAAGGCAACCGTAGCATAATACAAACCAAGGCAACCGTACTTTCGTAGTGCTTTTTCAAACGGCCATACCGAGTTACAACACCGCGATAATTCTTTAATTTCTCAAAAGTATTTTCAACCAAATGCCTGATTTGATACATGTGCCAGTCCATTGATACATTCAAATGCTCCCTGTCTTTTTTGTAAGGAACATTCGGCTTCACTCCATTGTCAGCAAGCTGTTGTCTGAAGGCATCCGAATCATAGCCTTTATCCGCACTCAGTATTTCGGTTGGCGACAAATCAAGCTCTTCCAATCATTCCGGCGCTGTCGTAATGTCGTTTACCGTCCCCTGCGTGATCTTGAACGCAACAGGATTACCACCGGCATCGACGGCCAAATGAATTTTGGTCGTATTACCGCTTGCTGGATAATCAAAGATTTCTATTTTCCCAAAGTAATTGGCTTATCCCGAACTCACGTTAGATAAAGGAAAGGCCGTCTGAAAAGCAGTTTTCAGACGGCCTTTCCTTGCTTGTCTCCATCCCACGCTGCATAATCCTTATCTGCTCAATCAATAAAAAGCCGCCCCCGCCAACATCATGCGGGGATGGCGTTTCTGAAAAGGAATCTGCATGAAACCCGCCAAATTTTTCAAACTCGCCGCATCGGTGTTGCAACGTCTCGATGCTTTGTTGCCGCCTGAAACCGCCGAGCCGGATTGGCGCGCGCTGGCATATCGTTGGCAGAGTGTGGGGCGGCGCGGGGTGTTGGAAAGTCTGCCGCATCCGCACACTTTCGCTTTGAGCCGTTTGGCGGCGGTGGGTGCGCAAACGCGGCGGTTGGTGCGCAATACCGAGCAGTTTCTCGAAGGCCGTCCGGCGAATAATGTGTTGATGACGGGTGCGCGCGGCACGGGCAAATCTTCGTTGGTAAAGGCTTTGTTGCACGAATATGCGGGGCGTGGTTTGCGCCTGATTGAAGTCGATAAAACCGATTTGGTCAGCCTGCCTGCTTTGCTGCCGCTGCTGGAAAAGCGGCAGGAGAAATTTATCGTGTTTTGCGATGATTTGTCGTTTGAGAGCGGCGAAGACACCTATAAAGCCTTGAAAACCGCGCTCGACGGTGGCTTGTCGCAGCGTTGCGCCAATGTGCTGGTGTATGCGACTTCTAACCGCCGCCACCTGATGCCGGAATATATGGATGAGAACTTGGCGACAACGGGCGCGCGGGGCGAGGTGCAGCCGAAAGAGGCAGTGGAGGAGAAGGTGTCGCTGTCCGACCGCTTCGGCTTGTGGTTGAGTTTTTATCCGTTTGACCAAACCGATTATCTGCAAGCGGTGGAAAATTGGCTGGATGATTTCGGCCTGCCGTTTGACGACACCGCGCGGCAGGCGGCTTTGAATTGGTCGCTGATGCGCGGCAACCGCTCGGGGCGCACGGCTTGGCAGTTTGCCTGCGATTGGGCGGGGCGTTTGCCGCAAGAGCGGATGATTGATTGACGGCTTGGAGGCCGTCTGAAAATTTTGTAGGTTGGGTTGTCAACCCAACAAAACGCATGAGTGTTGTCAATGTTGGGTTGACAACCCAACCTACGGTGGCAGATGCCCACGCTACGGTTTAGGCCGTCTGAAAGTTTTCTTTCAGACGGCCTTTTGTTTGGCGTTGATTAAATAGGCATCAATAATGAATGTTTTACAAAGTGGTTTGGCTAAATTTGATTTAGGTCAGTAAACAGAATCTGGAAATCCCTAAAATACCATATCTAGTAGTTATTGATATATTTTGCTACTAGATATGGTATTTATTGAGGATAAAGCGATGCAAGTGCTCAGGTTTGAAACCGAAGAAATCGTGTGGCAGGAAGTGCCGGGGGAAGTGTCGCTGGCGTTTCTCTGCTCGGGCTGTCCGCTGCGCTGCCAAGGCTGCCACAGCAGCAGCACCTGGAAAGCGGGGCGCGGCGCGGTGTTGAGTGAGGAATATTTGCGAGGCCGTCTGAAACAATATCGCGGCCTAATCAGCTGCGTATTGTTTATGGGCGGCGAATGGCATTGCGAGCTGTTGGAAGGCATGTTGCGCATTGCCCGCGAAGAAGGGCTGAACACCTGCCTTTATACCGGCCTTGAGCGCGAAGAGCTGAGCCCCGCGCTGCTGCCGCACCTTACTTATTTGAAAACCGGCCGCTGGCTGCCCGAGCGCGGCGGTTTGGATAATCTCAATACCAACCAGCAATTTACCGACCTGCGCTCCGGCGCCAATCTCAACCATTTGTTCCAATCATCAAGGAGAAACTCATGATTCGGCTGCATCCCGAACAACTCAACGGCAAACTGCGCTTTATGGACGACTACATCGCGGCGCAAAACGCGGCCGACGGCTCGAAAATGGACGCCAATGCCAATGTGACGCATAAAAACATCGCCACCATGGAAAACGAATTGATGAAGGATTTTCTGGTGCAGGTCAACCGCGCGCAGGTGAGCCGCAAAATCAGCGAGCTGTTTGGCGACGAATGGGCGCAGGAATACATCCGCCAGATTGAGGCGCACGAAATTTACGTGCACGACGAAACCAGCCTCAAGCCTTATTGCGTGTCGGTGACGCTGTATCCGTTTCTGCGCGACGGGCTGACCAAGCTCGGCGGCGAATCGGGCGCGCCCAAGCATCTGGCTTCGTTTTGCGGCTCGTTTATCAATCTTGTGTTTGCCATCAGCGCCCAATTTGCCGGGGCGGTGGCAACGGTGGAGTTTCTCACTTATTTCGACTATTTCGCCCGCCGCGACTACGGCGACGATTACCTCGACACCCACGCGCATGAAGTCGCCAACCACTTGCAACACGTGGTGTACAGCATCAACCAGCCCGCCGCCGCACGCGGTTATCAGAGCGTATTTTGGAATATTTCACTGTATGACCGGCATTATTTCGAGGCCATGTTCGGCGATTTTGTGTTCCCCGATTTCACCAAGCCGGAATGGAGCAGCGTGGCGCGCTTGCAAAACTATTTCCTGAAATGGTTTAACCAAGAGCGCAGCAAATCGGTGCTCACTTTCCCGGTGGTGACCGCCGCCATGCTTACCGACAACGGCAAATGCAAAGACACGCAGTTTGCCGACGAAATGGCCGAAGAGCTGGCCGAGGGCAATTCGTTTTTCGTTTACCTGTCCGACAATCCCGATTCGCTCGCTTCCTGCTGCCGCCTGCGCAACCAGATTGACGACCGCACCTTTTCCTACACCCTCGGCGCGGGCGGCGTGGCCACCGGCTCGATTAACGTGATTACGCTGAACATGAACCGCCTCGAGCAAGACGGCCGCGATTTGGCCGAAGAAGTGGCCAAGCTGCACCGCTACCAATACGCCTACCGCAAGCTGATGGAAGAATATCAGGCCGCAGGGATGCTGCCGGTGTATGACGCAGGCTTCATCACCCTCGACAAGCAATTCCTCACCATCGGCATCAACGGCATGGCCGAAGCGGCGGAAGCCAACGGCATCGCAGTAGGCTACAACCCCGAATACGTCGAATTCGTGCAAAGCCGTCTGAAAGTGATTTTTGAGGCCAACAAAACCGCGGGCAAACACTACGGCGTGCGCTTCAACACCGAATTCGTGCCCGCCGAAAACCTCGGTGTGAAAAACGCCAAATGGGACAAAGCCGACGGCTATAAAGTTGCGCGCGACTGCTACAACTCGTATTTCTACGTGGTGGAAGACGACAAAACCAACGCGCTGGATAAATTCCTGCTGCATGGCCGCGAACTCATCGACTGGCTCGACGGCGGCTCGGCGCTGCACCTCAACCTCGATGAAGCGCTGAGCCAATCGGGCTACCGCTCGCTGCTCGACATCGCCGCCAAAACCGGTTGCAACTATTTCTGCGTCAACGTCAAAATCACCATTTGCAACGAATGCAATCATATCGACAAACGCACCCTGCAAGCGTGCAGCGCCTGCGGCAGCCACGATATCGACTACGGCACCCGCGTTATCGGCTATCTGAAACGCGTGTCGGCATTCAGCAGCGGCAGGCGCAAAGAGCACGCGCTGCGGCATTATCATCGGGATGCGGCGTAAGCTGGCTGCGGTGATGGTTGATAAAAGATAAACAAGAAAAGAAGGAAGTTGAAAAGGCCGTCTGAAAGCAATCTTTCAGACGGCCTCAGAATGTCGGACATCACTGTTCGACCTGCAGCTGAAAGAGCGGGCTTGGCGCTTCAGTCTGCTTTTTTAAACAGCTTTCAGACGGCCTGAAAGGCATCTCTTTCAAAAATATCCCGTTAATCCGCCAAAAGCCAGGCCGCGGCTTTGGCCATTCGCTGCGGCACGGCTTCGAAATGGCCGCCGGGATTCAGCTCGAAGGTGGTGCGGATACCGAGGGTTTGCCAGCATTCGGCGGCGGCGCGGGTGTTGGTTTCCACCACGGCCATGCGCGGGTTTTTGCTGCGGGCTTCGTTGTCGCCGACGGAAAAATAGGCTTTTTGCGGCAGGGCGGCGGGCGGGTTTTGCTGCATCCATTCCAGCCAGCCGTCAAACCAGAGCGAGCCGGATACGGAGGCGGTGCGGCTGAAGCGGCGGCTTTTGCAGGCGGCGTAGAGGGCAAACAGGCCGCCGAGCGAATAACCGGCCAGCCCCTGCCAAACAGGCGTTAAAGACAGTGTGTCGAAGGCTTCGGGCAGAATGTGTTCGTCCAACAGTGTCAAATAAGCATCGGCGCCGCCGCTGAAATCGGGCGCGCTTTTGAAGGCTTTCGGCGCAGGCCAGGGTGAGAACGAGGCTTCCCAATCCGGCTCGTGCAGCACCAACAGGTTGATGCTGACAGGCAGCAGCGCGGCGAATTCGGCGGCCTCGCCGGCTTCGAGAAAGCTCAGCAGCAGCGGATGATTGGCGGAAAAATCAGCGGCGGGAAAGAAGCTCAGGGTTTTGTGGCAGAGGGTCAGGCTGGTCGGGGTCATGGCATCGGGCTTGGGCAAATGAAAAAGCATAACATGCTGCGACGGCAACCGGTGTTTTTTCAGACGGCCTTTCAGGCTATAGTGGAAAAATTTAATTTCTAATACAAGGCAGCAAGCCGCAGACAGTACAGATAGTACGGCTAGGCGCAGCAACGCCGTAGTAGGAATTAAGGTTTTTCACTATATGGCTGAACAAAACGGGCAGGCGTGATACCCGTTATTTTGAGGCCGTCTGAAAACGGCGGCTTCTTTCAGACGGCCTGAACGGATATCCGGCGGCGGTTAACGCGGCAGCCAGCGGTTGATGGTGGTATCGAGGCTGCCCGACAGTTGCTCCAGATGCAGGAATTGGTCGACATAAGCCTTGAAGCGGAAATCCTGGTTGGGAATCAGCCAGCCGTTTTCGGCGGGGCGCAGCGGTTTGTCGGGGTTGACACCGCAGAGCACGCCTTTGTGTTCGTGGGTTTTCACGATGGCTTCGGCTGCTTCGGTAACGAACACATCGGCGCGTTTGGCGATGATTTCGTCGAAAATAGTCAGGTTTTCGGGGTGCATGGTGAGTTTGGCGCGGCCGAGCGCGGTGCGGGCGAAGTTTTCATTGCTGCCGCCGGGATTGGCGACGATGCGCACGTCGGGGCGGTTGATGGCGTCGATCGTCTGATATTTTTTCACATCGGCGCAGCGCACCAGCGGGGTTTTGCCGTTGGTGAAATAAGGCTGGGTAAACAAAGCTTGCTGCTGGCGCGGCAGGGTGATGGAAATGCCGCCGACGCCGATGTCGCAGTTGCCGCTGCCGAAATCTTTCATCAGATTCGGCCAGCTGGTTTTCACCATCACCACTTCCGCGCCCATGCTTTGGGCCAGGCGGTTCATCAAATCGTTGTCGATGCCTTCGAATTGCCCCTGATTGTCGAAGCTGAAAGGCTTGTAATCGCCGGGCGAACACACGCGCAGCTGCTTGCTGTTCATCACTTTGGCGAGGGTGTCGGGCGTTTGCGCCTGCGCGGTGGCGGTTGCGGCGGCAAGCAAAACAAACAGGGCGGTTTTTTTCATGATGGGATGCTCCGATAGACAAGACGGCTAATCTTAACCTTTGATTTACATTTGTTAAAATTATGCGGTTGGCAGATTAGGCCGTCTGAAAGCAGGGTTGTCGATAATTTTGAGTGGATGTGCGGCACAAATTGGATATAAATGCCAATAAGGTTGCAGCAAGACACAACGTCTGCTTTTTTGGCCATTGGTGAAGGTGAAAAGTAAAACCGTATTTTTCGGCCTGATGGCGTTTGCTTTCCAATCAATCAGTGTTATAGCCCGATACCGGTTCATAAAAGTTAAGTCGATCCGCCTTGTATTGTTGCGTGTTGTTCGGCTATATTGTCCGAATATCCAATCGATTTTCAGCCTCAGGAAAGCAGAGATGGCAACCCAAAAAAACTATTATGAAGTGCTGGGTGTGGCCAAAGATGCCGCTGCAGACGACATCAAAAAGGCCTACCGGAAACTCGTGCGCAAATACCACCCCGATGTGAGCAAGGATGCGGATGCAGACGAGAAAACCAGCGAAATCAACCTGGCTTACAACACCTTGAAAGACCCGGAAAAGCGCGCGGAATACGATGAAATGCTGGCCAATCCGTATGGCCGCAGGGAAGCCGCAGGCGGTGCGGGTTTTGAAGGCGGCTTCGATCCGCGCGGCTACGGCTATGAGTTTCACGACTTCGGCGGCGGCCACTTCGGCGAAGGCCAGCCTTTCGGCAGCGGAGATTTCCGTTTCGACGATATTTTTTCCGCCTTCGGCAGCGCAGCAGCGGGAGGCCGCCCGCATCGGAGCGGGCCGGTGCAGGGTGAAGACCAGCATGCCGAATTGGCTATTGATGTCGCCGCTGCCTACCACGGCAGCGAGCGCAGCCTCAGCATCGACATGCCCACGCTCACGCCCGAAGGCCGCATGGTTTATGAACGCAAAACCCTGCAGGTGAAAATTCCCAAAGGCATCGCCGAGGGGCGGCAAATCCGCCTGAAAGGCCAGGGTCTGCCGGGCGGCAACGGTGGCGGCAACGGCGATCTGTATCTGAAAATCCGCTTCCACCACAGCGAAGCGCTGTATGTCGACAATGCCAAAGACGTGCATCAGCGCGTAGATGTGGCGGCGTGGACGGCGGCGCTCGGCGGCAGGATGGAAGTGGATACGCCTGCGGGCAAACTCGGCATCAATATTCCCGCCAACAGCCGCACCGGTCAGAAGCTGCGCCTGAAAGGTAAAGGCATTCCGGCGAAGGAAGCGGGCGATTTGTATCTGCATCTGAATATCGTGTTGCCGCCTGTCGACAGCGAAGCCGACAAGGCGGCTTGGCAGCAGCTGGCCGGGCATTACGGCCAAAAGAAAGGATAAACCATGAATCAGGAATACGATGTGCAGCTGACTTTCGAGCAAATCGTGCATGCGTGCGACGGTGATGCGGAATGGCTGGTGAGCATGATTGAAGAAGAGGTGGTGTCAGTGCGCGGCAATCCGCGCGAAGCCGGATTCAGCGGTTTCGAGCTGGCACGCATCCGCCGCGCCCGCCGCATCAGCCGCGATTTCGAGGCCAGCGCGCCTGCTACGGCGCTGATTTTGCAGCTGCTCGACGAATTGGAAACCTTGCGCAAAGGCGGCGGCATCTGACTGCCTGCCGATAAACTCAGGCCGTCTGAAATCTTGCCGATATGGTTTCAGACGGCCTTGGTATTTGTTATAGTCGGAGAAATGAGTTTCTGCTACGGCAAGGCGCAGCAACGCTGTATCAATCTAACGGAACGACTATATCTGTACTGTCTGCGGTTCGCCGCTTTGTATCAGAATCTCATTTCTCCGACTATACCCATGCAGACTGATTAACCCCGAAAGCCGAATAATTTATGTGGCGCTATATTCTGAAACGCCTGCTTTTGCTGATTCCGACCCTGCTCGGTATTCTGGCGATTACGTTTGCCATCATCCAGTTTGTGCCCGGCGGGCCGGTGGAGCAGATGGTGCAGCAGCTCAGCGGCGGCGCGCCCGGCGGCGAAACGGCGGCTGCGGAGGGCGGCATGATGGGGCAACGCAGTCAGTTGAGCGCCGACGATATGGCGGCTTTGAACGCGCTCTATGGTTTCGACAAGCCGCCGCTCGAGCGTTTCGCCGACATGGTGTCGCGCTTTGTGCGCTTTGATTTGGGCGAGAGTTTTTTTCATCATCAAACCGTGTTTGAATTGGTGAAGGAAAAAATGCCGGTATCGATGAGCCTCGGCTTGTGGACGTTTTTCCTCACTTATCTGATTTGCATTCCGCTGGGGATTATGAAAGCGGTGCGCGACGGCTCGCGCTTCGATGCGGCCACGGGCATGGTGATTTTGCTGGGCTACACCATTCCGCCGTTTGTGCTCGGTTTGGTGTTGCTGGTGTTGTTTGGCGGCGGCAGTTTCTTTTCATGGTTTCCGCAGGGCGGCTTGGTGAGCGACAATTGGGAAGCGATGGCTTGGCCTGCGCGGATTAAAGATTATCTGTGGCACATGGCGCTGCCGATTACCGCTTCGGTGGCGGGCAATCTGGCGGTGATGACGGTACTCACCAAAAACGTGTTTCTCGAAGAAATCCGCCGCCAGTATGTTTACACCGCCCGCGCCAAAGGCTTGCCGGAGCGGCAGATTTTGCGGCGCCATGTGTTTCGCAATGCCATGATTCCGCTGATTACCGGCTTTCCCGCCGCCTTTATCGGCGCGTTTTTCACCGGCAGCCTGTTGATTGAAACCCTGTTTTCGCTCGACGGCCTCGGCCTGCTTTCCTACGAAGCGGTGATGAAGCGCGATTATCCGGTGGTGATGGGCACGCTGTATGTGTTCACGCTGATGGGCTTGCTGGCGAAATTGTTGTCGGATATTTCCTATTCCTGGGTTGATCCGCGGATTCATTTCGGCGGGCAAAAATAGTTTCAGACGGCCTCGAATGATTAAACCTATGCACACAACCCGTTTTTCCTCCTGGCAGGCATTCAAACAACACAAACGTGGCTGGCTGGCTTTGCGGCTCTTGGCGCTGCTGTTTGCGCTGGCCTTGCTCGCGCCGTTTTGGAGCAACGACAAGCCGCTGTGGGTGCACTACAACGGCAGCCATTATTTTCCGATTGTGAAAAACTACAACGAAACCGTGTTCGGCGGCGATTTCGACACGCCCGCCGATTATCTTGACCCGCTTATCCGCCGCAACATCACTTCAGACGGCAACCATGCCGTCTATCTGCCCAATCCCTATGCCGCCAATACGCTGAATGATTTCGACACCGCGCCCGATCCCGCCGCGCCGTCCCGCCAACATTGGCTCGGCACCGACGACCGCGGCCGCGATGTGTTGGCGCGTTTGGTGTATGGTTTCCGCGATTCGCTGCTGTTTGCGCTGACGCTGACCGCCGTCACCACTGTAATCGGCGTGTTGGCGGGCGCGGTGCAGGGTTATTTCGGCGGCAAGGTCGATTTGCTGATGCAGCGGTTTTTGGAAGTGTGGGGCGGTTTGCCCGAGCTTTACCTGCTGATTATTTTGTCATCGTTTTTCAACCCCGGCCTGCTGGTGTTGCTGGTGATTTTGGCTTTATTCGGCTGGATGGGGCTTTCCGATTATGTGCGCGCCGAGTTTCTGAAAAACCGCCAGGCCGATTATGTGTTGGCGGCGAAAAGCATGGGCGTTTCAGACGGCCGCATCATGTGGCGGCACATCCTGCCCAACAGCCTCACGCCTGTACTCGCCTTTCTGCCGTTCCGCATTTCCGGTGCGGTGTTGGCACTCACCAGCCTCGATTTTCTCGGCCTCGGTGTGCCCGCCGCGCAAGCGAGCTTGGGCGAATTGCTGGCGCAGGGCAAAGACAACCTCGATGCGTGGTGGATTGGTTTATCCGCCGTGGGCGCGTTGACGCTGATGCTGTTGTTGCTGGTGATGGTGGGCGAGGGGTTGAGGCAGGCTTTTGATGTGCGGGCGCGGGGGTGATTTTTAGCGCAACTTGTTGATAATTACAATGAAATTCAATATAATACAAAAATCTGTTTTGATAAAGGAAGCGCTGTAATGAGCCAACATTTAACATCCGAACAACGCAATGTCATCGAAAATCTAATCGGCTCTTGGCGCATGGAAGGCTTGGAGCCGAGCGCCGAAATCGTTCGCGATATGGAGCGGGTAAGCGCGGGCGAAATCAGTTGTGAAGAAGCGGTGCAATCGGCTATTGCACGGGCTTTGAGTCATGCTTAAATATGAGGGTTCGGATGACGAATACACAGATTCGCACACCGGCGTATTGAAAAACAAATTAAACCTTGCCGATGCGCTCGAATTGGAGCAGGCCGAACGTGATATTTCCATTATGCGCAGCTTGGAGCTGCATCTGTTTCCGGTGGACGGCCATTTTGATTTGCTCCATTTGCAGGCTATTCACAAACGCTTATTCGGCGACATCTATCCTTGGGCGGGGGAAATCCGCCATATCGACATCAGCAAAGGCAGCAGCCGTTTTGCCAATCATTTGTTTATCGAAAGTTTTTCTGCCGGGGTGTCTGCCAGGTTGAAGCAGGAAAATTATTTAAAATCCATGTCAAGCGAAGCATTCAGCGGGCGGGCAGCTCATTACATGAGCGAATTCAACGCCGTTCACCCGTTTCGTGAGGGTAACGGCCGCGCGCTCCGTGCGTTTATCGGGCAGTTGGCCGGCCAAAACGGTTACTGCATCGATTGGAAAAATATCAGCCAAGATGAAATGATTGCGGCTGCTATTGCGGCATTCAACGGTAATGAACAACTGCTGGCCGAATTGATTCACAAAAATTTGAATAGGGTCGAATCATCCGATTAAAGGCCGTCTGAACATCCAACCATGAACATCCTAGACATCCAAAATCTCAACGCCGAATTCCCCGGCAATCCCGTTTTGCACGACATCAGCCTGACCGTGCGGCGCGGGCGTAAGCTGGCGGTTGTCGGCGAGAGCGGCAGCGGCAAAACCGTGTTGGCGCAGGGCATCATGCGGCTCAATCCGGCGGTGGCGTTTGCAGGCCGTCTGAATTTCGAGGGCGAAAACCTGTTGGATAAATCGCCGCGCCAGCTGCAAAAACTGCGCGGGCGCGATATCGGCATGGTGTTTCAAGAGCCGATGACGGCGCTCAATCCGGTGATGCGGGTGGGCGCGCAGATTGCCGAAGTGCTCACGCTGCATTTGGGCTTGCCGAAAAAAGCGGCTTGGGGCGAAGCGGTGAAGCTGTTGGCGCAAACGGGCATTCAGGATGCGGCGCAAAAAGCGCTGGCTTATCCGTTCGAGCTTTCCGGCGGCCAGCGGCAGCGGGCGATGATTGCGATGGCGGTGGCGGCCGCGCCTAAGCTCTTGATTGCCGACGAGCCGACCACGGCGCTGGATGTGGCGGTGCAGGCGCAGATTCTCGATTTGCTTTCGCGCCTGCAAGCCGAAAAAAACATGACGCTGATTTACATCAGCCACGATTTGAATCTGGTGCGCCGTTTTGCCGATGATGTGGCGGTGATGCGGCACGGGCGCATTGTCGAGCAGGGCGCGGCGGTGGAAGTGTTTGCCAACCCGCAACACGAATACACCAAAATGCTGCTCGGCATCGGCGCGAAACGGCAGGTGAACGCGCTGCCGTCTGAAGCGGCAACGGTGTTGGCGGCGGAAAACCTCAGCGTGGCGGTCAACGAGCGGGCAGGGTGGTTTAAAAAACGCCGCAAAACGCTGCTCGCGCCCTTGTCGTTTGAGTTGAAAGCCGGGGAAACGCTGGGCATCATCGGCGAGAGCGGCAGCGGCAAAACCACGCTGGCCAAGGCGGTGATGCGGCTGATGCCGTCTGAAGGCCGTCTGAACATCAACGGCGAAGCGTGGCGGCCGGAGTTGCGCAAGGCGGTGCAGATGGTGTTTCAAGACCCGTTCGGCGCGTTTAACCCGCGCATGAATGTGTTCGACATCGTTTCCGAAGCCTTGCGGGTGCACGAGCCTGAATTGAGCCGCGCCGAAATGGAAAGCCGTGTACGCGAGGTGTTGCGGCAGGTCGGGCTGGAAGGCGAAATTTTGAGGCGCTATCCGCACGCTTTTTCCGGCGGCCAACGGCAGCGGCTGGCGATTGCCCGCGCGATTATCGTGCGTCCGCAGGTGTTGCTGCTCGATGAGCCGACCAGCGCCTTGGATGTGCAATGGCAGCAGCAGATACTGGAATTATTGGGCGATTTGCAACGGCAATACGGCTTGAGCCTCATTGTCATCAGCCATGATTTGGCGGTCATCCGCGCCTTGTCGCATCGGGTGATGGTGTTGAAAGACGGGCAGGTGGTGGAGGCAGGCGAAATGGAGCGCGTGTTTGTTAATCCTCATGCCGACTATACGAAAAAGCTATTACTGCACGCCGCCCCTTGAAATTTTGCGGCAGAAGCCCTATTCTAAGCGCATCAAACAACCAACCGAATGCACGCGCATTCTCTTCAAAAGGAAAACACCATGAGCGACCTGATTGTACATGCCTCCGACGCCACCTTCGAACAAGACGTTTTGAAATCAGACGTACCCGTATTGCTCGACTTTTGGGCACCGTGGTGCGGCCCCTGCAAAATGATTGCCCCGATTTTGGATGAAGTAGCCGCCGAATTCGAAGGCAAACTGAAAGTGGTGAAAATCAACATCGACGAAAACGAGCAAACCCCGGCCCAATTCGGCGTGCGCGGCATCCCGACTTTGATGGTGTTCAAAGACGGCCAAAACGTCGCCACCAAAGTGGGTGCGCTGGCCAAAGGCCAACTGGTGGCTTTTGTAAACGCTTCTATTTGATTACACGGTTTACCCGCAGTAAAGGCCGTCTGAATGTTCAGACGGCCTTTTTCTTGTTTCCCGAAAACGGCGCTTACAGGCAGCAGCTGCCGAAACGCAGTTTTTTGCTGAACACCAAGTCATGGGTGAGCTGTTTGATGACCAGAATGGTGGTGTTGTTTTCCAGCGCGCGGATGCTGTGGGTTTCGTTGGGCTCGATGCGCACCACTTGCAGCCCCTTGGTTTCAATGCTTTCTTTTTCGGTGACGATTCGCGCGCTGCCGTTGAGCACAATCAGCAGGATAATCGCTTCGCTTTGATAAGGCGGAATTTCGTTGTCTTGTTGCAGGGCGAGCTGCACCAGCTCCTGGTCGTCGTCTTGGGCGATGATGCCGCCCAGCAGCGCCTGCGGGTCGAGGATATATTGTTTCATGACATGCTTCCTGATCGGGATGTTTGAGAAATTTTCCAACAAGATTATAGGATTGTGCGATAAAGCGGGGCAAGGGTGCGGGCGCGGTGCGGGGTGTTTTTCAGACGGCCTTTTGATATAGGGCAAAAACGGGGAAACCGCGATATAGTCGAAGAAATGAGTTTCTGCTACGGTGTTGGATCGCCTAGCCGTACTATCTATACTGTTTGCGGCTTGCTGCCTTGTCTCAATCTAAATTGAAACGACTATATTATAGTGGTTATTCAAGCGCAGAAGCCGTTTTAAACAAGGCATCATATTCAGGCTTTACTCCGGCCGGCCCGGCGGGCTGCACCGGCCCTTCGCCGACAAACCAGTAGGGCTTGGCAAACGGCGCGGCGGCCACGCTGGGCTGCACCGACAGGTCTTTCAGCAGGCGCTGGTATTCGGCCGACTGGCGCATCAATACCCGCGCGGCTTCTTTCAAATCATTGATGTCGCTGCCCGGCAGGTAAAAGCTGGTGGGGATGTTCAGCGTATTCTGGCGCAGCTGCGATTCGGGCAGGTCGCGCAGGTTGAGGCTGACGAAATACATGCTCACTTCGTTACCGGCCTTGCTGGCGCGCACGTCTTCGTTCCACTTGTCGGCAAAGGCGCGGAAGCGGCGCAGCGATTCCTGCGAATACTGATCGATAGGGATATTGATGATGGCATCCAGCACGGCGCCCACCCCGGGAATGTCGGGGCTTTTGTCGATGTCGCTGTGAATCTGGTTTTGCGCATTGACGTTAATAATCACGATTTTCGACATTTTGCCGTCGGCAAACTGGCTGTAGAGCATGTTGTTGGGATATATCTCGGTAACATCTAAGAGGCTGCGCAGGCCGAGGTTGTCGGTGAGGCCGCCGTCGAGCAGGTGGATGTAGGGGCGCTCGCTGCTGTCTTCATATTGGCGCAGGCCGCTGCTGAATTCGCGGCGGGTGGTGTGTTGCAGCTTGTCAGTGTCGCTTGCCAATGCCTGTTTCAGCGGCGTGGGCAGGGTATAGCCGCAGTTGCCGCCGTTGTTGTTGAGGGTGAGTGGGCTGAATACCAGCGGCACTGCGCTGGAAGCGGCCACGGCGCGGGCAATCGGCAGGTCGGAAAGGTTGAGACACATCGCATCGAAATATTCCTGGGTGAAATCCAGGCGGCGGCCTTGCGACATGTCGGTGGCGGTGATGACGGCAAACGGGCCTTTGCGGCGCTTTTCCAGGTCGCCGAAAGTGGCGTGGCGAAACAGGCTGCTGTCAAACTGCTCCTGCAACAGGTCGCCGCGGCCGAATTGCGGTGAAGTCAGGCGCGGCAGGTTGGCGGTGGAAAATACC
Source organism: Neisseria sp. (assembly GCA_030538415.1). Taxonomy (GTDB): domain Bacteria; phylum Pseudomonadota; class Gammaproteobacteria; order Burkholderiales; family Neisseriaceae; genus Neisseria. Next base: position 20,487 of record JAUNTY010000008.1, on the reverse strand, counting down.
TGCTTGGCAAACTGGCGCTGCAGGTTTTGCTTGAGGAAACGGCGCTCGAAAGAGGGGATGGTGTCGTTGCCGTAGAGCGAGAAATAAGCGGCCAGCACCGAGCCGCCGGACACGCCGTACACTAGGTCGATGTTGTCAATCAGCGGCATCTCTCGGCCGTTTACCCACACGTTTTGCCTGCTGAGCTGCTCCAGCACGCCATAGCCCAATGCCGCGGCACGGGTGCCGCCGCCCGAGAGCATCAGCACCACAAACATATCGTCTTCATTTTGCGATTGCGGTCTTTTGGCGATTGCCTGTTGCAGGCGGTAGCCGCTGTCGGGGTTGATCTTGCTGATGGTTTCAATGGGCTGGAATTGCACCAGCGAGCAGGCCGACAAGGCCAGCGCGGTTGAGGCCAGCCAGCATTTTTTGAGGCCGTCTGAAACAATCGTGCGCAACATAAGCATTTCATCCTGAAAAATATAGTCGTTTCAATTTAGGTTGAGACAAGGCAGCAAGCCACAGACAGTACAGGTAATAAGGCAAGGCGCGGCAACGCTGTATCAATCTAACGGAACGGCTATAAAAAGCAGCCGCCACCGTCAGCTTTTACCGGCCTTGTCGCCGATTTTGCCTTCTTTGCCGCCGAGCAGGTTTTGGATATTGCTTTTATGGCGGTAAAGCACCAGCAGCGCGATAATCAGCGTGGCCGACGCCCACGAGCCGTGCGGCATCAGGAAATAGGCCGCCACCGGGCTGACCACCGTGGCCGCCAGAGCGGCCAGCGAAGAGACCTTGAAACCAAACGCCATTACCAGCCAGATGACGGCACACACCAACGCAGTCGGCCACGACAAGGCCAACAACACACCCAGCGCGGTGGCCACGCCCTTGCCGCCTTTGAAGCCGAAAAACAGCGGCCACATATGGCCGACCAGTGCCGCCACCGCCACTGCGGCGATGGTGGCATCGCCCAAGCCCAGCGTATCCTGTAGCCCGCGCGCCAGCAACACTGCCAGCAAACCTTTTACCGCATCGCCTAAAAGCGTGAGCGCAGCGGCTTTTTTCCTGCCGCTGCGCAATACATTGGTGGCGCCGGGATTGCCCGAGCCGTAGGTGCGCGGGTCGTCCATGCCGTAAAATTTCGACACAATCACGGCAAAAGAAAGCGAACCCATCAGATAAGCGGCCACGATGACCAATAAATTTAACAGCATGCCTGGAGCTTTTTGTTTTAGAATGAAGCGGTGATTTTAACGTGAAACCGTAAAAAATGGATAAAATCTTTCTGCGCGGCATGAAGGCCGACACTTTAATCGGTGTGTATGACTGGGAGCGCGAGCAGCAGCAAACCCTGCTGATCGACCTGGATATCGGCGTGCCGAAAAAATCGGCTTTGTCCGACCATATCGATGATACGGTGCACTACGGCGATGTGTGCGAGGCCGTGCGTCAGAGCCTGAAAGAGCAGCGTTTTTTGCTGCTTGAGGCGCTGGCCGAACATATTGCCGAGCTGGTGTTGGAAAATTTCGATGCCTTGTGGGTGCGCGTGCGGGTGGTGAAGCCGGGCATTTTGGCGAATGTGCGCGAAGTGGGCGTGGAAATCGAGCGCCATCAAAACGAAGACGACAATTAATCTTTCAGACGGCCTGAATCCACAGGCCGTCTGAATTTTTGAGGAGTGCGTGATGAAAGTCTATACCGCCGCCCAAATGCGCCAACACGAGCAAATGGCTGTGGACGCGGGCACCAGCTTCGAGCAGCTGATGGAAAATGCCGGCCGGGCCGCAGCGGCAGATTTGTTGCGGCGCTGCCCGCAGGCGGGGCATGCGCTGGTGGTGTGCGGCAAGGGCAACAACGGCGGCGACGGCCTGGTGATGGCGCGGCTGCTGCAACAGCACGGTTGGCGGGCAGACATTGTGTTCCTGCTTGGCAGCGAGCTTTCCGGGCTGGCAGAAACCAACCGCAAGCGCCTGCTGAATACGGAAGGCATTGAATTCGTTGCCGCCGCCACCTTGCCGGAGCGGCTGCAACAAGGCTATGACGTGATTATCGAAGGCGTGTTCGGCACGGGATTCAACGGCAGGCTGCCGCAGGGGGTGGCGCAATACTGCAGGCTGCTCAATCGGGCAGGCGGCCTGAAAGTGGCGCTGGATATTCCCACCGGGTTGAACGGCGACACCGGCGAAGCCGATACCGACACCTTTCAGGCCAACCTGACTTACGCGTTTGCCGCCTACAAACCGGCACATCTTACCGACGCAGGCAAAACGCTTTGCGGCGAAATCGTCTGCCTGGATATCGGTATCGAATGAGTGGAATGAAAATGCCGGGCTTTTTCCGACCATGATGTGGGAATGATGTTTTTGAAAAGCGTTCAGACGGCTTATATAATCGTTTCAATATATTCGTTTCAATTTAGATTGAGACAAGGCAGCAAGCTGCAGACAGTACAAACAGTACGGCAAGGCGCAGCAACGCTGTATCAAGCTAACGAAACGACTATACATCAACCGACTGTTCAGGCACGCAGCGCCGATACCGTAAGCATGCCGAGCACGGTCAGCAGCAGCGAGCCGAAAAGGTGCAATGAGGCGGTCGCCGCCGCCGCGCCCCAGCGCTGCGCCTGCAGCATGCCGACCACTTCCAACGAGAAGCCGGAGAATGTGGTCAGGCTGCCGAGAAAACCGGTGATGACCAGCAGGCGCCAATGCGGCGGCAAGATATCCGTATGCTGCACCAGGGCGGCGCAGATGCCGATGATGTAAGCGCCCGCCCAATTGGCAACCAGCGTGCCCAAGGCCATCCAGGTCACGGCGGCGGCCAGCCACACACCCAGCGCCCAGCGGATGACGGCGCCCACAGCCGCGCCTGCGGCAATCACCAGCATATTGCTCCACATGGTTTTATGCTCCCGCCAAAGAAATGATATCGTTTTTCTTCATGTTTTTCAGACGGCCTTTCAAAGCTTCCAGATGATGTTTTTATTCTGTAGGTAGCGCGCATCATCAAATGTTGCCAGCAGACCCGGCACCAACGCCACAAAAACCGCCGTAAGCAGGCCGGTGAGGAAAGCTTCTCCCCAGACAAGCAGAAAAAATACGGGAAAAGCCGATGCCCACAATACTTGCGGCGGATACACGCCCGCAGCCTCCAGCAGCCACATCAGCATCAGGCCGGTTGCCAGCATGCCCAGCGCGGCAGTGATAAAGCCGTTGACAAAGATATAGATAAAAAGATGTGCGGGCAGCCTGAGACTGAGCCGCCGCAGAGCCACGTTGACCGCAATCGGCGGCAGTAGCAGAAAAAGCGCATTCAGGCCGATGACGGAAAGATTCGCCGAGCCGTGGAGCAGCACGGTGTAGGGCAGCAGCATGATGACACCCAGCCACAGTGCGGCCGGTGCGCCGAGCATCAGCGTTATCAGGCTGATGCCGAGCAAATGGTAAGTCATGCCCGCCAGCTGGCCGTCGCCCAATTCGACATGCAGTCCCCACAATACGGCCGTCAGCAATACGGCGGCGGCGCAGGCGGCAGGGCGCAGGGTAACGGCAGCCAGCGCCTGCTTTGCGCTTGCCAGCAACAGCAGCAGCAAAACGGCATCGGCCGCCAGCATCAGCGGCTGGCCGAACCAGGCAGACAAAAAATTCATGGTGGTTCCATCAATATAAATCAGCGGGCAGCCTGTCGGGTTTCAGACGGCCTGAGTATTGTGATAGTCGTTTCAAGTTAGATTGAGACAAGGCAGCAAGCCGCAGACAGTACAGGTAGTACGGCAAGGCGCAGAAACGCTGTATCAATCTAACTTGGAACGACTATATTATACGCCGAATCGGGGCAAGGGCAGGGCGGCAGCGACACCCCAGGGCGAAAGAATACAGGGCTGCGCATCAAAGCGGTTCAGTTTACGCCGAAAACACGCTAAAATAACCACTTTGCCGAAACCAACCAACCGGGGCTGCCGTATTTATGTTGTGGACGTTGTTAATGATTATCCTGCTGGCCGCCATCGCGGGCACCTTGTGGTGGCGCCGCCGGCAAGAGCAGGAATGGCTGCGCGAGCTTACCTACCTCAGCCGCCACGAAGCCGGGGCGGATGCCGTATCGGTGGCGGAGGGCGTGAAACAACCCAAGGTATTGCGCGGTGCGGAGCCGAATCTGCAGAATGTGCGCCAGAGCCACAAGGCCGCCGAAGAAGCCAAAGTGGTGTATGACAAAACCGTGGCCAAACTGCGGGCGCTGTCACCGAAACACAGCCGCAAGCTCGATGCCACTTCCGGCCGCCGGGCTGACGAGCAGGCAGACGACGGCTTGGAAGAGCTGCCGATTTTTGCCGCCGCCCCCAAAGACGACCACATCGCCGAAGTGGAGGATGCGCCGATCCGCTCGCTCAAGCCCGAGCCGTTGCCCGCAGATTCGATGCCCGATGCTGCGCCCGCAGCAGAAAGTGCGGCGGAAACGGTTGCGGATGAAAACGCAGCCGGCCACGAGATTCCCATGTTTGGTGCGGTGGTACCTGAAAATACAAATGCAAAAACTGCGCCCTTGCCGCGCAGACAGGCGATTGCCCCCGCTCCTTATCTTGCCTATGAAGAAAGCGAATACCAACCCGCTAAAGCAGTAGACAGCTCCCTGCCGGTGATTACGCTGGAAGAAGCCACCCGCGCTCTGAGTGAAGTGCCGCTGGCGGAGCTGGCGGCGCAGGATACCGCTGTCGTGCAGGCGCAACAGCCCGTTTCCAAACCGACGCCGGATATGGAAGTGGTGGAAATCAGCAACTGGCAATTCAAACCCGCGCTGGAGGCCGAAGCGCCGCCCAAGCCGTTGGTGGAGCCGAAAACCATCACGCTGAACGACCCTGCGCTGGTGCGCACCCGCGAGCGCGTGCTCTCGGAAGTGCAGAAGCTGACGCATGAAGCGCCGCGCACCGAAATCAACCAGTCGGTAGCAGCAGCGCTGGAGCGCCCTCAAACCATCGGCGTGGAAGACATCCGCGCCAACCTGCTGCGCCAACGCATGGCGCGCCGCCGCCAGGTTTCGGCGCAGGCGCCGGTGCAAACCGCGCAGCCGAACGTGATTCCGGAAGGCGAAGTGTTTGCCAATCTGGCCAAAACCGATTCGCCGGTCAACCGCCAGCGCATCCGCCGCGTTAATACCGCCATGCGCGAAAGCGTGATTCCCGATGCGGCGCGTGTGGAACAAAGCCATGCCATCAAGCTGCAGCCGCCGAAATCCGTTACGCCGATTTCCACCCGTTTCACGCCTTACGCCGCCGCCGTGGCCGCCGGTATGCCCGCGCCCGACGCCATGATAGTCGAGCCGCCGCCTGTACCCGAGGTGGAAATGCAGCTTGTCGATATTCCCGAGCCGCCGTCTTTCAGCAATGCTTATTATGACATTGACGATATTGCCGACCGCAGGCCTGAGGTATTGCTGGCGGAGGCGGCTCCGGCCAACGCACACATCACCGATGCGCCGCGCTGGTCGATTACCGACCGGCTGATTAGCGAGTCGGCTCCGCTTGAAGCAGATGCGGTATCTGATGTGGTTGATGCAGCTGTGCCTTGGGAAGTGGAAACAGCCGCTCCCCAAGCCGTTGCCGAAGCCGTATCTGCGTTCAGGCCGTCTGAAACATTTGCCGCCGCACAGGCTCAGGGGGAAAGCCATTTGCCGACCGTGGCCTTGCTGAAGCCGCCGCAATACGACCCCAGTGCCGCCCAAACCGAAGACGCGCTGCTGGAAAACAGCATCACCATCGAGGAAAAGCTCGCCGAATTCAAGGTGAAAGTGAAGGTGATGGATGCTTATGCGGGGCCGGTGATTACCCGTTATGAAATCGAGCCCGATGTCGGCGTGCGCGGCAATGCGGTGTTGAACCTGGAAAAAGACTTGGCGCGCTCGCTCGGCGTGGCTTCCATCCGCGTGGTGGAAACCATTCCCGGCAAAACCTGCATGGGGCTGGAGCTGCCGAATCCGAAACGCCAAATGATCCGCCTGAGCGAGATTTTCAATGCGCCGGTGTTTACCGATTCCAAATCCAGGCTGACGCTGGCGCTGGGGCAGGACATTACCGGCCAGCCCGTGGTTACCGACCTGGCCAAAGCACCGCACTTGCTGGTGGCGGGCACCACCGGCTCGGGTAAGTCCGTCGGCGTGAATGCGATGATTCTGTCGATGCTGTTCAAGGCCACGCCCGAAGAAGTGCGTATGATTATGATTGACCCGAAAATGCTGGAATTGAGCATTTACGAGGGCATCCCGCACCTGCTCGCGCCGGTGGTGACCGACATGAAGCTGGCCGCCAACGCGCTCAACTGGTGCGTCAACGAAATGGAAAAACGCTACCGCCTGATGAGCCATATGGGCGTGCGCAATCTGGCCGGCTTCAATCAAAAAGTGGCCGATGCCGCCGCGCGCGGCGAGAAGCTGGTGAATCCGTTTACCCTCACGCCCGACGACCCCGAGCCGCTGGAAAAACTGCCGTTTATCGTGGTGGTGGTGGACGAATTCGCCGACCTGATGATGACGGCAGGCAAGAAAATCGAAGAGCTGATTGCCCGATTGGCGCAAAAAGCGCGCGCGGCAGGTATTCATCTGATTCTGGCCACCCAGCGCCCGAGTGTGGACGTGATTACCGGTCTGATTAAAGCGAATATTCCGACCCGCATCGCTTTCCAGGTGTCGAGCAAAGTCGACAGCCGCACCATTCTCGACCAGATGGGCGCAGAAAACCTGCTCGGCCAGGGCGATATGCTGTTTCTGCCGCCCGGCACCGGCTACCCGCAGCGCGTGCACGGTGCGTTTGCCTCCGATGACGAAGTGCACGGCGTGGTGGAATACCTCAAGCAATTCGGCGAGCCTGATTATATCGACGATATCCTCACCGCCGGTGTCGGCAGCGACGATATGTTCAGTAATGCCAACGGCGGACGCAACAACGACGGCGAGCAAGACCCGATGTATGACGATGCCGTGGCCTGTGTGTTGAAAACCGGCAAGGCCACCATCTCGTCGGTGCAGCGCTACCTGCGCATCGGCTACAACCGCGCCGCCCGCCTGATTGACCAGATGGAAGCCGACGGCATTGTGTCGGCGCCGGAAAGCAACGGCAACCGCACCATTCTGGCGCAGCGCTCGGAGCATCTGGATTAAGCCTTGATCGAATGCTGTTTTGTGCCATGGCCAAGCAACTTAGGCTTAAAGAGCGCGGCAATACTCGGGTGTCGGAGCATCAAGTCCGCTGCCTGTGGCTTGCTGTCTTGCATAAAAAATGTATTGCTCGGCTGTAAGCAGGAAGCAAAAGGCCGTCTGAAAGCTTTCAGACGGCCTTTTGTTGTTTTAAAGCAATCAGTTGCTCAATACATCTACGCCTTTGGGCGGAGTGAATTGGAAATGGCTGCGCGAGAGATTCGGCTTCATGTTCAGGTTGCTGAAGCTGATGGTGGTTTCGTTGCCGAAGCTGTCTTTCAGCTGCATCGCGGCCAGCGCGTCGCCCTTGAAACCGATGCGGATATACTGGTAACCGGCGTTGTTTTTCTTCGGTTGCGCCAGCACATAATCCACGCCATTGGACGAGCCGTCTTCTTTCAGGGAATAGCTGCTTTCCAGCGCGGTTTTATTCGAGAGGATGGCCGCCGGGCTGTCGCCGATGGTCTGGTCTTGCGAAGATTTGGTTACCTGCGCCAAATCGACGTCATAGAGCCAAATGGTTTTGCCGTCGCCGACGATGGTTTGTTTGTAGGGGCGGGTATATTCCCATTTGAACAAACCGGGGCGCAGGATTTGGAAAGAGCCGTTGGTGGTTTGGGTTTTCTTTTTGCTTTTCACGGTTTGGCTGAAGTTGCCGCTGAGGCCGTCGGCGTCGCTGTTGAATTTTTTCAACGCATCAATGGCACCGGCTTGTGCCAGGCCAATGGTGGCGCTCAGGCCGAGTGCGGTAACGGTTTTCAGCAGGGTAGATTGTTTCATTCGGTATTCCGTCCTTTCGTTGTATGGCGCAGCAGAGCCGCGCCGGATTGGTGACCAGTATAGGTATTATTGAGCAGGAAACAAGCCCCGGGTTCGGCCGATTAAGATGTGTAAACAGCCCGTGTTGCGGGTATTTTGCTGAATTTAATCGGGTTTTTCGGTCGGAAAGGACTGGGAATTTCACATTTATTTAACCCCTGCGCTGCCGCCGTTTCACCGTCTTTACATACGGCTTAACGGAAACGGCACGCTTTTGCATATATTCTGCTTCCTTATATAACCTGTTAATATAGTCGAAGAAATGAGTTTCTGCTACGGCATTGGCTTGTCTTGTCGTACTATCTCGTACTGTCTTCGGCTCGCCGCTTTGTATCAGGATTTAATTTCTCCGACCATAGCATTGCTACCGAACGTCTGCCGAACCGAGCGATTTATGCCCTACAACCCTTATCCCTTGCTGGAAGCCGCTTTGCAGGAAAACCGGCCGGCCGAGAAATGCCGTATGGCCGCAACATTGTTTGCCGAAACGGCAGAGGCGGAAAGCCTGTTGCGCCCAAGTGCCAGGCCGCTGGATTTCCGCTTTGCAGGCAGGCCGTCCAAGCCCGAGCTGGTGGCGCCTGCCGATGTGCAAAAACGCAAAATGAGCACGCCGGAAGGCTATGCCGCCATGCTGCACGCCATCTGCCACATCGAATTCAACGCTATCAATCTGGCGCTGGATGCGGCCTACCGCTTCCGCACGCTGCCCCTGCAATACACGCGCGACTGGATTCGCGTGGCCAAGGAAGAGGCATATCATTTTTCGCTGATGAAAGGCCGTCTGAACGCACACGGCTTTGATTACGGCGATTTCGAGGCACACAACCATTTGTGGGACATGGCCTACAAAACCGCGTTCGATCCGCTCCTGCGCATGGCGTTGGTGCCGCGCGTGCTCGAAGCGCGCGGGTTGGACGTAACACCCGCCATCCGTGCAAAAGTAGCGCAGCAGGGCGATGAGGAAACCTGTGAAGTGCTCGACATTATCTACCGCGACGAAGTGGGCCATGTGCAAATCGGCAATGATTGGTATCAGTATCTCTGCCGGGCGCGGGGGCTGGAGCCGGTGAGCCTGTTTCGTATGTTGATTTCACGCTATGATTTGTTTATTTTCCGCGGTTATGTCAACATCGAAGCGCGCGAACGGGCAGGGTTCAGCCGTTTCGAGCTGGACATGCTGGAAGATTTCGAACAAAGCCTGCGCGAAGCGCCGAAGCCGGGAAACTGGCAACAAGCGCTGGCGCGCTAGGGCATCCTGACAATTCATATATCATTATCTTTTTCGTGCTAAAAGCACATCTGCTGCGTTTTGGCTGGTTTTACTAGCGTAGCGTGTAAAACCGCCCTCTTTGAGTAGCCTCGCATCTGTACTTTTATCACAAAAAATATGAGTAATTCTGACACCGCTGCGCTGCCAGGAAGCCCTAGGCAGGCCGTCTGAAAGCCCCGGCATTCTGAAAAGGGTTTTGCGGAAAGACATGCAAGGCCGTCTGAAAACACAGCGGCAACGTTTGACTTTTTCAGACGGCCTCTTTACAATCCTATATATGAATATTTGCTCATATATAAAATCATGTCCGCAGAATTAGACGAAGAAACCCTGTTTCAGCTTTCGCAGATTTTCAAGGCGCTGGGCGACCCCACCCGCATCCGCATTCTCAATTTGTTGTGCGGCGGCGAGTATGCGGTGGGCGATATTGCCGAAAAGCTCAATCTGAGCCAGTCGGCCACCTCGCACCAACTGCGGTTTTTGAAAAACCTGCGCCTGGTCAAATTCCGCCGCGAGGGCACCACATTGTATTATTCGGAAGACGACCCGCACGTTATCGGTTTGCTGAAGCAGGCCGTCGAACACGTATCACACCATTGAAAGGCAAGCCATGTCGCACGACCATAACCACAGTCACAACACCACCAATAAAAAAGTATTGCGCGTGTCGTTGCTGGTCATCGCCACATTCATGGTGGTAGAAATCATCGGCGGCTGGCTCACCAACAGCCTCGCGCTGCTTTCCGATGCGGGGCACATGTTTTCAGACGCCACCGCGCTGGCCTTGTCGCTGGCGGCGTTTACCTTCGGCGAGCGCATCAGCAGCCGCAGTAAAACCTTCGGCTACCGGCGCTTCGAAATCATTGCCGCTGCCGTCAACGGTCTGACCCTGCTGCTGATTGCCGTGTGGATTATCATCGAAGCGGCCGGCCGTTTCCGCAATCCGCCCGAAATCGCCACCACCGGAATGCTGGTGGTGAGCAGCATCGGCCTCTTGGTCAACATTGCGGTGGCCTGGTATATGCAGCGCGGCAGCGACACTGAAAACAACATCAATATGCGCGGCGCCTATCTGCATGTGTTGGGCGATTTGCTGGGCTCAGTGGGCGCCATTGCCGCCGCTTTGCTGATGATGGGCTTCGGCTGGCGCTGGGCGGATCCGCTCGCCAGCGTGCTGGTGGCGCTGCTGATTGTGAAAAGCGGCTGGGGCGTATTGAAAAGCGCCACTCATGTGCTGATGGAGGGCGCGCCTGTCGGCATGGATTGCGACGAAATCGTGGCGGCCGTGAAAAATGTGCAAGGCGTCGAATCCGTGCACGACCTGCACATCTGGAGCATCACCAGCGGCCTGCATGCCTTGTCGTGCCATATCGTGGTAGACGGCAGCCTGAGCGTGGCCGAAGCCGAAAAAATCGTCCAGCAGGCAGAGCATGTGTTGCAACACAAAAACATCAGCCACATCACCATTCAGACCGAAAGCAGCAACCACAAACACACCGATGCATTATTGTGCACGCCGGAGCAGCATGGCGATGAGGGCGGCCACAGCCACGGTCATGCGCATTAAAGGTCGTCCGAATTCTGCCGCTTCTGCTAAAATCAAGGCCGTCTGAAAAAGTTTTCAGACGGCCTCAACCGCATCTGGGCAATCGACACAGAGGGAGGCAGACGAGTCGCAGGCAGTACAATAATATGGCAAGACGAAGCCGACACCGCATCATTTTGTATTAACCGACCCTATCATCCACAGGAAAGCACATGAACACACAAGCCGTATTATTCGACCTTGACGGCACGCTGGCCGACACCGCCCTCGATTTGGGCGGCGCGCTCAATACCTTGTTGCGCCGCCACGGCCTGCCCGGAAAAAGCATGGCCGAAGTGCGCCCCGTCGCCAGTCACGGCGCGGCAGGGCTGATTTGGATGGGCGCGGGCATCGGTAAAGACCATCCCGAATACGCGCAATGGCGGCAGGATTATCTGGCCGAATACGAGCGCTGTTTCGATTGCGACACGATATTGTTCGATGGTATCAACAACTTGATTCTCGCGCTCGATGCGAAAGGCATCAAGTGGGGCATCGTCACCAACAAACCACACACCTTCACCCACCGTCTGGTGCCGAAACTCGGTTTCGCCGTGCCGCCCGCTGTGGTGGTGAGCGGCGATACCTGCGACGAAGCCAAGCCAAGCACGAAGCCGATGTTTTACGCCTGCAAACAAATCGGCATTGCGCCCGAACGCTGCCTTTATGTCGGCGACGCCGAACGCGACATGCAGGCTGGCAGAAATGCGGGCATGAAAACCGTGTTGGCCAACTGGGGCTATATCGCAGAGAACGACGACACCGAAGCCTGGCCGCAAGACTGCCGTATCGACACGCCGATGGAATTGCTGGCGCACCTGCATGATTGAAGCAGAGGCCGTCTGAAAACCAGGGCTTTCAGACGGCCTCAACCTTAAATATGATTTAAACCAAATAAAGAGGCGCAGATTGTTTTCAATCCGGCCTAAAGCGGGTAAGATTAATGACTGAAATTTTAAGCCAGTTTTATTCCGTTTCCATTGCAGAAAGGTGTCATCATGTTTGAAAAAATCCAGGCGGCTCCGGCCGATCCGATTTTAGGTTTGGGCGAAGCATTCAAGGCCGATGCGCGCGAAGGCAAGGTCAATCTCGGCATCGGCGTATACAAAGATGCCGCCGGCCAAACCCCGATTGTCAAAGCCGTCAAAGAAGCCGAAAAGCGTCTGCTGGAAACCGAAAACACCAAAAACTACCTCACCATCGACGGCGTGGCCGCATTCAATGCCGAAACGCAAAAATTACTTTTCGGCACAGACAGCGAAATCGTGCAAAGCCGCCGCGCCAAAACCGCGCAAAGCCTCGGCGGCACCGGCGCATTGCGTGTCGCCGCCGAATTCGTCAAACGCCAAACCGCTGCCAAAAATGTCTGGATCAGCGCGCCGACCTGGCCCAACCACAACGCCATTTTCAACGCCGTCGGCATCAATATCCGCGACTACCGCTATTACGACAAAACCAGTCACGGCCTCGACTGGGACGGCATGATTGCCGACTTGTCGCAAGCCGAGGCGGGCGATGTGGTATTGCTGCACGGCTGCTGCCACAACCCCACCGGCATCGACCCCACCCCCGAGCAGTGGGCGACGCTGGCCAAAATGTCGGCCGAAAAAGGCTGGCTGCCGCTGTTTGATTTCGCCTATCAGGGCTTTGCCAACGGCCTCGAGCAAGACGCCGCCGGTTTGCGCGCCTTTGCCGCCAACCACAAAGAAATGCTGGTGGCCAGCTCGTATTCGAAAAACTTCGGCCTCTACAACGAGCGCGTCGGCGCATTCACGCTGGTGGCCGCCGACGAAGAAACAGCCAACCGCGCCTTCAGCCAGGTGAAAACCATCATCCGCACCCTGTACTCAAACCCGTCGTCACACGGCGGCAGCGCGGTCGCCATCGTGTTGCAAGACGAAGCCCTGAAAGCGCAATGGATTGCCGAATTGGACGAAATGCGCGGCCGCATCAAGGAAATGCGCCAGAAATTTGTGGATTTGCTCAAGGAATACGGCGCGGAGCAGGATTTCAGCTTTATCGTCAACCAAAACGGCATGTTCTCGTTTAGCGGCCTCACCGCAGAGCAGGTGGATCGTCTGAAAGAAGAATTCGCCATCTACGCCGTGCGCTCGGGCCGCATCAACGTGGCGGGCATCACCGAAGCGAATATCCGTTATCTGTGTGAAAGCATTGTCAAAGTGTTGTAATTCCGGCAGGTAAAAGCAAGGCCGTCTGAAACATTCAGACGGCCTTGCTTATTTTATCCGGTTTCAGACGGCCTTGAGGCCGTCTGAAACCTGTTTGCCTGTCAAGGCTCAGATTTTGGCTGCTTCAATCTGGATATTCAGGCGCACGTTTTTGGTCATGCCTTGCGCCACGCCGTAATCCATGCCCCATTTGGTGCGGTCGATGGTGGTTTCAAAGTCGCCGCCGCAGACTTCGGTTTTCAGCATCGGGCTTTGATAGCAGCTGAATTTGGTGGCTTTCAGGGTAACCGGATGGGTTTGGCCGAGCAGGGTCAGATTGCCCTCAACAGAGTTTACTTTGCTGCCGCGGAAATTCCATTTGGTAGACTGGAAACGGATTTCCGGGTATTGGGCGGCGTTGAAGAAATCGGCGCTTTTGAGGTGTTCGTCGAAACCGCTGATGCCGGTGTTGAGGCTGCTGACCGGGATAACCACGTTGACGGCGCCGGTTTTGGCTTTCGGGTCGAATTTCACATCGCCGTTCAGGCCGTAGAAGCCGCCGGTGTTGGTGGAGGTGCCGAAGTGGTCTACGGCGAAACGGGCGTTGGCGTGGTTGCTGTCGATTTTGTAGTCGGCAGCGAAAGCGCCGGCGGCGGCAACGGTCAACAGGGTGGCTAACAGGGCTTTTTTCATGGGCTCATTCCTCTGAAGTGGTTGGGATAAAACGCAAAAGATAGCCGTTATCCTATCATAAAAAAAACCGCCCGAACATTTCGGGCGGTTTGATGCATCGTTAACGCTTATTTGATGATGGTGACTTTTTGAATCACCACCGGCTGCACCGGAATATTCTGATGGTAGGCTTGGTCGGTGGTTTCCACTTTGGCAATGCGGTTGACCACATTCATGCCGCCGGTCACCCTGCCGAACACGGCATAGCCGTAGCCGGAGGAGGTACGGTTTTTGAAATTGAGGAAATCGTTGTCGGCGACATTGATGAAAAACTGGCTGGTGGCGGAGTTGGGGTTGGCGGTGCGCGCCATCGCAATGGTGCCGACGGTGTTTTTGAGGCCGTTGTCGGCTTCGTTGCCGATGGCCTTGTCGGTCGGTTTTTGCTTCATGTCGGGTGTGAAACCGCCACCCTGAATCATGAAGCCGTCAATCACGCGGTGGAAAACCGTGCCGTTGTAAAAGCCTTTTTCGGCATAATTCACAAAATTGGCCACGCTTTTCGGGGCTTTTTTTTCATCGAGGGCAAGCTCGATTTTGCCCATATTGGTGTCGATAACGGCGCGGGTCTCGGCCTGCGCCTGCATGGCGGCGATGCCCAGCAGGCCGCCGAGCAGGATTTTGGAGAGTGTGTTCATAATGGGTTCCGAATGTGGTGGGGCGTTATTATCGGATATTTCGGTGTTGGAATTTGTAAAAAAGACGTATGGCTGTGAAAATTGCAGGAAACAGAAGGCCGCAACCGGATTTGACCCGGAAAACGGTTGGGCAAATTGAGGCCGTCTGAAAGCCTGTTTCAGACGGCCTCGTTTGTCAGAAAGCCCTAAACCGCAATTAGGCTTTTCCGGCTGCTTCATTGCGCAGCTCGCGCCGCAAAATCTTGCCCACATTCGATTTGGGCAGCTCGTCACGGAATTCAATCAGCTTGGGCACTTTATAGCCGGTGAGCTCGTGGCGGGCATAATCGACCAGCTCTTTTTCGGTCAGCGAGGCGTCTTTTTTCACCACGAAAAGCTTCAGCGCTTCGCCGGATTTTTCACTGTCTACGCCGATGCAGGCCACTTCGAGCACTTTCGGGTGTTGGGCGATGACGTCTTCCACTTCGTTGGGGTAAACGTTGAAGCCCGATACCACAATCATGTCTTTTTTGCGGTCGACCAGTTTCAGCCAGCCTTTTTCATCCATCACCGCCACATCGCCGGTGGCGAGAAAGCCGCGGCTGTCGAGCACTTTGGCGGTTTCATCGGGGCGGTTCCAATAGCCTTTCATCACTTGCGGGCCTTTTACCCACAACTCGCCCGGCTCGCCGATGGCGGCTTCCCGGCCTTCGTCGTTGCGGATTTCAACATCGGTATTGGAAATCGGCAGGCCGATGGTGCCGGTGTAGGCGCTGATGTTGAGCGGGTTGATGACCACACCGGGGCTGGTTTCGGTGAGGCCGTAGGCTTCGATGATGGGGATGCCGGTGAGGGTCTGCCATTTGTCGGCCACGGCTTTCTGCACGGCCATGCCGCCGCCGAGCGCCAGCTTCCAGCTGGAAAAATCGGTGGTTTTGAAGGCTTCGTTGTTGACCAGCGCGTTGAAGAGGGTGTTGACACCGATAAACACGGAAACCTTGTTTTTCTGCATGTCTTTCACCAGTGCGGGCAAATCGCGCGGATTGGTAATCAGCAGGTTGGTGGCGCCCAATTCCATGAAAATCATCAGGTTTACGGTGAGCGCGAAAATATGGTAGAGCGGCAGGGCGTTGACTGCCACTTCGCCGTCGCGGCTGAGGCTCTGGCGTATCCATTCTTTGGCCTGCGCCACGTTGGCGCAGATGTTGCCGTGGGTGAGCTCGGCGCCCTTGGCCACACCGGTGGTGCCGCCGGTGTATTGCAGAAACGCGGTGTCTTCCAGCGTGACGTCTGTCGGAATAAAGGCTTTTTCCGCGCCGATGGCCAGCGCCTGATTGAAGGGAATGGCGCCGGAAAGCGTGTATTTCGGCACCATTTTTTTGATGTTGCGCACCACGAAATTGGTTATCCAGCCCTTGAGGCCGCCCAACATGTCGCCGATGCTGGCAATCACCACATTCTGGATTTGGGTGCGCGGCAACACCATTTCCAGCGTGTCGGCAAAGTTTTCCAATACCACGATGGTGGTGGCGCCGCTGTCTTTGAGCTGGTGTTCCAGCTCGCGCGGGGTGTAGAGCGGGTTGACGTTGACCACCACCATGCCTGCCTGCAGCGTGCCGAAAAGCGCCACCGGATACTGCAGCAGGTTGGGCATCATGATGGCCACGCGCTCGCCGCGCTTGAGCTTGAGGTGATGTTGCAGAAACGAGGAAAAACGCCCGGCCGCCTCTGCCAGCATGCCGAAAGTCATGCTTTTGCCCATGTTGATAAAGGCGGTGCGGTCGGCGTAGCGCTCGGTGCTTTGACGGAATACGTCGACAATCGAACTGAATTGGTGCACGTCCACTTCGGCGCTGACGCCATCCTGATAGCTTGATAACCAGATTTTCTCCATGATGGTTTCTCCTTGATGATTGTTTTTATTGTCTGCACCATATTGCAAATCCTGATGTTGGCAGTTTTACGGTGCAATTGCCAATCAATATAGCCTAAATTCGGTGTAATGGCAGAAATTATTTCGAGCAAGAGCTTTATTTTTTGAAAAATTTGTGACAACAAGGAGTTGTGGTAGAAATGAATTTTGATTTTAATGTGACGGGCATCCAGACAAAGAGGCCGTCTGAAAGGTTTCAGACGGCCTCTTTAATGATGTCGGAGCAAGATCAGGCGCGTTTGCGGAATTCGCCGGTGCGGGTGTCGATTTCGACTTTGTCGCCGTTTTCGATGTAAGACATCACTTGGATTTCGGTGCCGCCGATCAGGCGGGCGGTTTTCATCACTTTGCCTGAAGTGTCGCCCTTGACGGCGGGCTCGGTGTATTCCACTTCGCGCACGATGATGGTGGGCAGCTCTACGGAAATCGGGTTGCCTTCGTAGAAGGTCACTTCGCACACGTCTTCCATGCCGTCGACGATGAATTTCAGATTTTCACCGATGTTTTCGGCTTCGATTTCGTATTGGTTGAATTCTTCATCCATGAAGACATACATCGGGTCGGCAAAATAGCTGTAGGTGCAGTTTTTGCGCGCCAATACGACAACGTCGAATTTGTCGTCGGCTTTGTAGATGGTTTCGGTGGCGGCGCCGGTGAGCAGGTTTTTCAGCTTCATGCTTACTTTGGCCGAGCTGCGGCCGCCCTTGATGTATTCGGTTTTTTGTACCACCATCGGGTCGTTGCCGACCATAAATACGTTGCCTGAGCGCAATTCTTGTGCGGTTTTCATCGTTTTTCCAATCAAAAAATATTTAGCGAAAAATAAACACGTTATTCTAGCTTATCTTGTATGAAGTTGGCTAGTTTTTCGATGGCCGACGGTTGCGCCGACAGCACATGCTCCCATGCCGCCGCCGCTTCCTGCCATTGGGGCAGATGCCGCTGCAGGGTCTGCCAGGCTGCCAGCCTTTGGTTCGCATCAAGCGTGTAGCCGTCATTGAGCTCTTCCGACAGCATTCGGTGGGCGATGCGTATTTCTTCGGGATAAAGGTTGTAGGTTTTTTCCCAAAAAGCATCGAGCTTATCGAGATGAATCTTGTCGTCTTGCGGATAGATGTGCCAGAAAAAAGGCTTGGCGGCGAATTGGGCGCGCACGAAGCTGTCTTCGCCGCGCACCATCAGGCCGTCTGCCAGATGCAGCAGGCGGTCGAAATCGTGTTGCGGCAGAAAGGGAATTTTGACGAGGGTGACCGAGGCCGTCTGAAAGCGGTCGCCGTCGCGGTTTAATGCATCGGTGGGAATGGCGCCGGCGACTTTGAGGCTGTCGGTGATTTGACTGCCTGCCAGCAGCAGGGTGAGCGGCTCGCCGTGTTGCCGCCACATGGCCAGCCACTTTGCCCACACGGGGCTTGCGTAGCCGAACAGCAGCCATTCGGGGGCGGTTTTCGGCGGCAGCAATAATGTGCGCCGCAATCCGGCTGCATCAAAACGGCTGCGTTCGGCATAATCGCGTTCGCGCAACAGGCCGCCGCTTTTTTCGCCAAAGCCCATAAACCAGAAATATTTCTGCAAGCCGTCGGCCTGCGGCGAGGGCAGCGCATGCAGGCGCTCGTGGCTGCTTTCGGCGCTGAGGTATTCCCAGTTGAGCCAGAGCGGGCGCACTTTCTGCATCAAGCGGCGTACGGATTCGGGCAGCGCGCAGGCGAAGGTTTCAATCACGATTTGCGGCAGCGGCGCTGTTTCCAGACCGCGGGCTTCCGCGCCTGCCTGCCAGGTGTTGATGCTGATGTTTTCGTAAACACAAGGCGGCTCTGGCAGGTCGGGGCAGAGCATGCGCAAAGCGGCGGTGTCGTCCAGCCACAGGCAGACGCGCCAGCCCGATTCCCGCTGCAGGCATTGCGCCAGCCGCCAAGAGATGCCGATGTCGCCGTAGTTGTCGATAACGGTGCAAAACAGCCAGCAGACGGGGGTGGTTTTTTTTTCAAACGGCGTCATTTTTCAGGTGGTCTTAAATTTCTTTGTCTGCCAAGCTTTTACGCGAATCTGGCGCTTTGTCAAGAGAGACGGTGCACAAAAAACATGTTTATCCACATTGACAAAACCGGAATTCATGACAGCAGGTGTTTTTATGCGTTACAGGCTTGACAAGTTTTGAAACTGATTAAAATCATGATAAATAAAGGGTTTTGATAATGGCTTAATTTTTGTGCAACAATGTTGCAAAGCCTGATTTTGCGGAGAAAACGGCAAAAGCACACATGCTGTCCACAAAGTTATCCACAAGTTTTGTGAGTAACCGTTGAAAGCGTCGCCTGATGCCGTTTAATGCATTTGGAATTGTCGTGGGGAGTGTCGTTTCAGGCCGTCTGAAACGGAGCGGCGGGAAATTTTCAGACGGCCTGTTTTTACTGCAAACAAGTTGCGGCATGCCGGAAAGCAGAAAGCCGCTGCTGGCGGCTATTTCGTTTGATGCGGTGACGCAGGATGCTGCTATAGTCGGAGAAATTAGCGTCTGATACAAGGCGGTGAGCCGCAGACAGTACAGATATAGTGGCTAAACTTAATATCTGCTACGGCGTTGCTCCGCCTTGCCGTACTATCTGTACTGTCTGCGGCTTGCTGCCTTGTATCAAATATCAAGTTTAGCCACTATAGTACGACAAGACGAGTCAACGCCGTAGCAGAAACTCATTTCTTCGACTATACCGTGCTGCTTGTTCAAATCCGCCAAAAGAGGGCGCTTTGTGGTAGAATGGCGGTTACTTTTTGTATTCAGAATGCCAGACGAATCATGACCGACGCAACCGTCCGCAACGACCATCATTTTGCCAAAGAAACCATCCCCATCAGCCTCGAAGACGAGATGCGCCGCAGCTACCTCGATTACGCCATGAGCGTGATTGTCGGCCGTGCGCTGCCCGATGTGCGCGACGGTTTGAAGCCGGTGCACCGCCGCGTGCTGTATGCGATGCACGAATTGAAAAACAATTGGAACAGCGCCTACAAAAAATCCGCCCGTATCGTCGGCGACGTGATCGGTAAATACCACCCGCACGGCGACAGCGCGGTTTACGATACCATCGTGCGCATGGCGCAGGATTTTTCGTTGCGCTATATGCTGGTCGACGGTCAGGGCAACTTCGGTTCGGTCGACGGCGACGGCGCGGCGGCGATGCGTTATACCGAAATCCGCATGGCGAAAATCGCCCACGAAATGCTGGCCGATATCGAAGAAGAAACGGTCAACTTCGGCCCCAACTACGACGGCAGCGAACACGAGCCTTTGGTGTTGCCCGCCAAATTCCCTGCTTTGATTGTGAACGGCTCTTCCGGTATTGCCGTCGGCATGGCTACCAATATTCCGCCGCACAACCTTAGCGAAACCATCAACGCCTGTATCGCGCTGCTGCACAACGGCGAGATGAGCATCGACGAATTAATCCAACTGATGCCCGCACCCGATTTCCCCACCGGCGCAACGATTTACGGCTTGGGCGGCGTGCGCGAGGGCTACAAAACCGGCCGCGGTCGTGTGGTGATGCGCGGCAAAACCCATATCGAGCCGATTGGCAAAAACGGCGAACGCGAAGCCATCATCATTGACGAGATTCCGTATCAGGTCAATAAAGCCAAGCTGGTCGAGAAAATCGGCGAACTCGTGCGCGAGAAAACGCTGGAAGGCATTTCCGACCTGCGCGACGAATCCGACAAATCCGGTATGCGCGTGGTGATCGAGCTCAAGCGCAACGAAAACGCCGAAGTGGTGTTGAATCAGCTTTACAAGCTCACCCAACTGCAAGACAGCTTCGGCATCAATATGGTCGCCTTGGTCGACGGCCAGCCGCGCCTGCTCAACCTCAAGCAGATTTTGAGCGAATTTTTGCGCCACCGCCGCGAAGTGGTGACCCGCCGCACCTTGTTCCGCCTGAAAAAAGCCCGTCACGAAGGCCATATTGCCGAAGGTAAAGCGGTGGCCTTGTCAAACATCGACGAGATGATCGAGCTGATTAAACAATCCGCCGATGCGCCCGAAGCAAAAGAGCGCCTGCTCGCCCGCGCGTGGCGTTCCGGCTTGGTCGAGGATATGCTCGGCCGCACCGATTTGGATTTGCGCATGGCGCGCCCCGAAGGATTGCCGGAAAACCTCGGTTTGCAGGGCGAAGGCTATTACCTGAGCGAATTGCAGGCCGATGCCA
>JAUNTY010000070.1 GCA_030538415.1 Neisseria sp. | reverse complement strand
GGCTCGCCTTGTCGTACTATCTGTACTGTCTGCGGCTCGCCGCCTTGTATCAGAATCTAATTTCTCCGACTATACTACCGCGTTGCTGCGCCTAGCCGTACTACTTGTACTGTCTGCGGCTTGCTGCCTTGTATTAAAGTAACGTGAGTTCGGGATAAGCAAATGAAATATCTTTTGATTTTCAGAAATGTATTTCTCCTTGAGGTAGGCAGAATCCGCAAGGATTCGTCATTCCCGCGCAGGCGGGAATCCAGTCGTCGAGTTTCAGAAACCTTGAAAACATTACGGAAATGTCAGGCTTCTGGATTCCCGCCTGCGCGGGAATGACGAAAATCTGGCGATTTTCTGTCTATGGGGATGCGTAAATTTCTGAAAATAATAAGAATATCTTAAACGCTTATCCCGAATTCACGTAAAGTAAGTTTTTCCACTATAGTACGGCAAGGCGAAGCAACGCCGTATCAAACTAAATTGAAACGACTATATTTGTCCGCTTCGGGAAAATGCCCCGGCCGCCCCGAATTGTCGGGCATTGCTGTCCGGCTTGCAGCGGAAACGGCGGGGTGGCGTTTGCTATATAGTGGAAAAACTTAATTCCTACTACGGCGTTGCTGCGCCTAGCCGTACTAGCTGTACTGTCTGCGACTTGCTGCCTTGTATTAGAAATTAAGTTTTCCTATAGTCGGAGAAATGAGTTTCTGATACAAGGCGGCGAACCAGCGCCGTAGCAGAAACTCATTTCTCCGACTATATCCGGCATGCATCATTGTTGCATTTTTGAGGCCGTCTGAATGATTTCAGACGGCCTTTATTTGAGGTGTGTAAAATAAATGATATGATAGTTTCATTAAAAATCACAATCGGGGAATGAAGTAAAATGAGCATCAAACATTGGCCGGAGGGCGAGCGCCCGCGCGAAAAATTATTGGAGCGCGGCGCGGCGGCTTTGAGCGATGCCGAGCTGCTGGCGATTCTGCTGCGGGTCGGCACACGCGGCATGAGTGCGGTGGATTTGGCGCGTTATCTGTTGAATCAGTTCGGCAGTTTGGGCAAATTGTTGAGCGCCGATGCGCGGGCGTTGTCGGCACACAAAGGCATGGGCTTGGCGAGCTATACCCAGTTTGCGGTGGTGCGCGAAATCGGCCGCCGCGTGTTGGGCGAAGAATTGCAGGAAAATGCGGTGTTTGGCAGCCCGCAGGCGGTGGCCGATTTTCTGCGCCTGCAATTGGGGCATGAAAAAGTCGAAGTCACGCTGGCTTTGCTGCTCAACCAGCGCAACCAGCTGATCGGCCAATGCGAGCTGGGGCGCGGCACGGTGGCGGAAAACACCGTCTATATCCGCGAAGTGGTCAAGCAGGCGCTCGATGCCCACGCCAGCGCCTTGATTATCGCCCACAACCACCCCGGCGGCTCGCCCGAACCCTCCGAAGCCGACATCGCCTTCACCCGCCGCCTGCACGCCGCGCTGGATTTGGTAGACGTGCGCCTGCTCGACCATTTTGTGATTACCGCGCGGCAGGCGGTGTCGTTTGCCGAACGCGGGTTGATGGAGGCCGTCTGAACGCGCCAATTGTCATGCCGAACCCGTCACCGTATCCGATGCCGTTTGAACCATCCGCATACAAAACCAAGCCGCCAAACAAGGTATAATCCTTTTTTTCAGACGGTCTCTACCACTCATGCTCACTCCGCAAGATCTCGAATTCGACCGCCGCCACATCTGGCATCCCTATACCTCGATGACCGCGCCGCTGCCGGTTTATCCCGTGGCCAAAACCGCAGGCGTCTATCTGGAGCTGGCCGACGGGCGGCGTTTGGTGGACGGGATGTCGAGTTGGTGGTGTGCGCAACACGGCTACAACCATCCCGAATTGGCCGCCGCCGCCAAAGCACAGCTCGATGCCATGCCGCACGTGATGTTCGGCGGCATCACCCACGAACCGGCAATCAGATTGTGCCAAAGTTTGCGCACCATGCTGCCGCGCGGCTTGGAATGTATTTTTCTTGCTGATTCAGGCTCGGTGGCGGTGGAAGTGGCGCTGAAAATGGCGCTGCAATACTGGCACGCTAAAGGGGCGCCGCGCAGCAAGTTTCTCACCATTTCGCGCGGTTATCACGGCGATACATTCGGTGCGATGAGCGTGTGCGACCCCGTCAATTCGATGCACAGCCTCTACGCGCGTTTTTTGCCCGAACATATTTTCCTGCCTGCGCCGCAAAGCCGTTTTGACGGCGAATGGCTGGAAAGCGACATCGTGCCGTTTCAGACGGCCTTGGCTGCGCACCATCAAGACATCGCCGCGGTGATTCTCGAGCCTATCGTACAAGGCGCGGGCGGGATGCGGGTGTATCACCCCGAATACCTGCGCCGTGCCCGTGCATTGTGCGACGAATACGGCATTTTGCTGATTTTGGACGAAATTGCGACAGGATTCGGGCGCACGGGCAAGCTGTTTGCCTGCGAACACGCCGACATCGCGCCCGACATTATCTGCATCGGCAAAGCGCTTACCGGCGGCATGATGACGCTTTCCGCCGCCGCCGCCACCCGCGCAGTGGCCGAGGTGGTCAGCAGCGGCGAAGCGGGCGTGTTTATGCACGGGCCGACGTTTATGGGCAACCCGCTTGCGTGCGCGGTGGCCGAGGCGAATATGCGGATTTTGGCGCGCAACGAATGGCAGGCGCAGGTGGCCGCCATCGAAGCGCATTTTCAGACGGCCTTGCTGCCTCTGCGCTCGGAAGACAATGTTGCCGACGTGCGCATTATCGGCGCGATTGGTGTCGTCGAAACCGTGCTGGCGGTCAATATGGCGGCGATGCAGGCGTTTTTTGTGGGCGAGGGCGTGTGGATCAGGCCGTTCGGCAAATTGCTTTACCTGATGCCGCCGTATATCATTTCAGCTCAGGAATTGACGCAGCTTACCGATGCGCTGGCCAAAGCGGTGCGGCGGGATGATTTGTTTCAAGCGCTATGATGAAACCCTTTCAGACGGCCTGAAGCTTTTGCAAAATACCTTTTGCTGCATCGCAAAAGCATCAGCTCCGTCATTCCGGCGCAGGCCGGAATCCATAGCTTGCTATGAAAATTCATTTGAAATCAAATGACTAAATATTGAGTAAATGGATTCCGGCCTGTGCCGGAATGACGGATGTAATGGATATTTTCAAGGCAAAAGGTATTTTGCAAAGGCCTCGGCCTCTTCACAGCAGAGGCCGTCTGAAAAACAAGGATAAACAATATGGATTTGACCGAAACGCAATTAAGCTCCGAGCCGATGTTTGAAGGCTCTTTTCTGAATATCTACCGCGACCGCATCCGCTTGCCCAACGGCCATGAAAGCGAGCGCGTGGTGGTGCGCCATCCGGGTGCAGCCTGCGTGTTGGCGGTCACGGATGATGAAAAAGTGGTGTTGGTGCGGCAATGGCGTTATGCGGTCGGCAAGCCGCTGCTGGAATTGCCTGCGGGCAAGCTTGATGCCGGCGAAGACCCCGCCGTTTGCGCCTTGAGGGAATTGGCGGAGGAAACGCCTTACACCGCCGGGCGCGTCAGCCTGCTGCACACGTTTTACACCGCGCCCGGATTTTGCGATGAAAACATGTATCTCTACCAAGCCCATGATGTGCGTGAGGGTAGTGAACTGACCACCGATGAAGACGAGTTTACCGAAACCGTATTGCTGAACCGCGCCGATATTCAGACGGCCTTGAACAACAACGAAATCGCCGATGCTAAAACGCTGGTCGGGCTGCAATACTGGCTGCTCAACAGCTGAGGCCGTCTGAAAGCAGGGCGATAAAAGCATTTCTTAAAAAATATATTTGAAAAAATTTATTTCTGGCACAAAGTCAAGTCACTTAAATAAACCGTAGAGCAGGTGTGAACCCACGTTCATGAACATGATTGGTAGGTCTACGCTATAGTGAAAAAACTTACTCTACTACTGCGTTGCTGCGCCTAGCCGTACTAATTGTACTGTCTTCGGCTTGCTGCCTTGTATTAAAGTAAGTTTTTCCACTATATATCTCATTAACTATCGTAAATGGGAAGTCCGTCAGTTTTATTTTTCCGCAACGATATAATGGTATTAACAAGAAAAACTTTTATCTTTTTATCAAAGAATGTAAGTTTAGAGTTAGCTACGGCACACCATCTCAAAAGCTAAAAACGTTAAGAAAATGGCGTGGAATTTAATCTACTTTTAGCCCAAAAAAATAGGCAAAGGACAGCTGATGAAATTTTTGACATTGCTTTTATTTTCAACTCTTCTGATAGGACTTGCTTCTTGTCAAACCGATTCAGTCAAAACAGTTTTTGAAACCACTCAAAAAGACACGGCAACGGGACTAAACGAAACAAAACTGTATATTCTTAAAAAACATACAGAGAATTCAGACTTCAACTATTCCAAGCTTGACGATATTGACGGCAACACAATGGACACACCAAATGCAAGCAGCTTAATGCCAGTTTTTGAACCGATAAGCGGACGATATCAATATTATCAATTCCTTTCGACATTTGTGGGACAGGCGTTTAATGTAGATGAAGCGCCACTATTCAAAGAATTTCACGACATTTTAATTATCAAAACCGACCATGAGAATAAAATTATTGACGCATATCATTACACATTAGAATGGGCTGAACCGCCACTGCAGTATGATTTGTTTAAAAGTTCAGCGAAAAACGTTTACTTGACAAATAATCTGGACATCAACCAACTAAAATTTAAAAGAACACATCGTTGGCATAACGACGATGAAGAAATGAAAGAAAGCGGAATAATTAAACTATAGTCGTTTCAATTTAGATTGATACAGCGTTGCTGCGCCCGGCTCAAAGAGGGGGCTTGACTAAGCTGCTGAAGCAGCAAGTCCGCCGCCCCGTACTATCTGTACTGTCTGCGGCTTGCTGCCTTGTCTCAATCTAAATTGAAACGACTATACAAGGAGCGCACGATGTTTGAAATCACCCCCATTCCCGCATTCAACGATAACTACATCTGGCTGATTGACAACGGCAGCGAAGCCGTGTGCGTCGATCCCGGCGATGCCGCGCCGGTGTCGGCATATTTGCGCCGCAAAGGGCTGGCGCTCGCGCAAATCTGGATTACCCACCACCATCACGACCACACCGGCGGCGTGGCCGCGCTGAAGGCGGCGTATCCCGATTGCACGGTTTACGGCAACCGCGACATTGCCGCAGCCGACGCCCCCGTCGCCGAAGGCACGCAGATTGCGTTTGCGGGCGGCACGGCAACAGTGTGGGACACGCCCGGCCACACCGACGGCCACGTCAGCTATCTCTGGCGCGATGCCGTCGGCCTGCATGTATTCTGCGGCGATACCTTGTTCAGCGCCGGTTGCGGCCGCGTGTTTACCGGCACCATCGCGCAATTGTCTGCCAGCTTCCGGCGCTACGACAGTCTGCCCGCCGACACGCTTTTTTATCCGGCGCACGAATACACCGCCGCCAACCTGCGCTTTGCCCTGCATATCGAGCCGGATAATGCCGATATCCGGGCGGCGCTGGCTGCGGCGGCCGATGTGCCCACGCTGCCGGTAACCTTGGCGCACGAGCGCAGCATCAATCCGTTCCTGCGCACGGGCAGGGGGCAGGTGGCGGCGCGCGCGGCTGAGTTGGGCGGCGGCTTGGCGGATGGCGGGGAAGCGGTGTTTGCCGCGTTGCGCGAATTGAAAAACCGTTTCTGAGCCGACGCCTGTTTGCCGGTTGCGGATGGCGGCAGGCCGGTTTGTGCAAGTGGCTGCGGTGGCTTTCGCTACGGTTCGGCGATATAATCGCGGATTCTTTAATCAATGCTTTTCAGACGGCCTCTGTGTGTTTCAGGGCTTCTTAATGTGTCGGTCGGGTGTATTTTGCCTCTGAATTGATGTGGGCTTGCTCCGCATTTCCGGGAGCAAAAATCCCTTTATAAACGACACAGCAGAAAGCCCCAAGCCAGGCCGTCTGAAATATATCCGACCCCATCAAATGAACAGCATCATCACCCTGATTCTCATACTGACCCCGCTTTTTATCGGTTTTTTCGTCCGTATACCCCAAAAATATCTGCGTCTGGTGGATAAGGCGTTAGTATTTCTGGTGTATCTGATTTTGCTGCAAATCGGCGTGTCGCTGGCGCAGGTGGATAATCTGGGCGCGCAGATGCAGACGATTGCGGGGGCGACGCTTTTGTTGTTTGCCTGCGTCATCGGCTTGAATCTCGCGGTGTTGATGTGGTTTGACCGCCGTTATCCGTGGCAGACCCGTGGCAGCGGGCGCAAGGCCAATATCAGCATCGCGGGCAGCGCCAAGCAGGTGGGCTGCGTGTTGGCCGGTTTTGCTTTGGGCAGGATGCTGCAGAGCCACTGGCTGCCACCCGAAAACCTCGGCACCTGGCTGCTGATGCTGCTGGTGTTGCTGGTGGGCATCCAGTTGCGCAGCAGCGGCATCACCTTGCGGCAGGTGTTGGTCAACAAACGCGGCGTGCAGACCAGCGTGTTGATCACTTTGTCTTCGCTACTGGGCGGGCTACTGTTTGCCGCGTTGCAACCCGGGGTGGCGTGGAGCAAGGGGCTGGCGCTGGCTTCGGGCTTCGGCTGGTATTCGCTCTCGGGCATCGTGATGACCGAAGCCTACGGCCCGGTGTGGGGCAGTGTGGCGCTGCTCAATGATTTGGCGCGCGAGTTTTTCGCGCTGGTGTTTATCCCGATGCTGATGCGCCGCCATCCGAGCGCGGCGGTGGGCGTGGGCGGCGCCACCAGCATGGATTTTACCCTGCCGGTGATTCAAAGCTCGGGTGGCCTGGCTGCCGTGCCGCTGGCCATCAGCTTCGGCTTCATCATCAACATTATTGCCCCTGTGTTGATGGTGGTGTTTTCCACCATGCGCTTTTAGGGCTTTTACGGCCAACCGATGCAGAACAATCAGAGCGTTGGCTTTGCCTTGTTTTCTTCTGTGTTAACCGGCCGTATCAGATTGACTATAATAAGAAATTTTCGAACCGTTTCCGCTGTTGTGCCGTTTGGGCATTCGGATCGGGGCTGTTCGGAAAACCGATAATGCATGACAACGGATTGCAGAAAACATGTCCTCACGTATACAGCGACACGAAAAAATCACCGCCTTGGTGCGCGAACACGGCTTTATGCCGATTGACGAGCTTGCGCTTGAATTGCAGGTAACGCCGCAAACCATCCGCCGCGACATCAACCAGCTTTGCGAAGAAAACATCCTGCGCCGCTACCACGGCGGCGCCACTTTGGGCGAAGGCCCGGAGCCGGATGATTTCCAAAGCCAGAAAAACCGGATGCAGAGCGAAAAAGCGCATATTGCCGAGATGATTGCGGCCAATATTCCCGATAATGCGTCTTTGTTTATGAGCATCGGCACCACGATAGAAGCGGTGGCGACGGCCTTGGTGCGCAACCATAAAAACCTCTGCATCATCACCAACAATATCCATGTGGCGGGCATTGCATCCGGCCGCAGCGATTATACGGTGATCATCACTTCCGGCGTGGTGCGCCCGCTCGACGGCGGCGTCACCGGGGTGGCGACGGTGGATTTTATCAATCAGTTCAAGGTGGATTATGCCGTTTTGAGCGCTTCGGGCATCGAACACGACGGCTCGCTGCTCGATTTCGATTATAAGGAAGTGAGCGTGATGCAGGCCATGATGGGCAACGCCCGCCTGCGCTATCTGGCGGTGGATCACAGCAAGTTCGGCCGCAATGCGCTGGTGCGGATGGGCGACATCACCGACTTCAATACGGTGTTTACCGATGAATATCCGAGCGCGGCCATGCGCAAGATGTTGAGTGATGCGGGGGTGGAGTGCGTGGTGGCGGGGCGGCGGGAGGAATCCGAAGGCGCACGGTAGCCGCTTGGCAGGAAACACCAAGGCCGTCTGAAATATTTTTCAGACGGCCTTAGACCTTTGCAAAAAGATAACCGTCGCACCTGAGCAGGCGGGTGCCCAGTGCAAAGCCTGAGACCTTTACAAAATACCTTCTGCTGCATCGCAAAAGCATCCGCTCCGTCATTCCGGCGCAGGCCGGAATCCATAGCCTGCCATAAAAATCCATTTGAAATCAAATAACGGAATTTTGGAGAAATGGATTCCGGCCTGCGCCGGAATGACAGATGGAATGGATATTTCCAAGAAAAAAGTATTTTGCAAAGGTCTCAGCCTGGCTTTGCTTGTCCTCCCCATGGCTTGAATTTTAAAATACAATATAAATCAAAATCTTGCTAATTTACAGAACTGTCGGGTTTAAACTGAAGCTGTGCTTCAGACTAGACACCCGCCTGCGCGGGTGTGACGGTTATCTTTTTGCAAAGGTCTCGGCCTTGGTGCTATTTTTGAATCTGCACGGCGGAAACCTTGATTTCCACACCCCAACCCGGGTTGGCCAGTTTGGCCTGCACGCAGGCGCGGGCGGGCGCGTGTCCGGCGGGCACCCATTCGTCCCAGGCTTGGTTCATGGCGTCGAAATCGCGCAAATCGGCCAGGAAAATGGTGGCTTCGAGAATGTGTTTTTTGTCCGAGCCGCATTCGGCCAGCCATTTGTCGATTTGCGCCAATACATCGCGAGTTTGTTCGGTGACGCCTGCATCGGTATGCTCCGGCACCATGCCTGCCAGAAAAACGAACCCGTTGGCGACGGTGGCCTCGGAAAGGCGGGCGCCCTGGCCGTGATATTGCACAGTCATTTTGATTCCTTTGTGGTGAGATTGTCCGGGCGGGAGCGGATATGCCGGAAAGCCGCGGCCGGGATTCCACTCCGCCGCGCTTATGGTAACATAGCCGCTTCGCAACAGATATGTGCTTCTTTCAGACGGCCTCATGAGCAAACCCGATTACCCCGTTACCCCCGCCATCCGCTTTTTGCGGGCGCACAAGATTGATTTCGAAGCCAGGATGCTCGACTACGTCGAACACGGCGGCACCGCCCATGCGGCGGCGCAGTTGGGCGTGTCCGAACATCAGGTGATTAAAACCATCGTGCTGCAAAACGAGCAGAAAAAAGGGCTGATTGTGTTGATGCACGGCGACAGGGAAGTGTCCACCCGCAACCTCGCCCGCCAGCTCGGTATGAAGCACATCGAGCTGGCCGATCCGAAACAAGCAAACAAATGGACGGGCTATCTGTTTGGCGGCACCAGCCCGTTCGGCACCAAAACCGAGCTGCCGGTATATGTGGAAGAAAGCATTTGGGATTTGGAAAAAATCCACATCAACGGCGGTAAACGCGGCTTTCAGGTAGCCTTACCGCCCGAAGCCCTGAAAAGCCTCCGTCCGCAAAATGTCAGCGTGGCGACGGAGGATTAACCCGCTGCTGTCCGCAATTTGCCGTGCGGCAGGATTTCGGGCAAATGTGCGGACAGACCTTGAGAGGAGATTGGCATGAATCACGATATTATCGAACACAACACCAACACACCCGCGCCCGACAATCTGCGCACACCGGCCATCATCGTGTATGCGCTCTATATCGCTTCGCTGGTTGTCGGCATCACCCTGATTGCGGGCGTGATTATGGCGTATCTCAAGCGCGACGACATGCGCGGCACCCTTTACTACAACCATATGCAGTATCTGATTAAAACTTTCTGGTACAGCATCATCGGCTACATCATCGGCGCGCTGACTTTTGCGCTGGCCGTCGGCGGCATTGTGCTGATAGTGGTCAGCATATGGTTTATCTACCGCGTGGTGGCCGGTTTTATCAAGCTTTACGACGGCAAGCCGGTGTCGCCCGACGGCTGGTGGTAAATCGCGGAACCGCTGCGCCGCTCGACACAGAATTGTCGGCCGCGGCGGGGCAAAGTGATGCAGAGCCTTGTTTGCAAACTTTTCAGACGGCCTCTGATTGTTATAGTCGGAGAAATTATAGTCGTTTCAATTTAGATTGAGACAAGGCAGCAAGCCGCAGACAGTACAGATAGTACGGCAAGGCGCAGCAACGCTGTATCAATCTAAATTGAAACGACTATAGATTCTGATACAAGACGAGCCAACGCCGTAACAGAAACTCATTTATTCGACTATATCAGGCCGTCTGAAACCACGGGTAGGGCTGCCGATGCAAATGCAATCAAGCGGCCGCCATTTTTTCAACTGACCGATTCTTTCCCATGATTTTTCTCCTCACCAGTATTCTTTGCAGCGTCGCCGTATCGGTGTTGCTGAAAATTTCCCGCAGTAAAAATATCGACATCGAACAGGCCGTGGCCGTGAACTACATCGTGGCCGTAGCTTTGTGCATGCTGGTGTTACAGCCGAACCTGAATGCCTGGAAAGCCTGGCTGCCATCGTGGTGGGTATTTGCCGCGCTCGGTGTGCTGCTGCCCGCGGTGTTCGTCATCATGGGGCGCGCCGTGCAGCAAGCCGGGATTGTGAAATCGGATGCGGCGCAGCGCTTGTCGCTGTTTCTGCCGATTGTGGCTTCGTTTCTGATTTTTGGTGAAAAGCTGTCGCAAGGCAGGCTGATTGGCATCGCGCTCGCGTTTGTGGCGCTGTTCTGCCTGCTCTGGAAAGGTGAGGGCGGCGGCAAAAAGGCAGGTGGTTTTGCCGCCAACGCGGCGCTGCTGCTCGGCGTGTGGGCGGGTTATGGTGTGATAGACATCTTGTTCAAACAAGTGGCCAAAAGCGGCACGGCTTTCTCGGGCAACCTTTTGATTGCCTTTTGTCTGGCGGGCATATTGATGTTTGGTTATCTTTTCTATAAAGGCACAAAATGGAGCGCCGCAGGCATTCTCGGCGGGCTGGTGCTCGGCTGCCTCAATTTCGCCAATATCTGGAGCTATGTGCGCGCGCATCAGGCCATGAGCGAAAACCCCACGCTGGTGTTTGCGGGGATGAACATCGGCGTGATTGTGCTCGGCACACTGGTCGGCGCGCTGGTGTTCAAGGAGAAAATCAGCCAGATTAATGCGGCGGGGATTGTGGTGGCGGTGGCAGCGATTGGGTGTTTGTTTTATTGGCCGCTGATTGGTGTTTGATTGGAATGTGAATGGTATAGTCGGAGAAATGAGTTTCTGCTACGGCGTTGTCTCACCTTGTATCAGAATCTAATTTCTTCGACTATAGATAACGTGAGTTCGGGATAAGCCATCTGAATATCATGCACAATCGGGCAGAGAGTCTTTCTTTATTTTGCTTTTTGTGTGGAAACAATAGCTTACTATAGATTTGACTCTCTTTTTACTTTTTTCTTATCCCGAACTCACGTTAAATAAAATTATTGATATAGTAAATTCAAAATAAAATGATACAATTCTTACTTTTAGGCTAACCCATGGC
>JAUNTY010000069.1 GCA_030538415.1 Neisseria sp. | reverse complement strand
TGACGGAGCGGATGCTTTTGCGATGCAGCAGAAGGTATTTTGCAAAGGTCTCAGGCCGTCTGAAAACGCTTATGCCTTTTTAACCAACCCCTTAAAACCAAAAAATCTAACCTTCCCAACAAGTTCAGCGATATTTTCTGCTAAAATCGCCGCTTTTTAGCGCAACATCATTATTTATGGCTTCCAACAAATCCAAAATCGGGCTGACGGCGCTCACCGCGCTGGTCATCAGCTCCATGATAGGCTCAGGCATTTTCAGCCTGCCGCAAAACATGGCCGCCGTGGCCGGCTCGAAAGCCCTTTTAATCGGCTGGCTGATTACCGGTGTCGGCATTATTTTTCTCGGCCTCTCGTTCGCCAGCCTCGCCAAGCTGCGCCCGAATCTCGACGGCGGTATCTACACCTACGCCCGCGAAGGCTTCGGCGACCTGATGGGCTTTTTCTCCGCCTGGGGCTACTGGCTCTGCACCACCGTCGGCATCGTCGGCTATCTGGTGGTGGCGTTTGAAGCGGTCGGCACCTTCGTTGATACGCCCGACGCGGTGATTTTCGGCAAGGGCAACACCTTTGCTTCGTTTGTCGGCGCGTCGGCGGTGGCTTGGCTGGTGTATGCGCTGGTGGCGCGTGGCATCAAGGAAGCGGCGGGCGTGAATTTGGTGGCCACGTTTGTGAAAGTGTTCCCGCTGCTGCTGTTTATCGGCTTGGCGGCCTATTTTTTCAAGCCCGATATTTTCATCGCCGACTGGTCGGGCGCGAGCCTGGCCACGCCGGAAAACCCCGACAACAGCATCATGAGCCAGGTGAAAAACACCATGCTGATTACGCTGTGGGTGTTTACCGGCATTGAGGGCGCGGCGGTGTTGTCGAAACACGCGCGTAACCGCTTGGATGTCGGGCGAGCGACCGTTATCGGTGTGGTGATTGCGCTGACGCTGTATGTGGCGATTACCGTGTTGGCGCAGGGCGTGTTACCGCGTGCCGACATTGCCGCGATGTCGAATCCCTCGATGGCGGGCGTGTTGGCGCACATGGTCGGCGGCTGGGGCAAAGTCTTAATCAGCGTTTGCCTGATTGTGTCGGTGTTGTCGTCTTATCTGAGCTGGACCTTATACGCCACCGAAATCCCGCATCTGGGCGCGAAAAACGGCGCGTTTCCGGCTTCGTTTTTAAAGTTCAACCGCAATGAAGTACCGCACAAATCGCTGCTGTTTACCACGCTGACGGTGCAGCTGTGCCTGTTTCTCGTTTGGCAGACCGGCAACAGCTACGAGGCGCTGCTGCTGATTTCCACCTCGATGATTCTGATTCCGTATTTCCTCATCGGCGCGTTTCTGCTGAAAATCGCCTTCACCGAAAACCTCGCCCCGAAATACAAACTCATCGGCTTGATGGCGACCGCCTACGCGCTGTGGATTGTGTATGCCGCGGGCGTAGAATACCTGCTGTTTTCGGTGCTGCTGTATCTGCCGGGCGTGTTGCTGTTTCTCTATTCGCAAAAGAAACACCACGGCTCGTGGCGGTTTAACGGCTATGAAAAAATCATTTTGCTGCTGCTGGCCGTGCTTGCCGTGCCGGCGGTGATGCAGTTTGTGCAAAGCCTTTCCGCTTAATGATTCAATAAACAAAGGCCGTCTGAAACTTTGCTTTCAGACGGCCTCTTTAATATAGTCGTTTCAATTTAGATTGAGACAAGGCAGCAAGCCGCAGACAGTACAGATAGTACGGCAAGGCGCAGCAACGATGTATCAATCTAAATTGAAACGACTATAAAAAACAACGGCTAATTCCTACACACATCCAACAAGGCCGCGCCATATTTGCTGATTTTCTCCACATCCATGCCGTGCACTTCTGCCAATGCTTCCAGCGTTTGCGGTTGTTTGGCGGCAATCGCGCGCAGGCTGATTTTGCTCGCCACCTGATACTCTTCCACTTCTTCCAACGCCGCGGTTTGGCGGCACCAATCCAGCAAATCGCGCATTCTTTGACGGCGCTCAACGGCTTCGGCTGAAAGGCCGTCTGAAAACGGCGCGCACACGGCCAGTATATCGGCGCCGTATTTGCCGATGCGCACGTCGCCCAAGCCGTACACGCCTTGCAAATCCTGTTCGATTTCGGGGGTGTTTCCCAGCAAATCGCGCAAGCTGTCGTCGCCGCAGATTTTGCCGACGGCGCAGCCTTCGATTTCGGCTTGCTTGGTTCGCCAATCGGTTAAAGCCGCCCACAATGCGCGTTGGCGTTCGTCGGCAAATGTTTCCGCATGGGTTGGCGTGTTTTCTGACCGCATATTTCCTTGCTCACCCGCGCCGTGGCAGACATCCAAAATCTCCAAGCCGAATTTGTCGATTTTGGCTTCGCCGAGGCCGTAAACTTCGTGCAGTTCGGCCAGCGTTTGCGGCATTTTCTCGACCAAATCGCGCAGGGTTTTGTCGCCGCAAATCACATAAGCGGGCACTTCCTCGGCGCGGGCTTTGTCCATGCGCCAAGCCCGCAAAGCCTGCCAGATGCGCTCTTCGCGTTCGGTGCGCAGCCAGTCGTCTTTCGGCTTTTGGGTGGCGGCTTTTTCGCGCTTGAGCGGCCGCAGCCACACTTCGCGGCTGCCGTTCAGCGCGGCTTTGGCCGCTGCGGTCAGCTGCAGCGATTGATGCTGGGCGACATTGACATTCAACAAGCCCAGCCCGATGCATTGGCGGATGACGCCGCGCCATTCTTTGTCGGTAAATTCGCTGCCGATGCCGTAAGTGGAGAGTTTGTCGTGGCCGTTGCGGGCAATCCAGTCGTCGCCCTTGCCGCGCAACACGTTAATCACATAGCCCGCGGCAAAACGCTGGCCGACCCGATACACGCAGCTCAATAATTTTTGCGCCAACACCGTGCCGTTAAAGCGCACGGGCGGATGCAGGCAATTATCGCAATGGCCGCACGGCGCGGCGCTTTCGCCGAAATGGTTCAGCAGCAATACGCGGCGGCAGTCGGCGGTTTCGCACACGCCGAGCATGGCATCGAGCTTCTGCAACTCAATCTGCTTCTGCATCTCGTCGCTCGCGCCCTCTTGGATGCGCTCGCGCAGAATCACCCAATCGTTGAGGCCGTAGCAAAGCCAGCTCGCGGCGGGCAGGCCGTCGCGCCCCGCCCTGCCCGATTCCTGATAGAAATGCTCCACCGATTGCGGCATATCGAGGTGGGCGACAAAGCGCACGTCGGGTTTGTCGATGCCCATGCCGAAAGCCACCGTCGCCACCACAATCACATTGTCGTCTTGGGTGAAACGGCGCTGGTTGGCCTCGCGGGTGTCCATGCTCAAACCGGCATGGTAGGGAATCGCATCGAGGCCGTGTTCGCGCAGAAAAGCGGCGGTGTCTTCCACTTTTTTGCGGCTCAGGCAATACACAATGCCGCTCTGCCCCGCCATCTGCTTTTGAATGAAGTCTAAAAGCTGTTTTTTGCCGTTGTTTTTTTCGATAACTTGATAATAGATGTTCGGCCGGTCGAAGCTGGCGACGAATTCGGGCGACTGTTCGAGCTTAAGATAATGCTTGATGTCGGCACGGGTTTCCGCATCGGCGGTGGCGGTGAGCGCGATGCGGGGAATGTCGGGATAACGGTCGGCCAAGAGGCCGAGCTGCTGGTATTCGGGGCGGAAATCGTGCCCCCATTGGCTGACGCAATGTGCTTCGTCGATGGCAAACAGGCTGATATTGGTGTGGTCGAGAAAACGCAGGAAACGCTCGCTTACCAATCGCTCCGGCGCGACATATAAAAGTTTCAGACGGCCTCTTTCAATCTCTTCGGCAATCCGCCGCACTTCGTCTGCCGAAATGCCGCTGTGCACGCAAGCCGCCGCCACGCCCGCCGCATGCAGATTCGCCACTTGGTCGTTCATCAGCGCAATCAGGGGCGACACCACCACCGCCACGCCCTCGCGCATCAAAGCGGGGATTTGATAGCAAAGGCTTTTGCCGCCGCCCGTCGGCATCAACACCAGCAGGCTCTCGCCCGCCGCCAGCGTGTTGACGATGTTTTCCTGCTTGCCGCGAAATTCGGGATAGCCGAAAACATCGTGCAAAATCCGGCGGGCATCGGGCGGGTTGGTCATAAAGTGAAATCCGTTATATGATACGAAGCTGTTATTTTATCGGTTTTAAAGGCCGTCTGAAAGGAAACTTATGCACACTGCCCGCGCCCTGCGTTATGCCGCCGCCGCTGCCCTCGCCACCCTGCTCGCCGCCTGCGCCTCCGGCCCCAGCGTATCCGGCAGCTGGAAAGACCTCGGCACCACCAACAACGGCAACATCAAGGCCGCCATCGACACCGCCAGCATCAAGCGCAACGGCCAGCTCGCCACCTTCCGCGACAAAAAAACCGTCGTCAAGCCGTCTGAAGAGCGCTACGTCAACACCCCCGCCTACAAAACCGCCGTCGGCGAATGGGAAATCCACTGCACCAACCGCACCTACCGCCTCACCGCGCTGCAGCTGCTGGACGAGCGCGGTCAGGTGTTGATGAACCAGCGTTACACCGCCGCAGGCTTGCGTCCGATGTCGATTATGAACGGCTCGATTACCGAAAAACAATTCGACGCCGTGTGCAAATAAAGCCGCGGCCTGCGCATTTGCCATCCGGCCGTTTGCCCTCGAATGGCTTTCAGACGGCCTGCCCCATCATTTCAAGGAATTCCGTATGAACAAACTGCTCCCCCTCACCCTCCTCGCTGCCGCCACGCTGGCGCACGCCAACCCCGCCGACGAATTATTGAGCGCACAAGCCGCATTTCGCCAGGCATTGAGTGCGCAAAACAGCAGCGGCAGCAAAATCGCCTCGCTGCAAAGCAATCTGTCTTCGGCGCAAAGCCGCATGCAGCAGGCGCAGGCCGATGTCAGCCGCCTTGAGGGCGAGCTGCAGGCCGCGCAGGCCGAAAAAACGCAAAACGACAGCCTGCTGCAAGCCGCAGGCGAACGCCTGAACGCGGCCTGGAGCGCCGCCCGCAGCGCGGGCGTGCAGTAATCTTTCAGACGGCCTGCCTTATCGGCCGCAGCGGCTGGCGAGCCGACTTGAATGTAACAACAAACAGCAAGCGGAAGACGGTTAGGATTTCTTGTAATAATCCGTTTCCGCCTCCGGACTGATGCCCCGTTTGCGCTGCCAGCGGTGGACAAAGCTGACCAGAAACGGGCAGACAAACGCCGTCACCACCACCGCCGCGGCAATCTGGGCGGTGGCCGCCTCCTGTATCGGCACCAGCGCCGGATCCACCATCGCAACCGCCGCCGGCGTGGCAATCGCATTCCCGGCCACGGTGGCCTCCGCCGCCGCCGAAATCACATTGCGGGCAGGCTTCGGATGCCGGCGGATACGGTGCCAGGCATAAAGCGCCGCAACCGCCGCCCCGCCCGAACAAATCAGGGTCAACGCCCCCAGAATCACACCGACGGCACCCGAGCCGAACAATACCGCCAGATGGATATTCGCCCCGATGGCAAAAGCGGCAAAAGGAATAATCAGCTTTTCACCGGGCTGCAGAAATGCCCGGATGGTGGCGCTGATGTTGCCCAACACAAAGCCCAAAATAATCGGAAAAATCGCGGCAAACAAGGCCAGCAGGGGAAACTGCGCCAAGCCCGCCGCGCCCAGCGCCACCATGGTCAGAAAAGGGCCGTCGTTGAGCGACAACACCGATATCGCGCCCCGGTCGGTGGCGTTGCCGAATTCGCTGGTCAGCGCCGCATACAAAGAGCCGTTGGAATTCGACATCGCCGCAATGATGGCCAGCGGCAAAATGCCGAACAGCGTGCCTTCCGGCATCAGAAAAGCCACCGCCAGCCCGATTGCAACCGCAATCAGATATTTGGCCAGCAGCAAGACCAGCCCTTTTTCCACGGAAGTCACCGCCGCCCTGATGTGGATTTGCGAGCCGATGCAGACGAAAAACAAACCAATCAGAGCGGCCAGCCCCGATTTGAACAAGGCGCTGGTAAAGCCGCCCATCGCCAGTATTTCCGGAAAGAGCGAATTGACCACCGCGCCCAGCATCAAAGGTATGATCATCAACGCCCCGGGTATTGCAGCCAATTTTTTCAACAAAGCATCCATCATGATTTCTCCTGTCATATCGCTGCTTTTGCCGCAGCTTCAACATCAAAATAGGAGAATATTCAATTTCAATCAAATACTTGTTGGGTATTTTTTATACTTTAAAAGTATGGTAAATAAGCTAATAGCAAGCAGAGGCCGTCTGAAAGCGTTCAGACGGCCTCTGCTTGAACTCACTAACGCCGCCTTGTCCTTCCCCTCCCCCAAAAATCCTTTTCCGCACCCGTGAACCAACTGCCGTTACCACCCCAATCATAAGCATGTCACCAACCACCGTAGCGTGGGCTTTGCCCGCGAAAGCAGCACAGGCCGTCTGAAATCGCGCCATTAGAATTTCACGGGCGGAGGCTATGTAGCGGCTGTGTTTATTTCAGTTGGATACCTTTGTCACAAAACGTCGCACCCGCGCAGGCGGGTGCATGGTGCAAAACGCAGCTTTGCTTGCCTGCCTATTTTGCCTGATTCTACAAATCCAAGCTGAATCATAAAGTTGCACATTTCCAGAGCAAGAAAGGTTGAGCTGAAGCGTTGCTTCAGACTGGGCACCCGCCTGCGCGGGTGCGACAGGCAGGGGAATGTTGCAAAGGCCTTATTTTTTTATTTAATTGACATGATGCCGCTACCTTAACGCTTTCGTGGGCAAAGCCCACGCTACGCCTTGCTGTCTACGGCTCGCCGCCTTGTATCAGAATCTATAGTGAAAAAACTTAATATCTGCTACGGCGTTGCTGTACCTTGCCGTACTATCTGTACTGTCTGCGGTTTGCTGCCTTGTATCAAATATTAAGTTTTTCCACTATATAGTCGTTCCGTTAGTTTGATACAGCGTTGCTGCGGCTTGCTGCCTTGTCTCAATCTAAATTGAAACGACTATAATTTCTCCGACTCTACTTCGGGCTGAACCTCCATCAAATTGCCGGATACGTTTGGCAACCCAAAAGGCCGTCTGAAACCCCTCCGGTTTCAGACGGCCTTTTGGCTGCCATTATTGATGCTTTACGCCGCGCCGACAAAGCGGTAAACCTGTTCCACATCCTGCGGCCGGTTTTGATAACACACGCCGGCAATCCCCGATGCGGCAGCGGCGTCGATATTGGCCTGCATATCGTCGACAAACAGCGTTTGTGCCGGATCCAGCGCATATTTTTCCAGCGCATAACGGAAAATGGCGGGATTGGGCTTGGTCAGCTGCACTTCGGCGGAAATCACGATGCCGCGAAACAGCGGCCAATAGTCATAACGTTGGCGCAGATAGCGGTAGGCGTGCAGCGGCATATTGCTGATGCAGATTAAATCCGTGCCGTGGCGGTGCAAGTCGCGCAGCAGCGCTTCGCCCAGTGGCAGCGGCGCCAGCGATTCGCGCATGGTCTGCATCAGGCGCTCGATTTCAGACACGGGCTGCTGCAACAGATTGGCATAGAATTTCAATGCCTTGTCGTAATCCATCAAACCGGCATCCAGCGCCGTCCAGCATTGGCCGGACAATACCTTGCCATAGGCTTCGCGCGTGGGTGCGTCATCGCTGAAGCGGCGCAGAATTGCCTGCGGATCCCAGCGCACCAACACGTTGCCCAAATCGAAAATCACTGTTTTTTGCATGCCGCAACCTTTCACGTGCGCGCCAGTACCTCGTCCGCCAGCGCCAGATAAGCCAGCGTGCCCTTGGCCTTGGCGTCGTAAGCCAGCGCGGGCAGGCCGTGGCTGGGGGCTTCGGCAAGGCGCACGTTGCGCGGGATGGCGGTTGCAAACAATTGTTTGCCGAAATGTGTCTGCAATTGCTCGGTCACTTCCTGCGAAAGGCGGCTGCGGCTGTCGTAGAGCGTGCGCACGATGCCGAGGATGTCGAGCTGCGGGTTGATGGCCTGGCGGATTTTGCGCACGGTGGCCACCAGGTCGGAAATGCCCTCGAGCGCGTAGTATTCGCACACCATCGGCACAATCACGCCCTGCGCGGCCACCAGGCCGTTGAGCGTGAGCAGCGTCAGCGTCGGCGGGCAGTCGATCAGCACATAATCGTAATCGCCGGCCACGGCGGCGAGCGCGTTTTTCAGGCGCATTTCGCGGGCGATTTCCTGCACCAGCTCCACTTCCGCGCCCGCCAGCGTGCGGTTGGCGGCGAGCACGTCGTAACCGCCCGCTTCGCTTTTCACCACCGCTTCTTTCACTTCCGCCTCGCCCAGCAGCACTTGATACACGCCGCTGGCAATGCTGTTTTTGTCGACGCCGCTGCCGGTGCTGGCGTTGCCCTGCGGGTCGAGATCAATGACCAACACGCGCTTGTTTTTGGCGGCAAGCGAGGCGGCGAGGTTGACCACGGTGGTGGTTTTGCCGACGCCGCCTTTTTGGTTGGCAACGGCGATGATTTGTGCGCTCATAGTCTGAAATAGCCGGATGAATGAATGGGGGAATTGTACCGTTATTCGGGGTTGCTGAATACACGCAGGCCGTCTGAAAATGTTTCAGACGGCCTTGCTTGGATGGTTTGATACGCCGGCCGATTATCAAGCCCTTACAGGCTTGCGCCCTCTCCCTAACCCTCTCCCGCAGGAGAGGGAACAGATTGCAGACGAAAGAAACGTTTCAGGCGGCCTGAAACCAAATTCCCTCTCCTGCGGGAGAGGGTTAGGGAGAGGGCAACAAACCGCAGGTTTGTCTCGCCTGTTACATTTTTTTCAATTGTTGTCATGTATAGTCGGAGAGTAAGTTTTAATACAAGGCGGCGAGCCGCAGACAGTACAGATATACGGCAAGGCGAGCCAACGCCGTAGTAAAACTTACTCTCTGACTATATCAGACATGAAAGCATTTTTAACGCTTGGGCTGCATCAGCACCATATGGCGCTCGGCGTCCAGCCCCGGCACGTTCAGCTTGTCCACTTTCACCACTTCCACATTGTCGGGCATGTGGGCGATTTCTTCGTAGGGGTACACGCCTTTCATCGCCGCCCAATAGCCTTTGTCATTCAAAAGATGCTTGGTAAGCGAGATGAAATCGGCCAGCTCGGCAAAGGCGCGGCTGGTGACCACGTCCACTTTTTTGTCGTGCATGGCTTCCACGCGGCCGCTGGCGACGGTGACGTTGTGCAAGCCCAATTCAATCACCGCCTGCTGCAGGAAGGTGGTTTTCTTGGTGTTGGAATCCAAGAGCGTAATCTGCAAATCGGGGCGGCAGATGGCGGTGGGAATGCCGGGCATGCCGCCGCCGGAGCCGACGTCCATCAGCGTTTGCGCACCTTCCACATACGGCAGCAGCGTGAGGCTGTCGAGAATGTGGTGGCTGATCATGGTGGCTTCGTCGCGCAGGGCGGTGAGGTTGTAGGTGCTGTTCCATTTTTTCAGCAAGGCCACGTATTCGAGCAGCAGCAACTGTTGCGCGGTGGTGAGGCTCAGCTCCATCGCTTGCAGGCCTTGTTGCAGTTTTTGTTTGTTGTCCATTTTTTATCCTTATTCTTCGGTTCGGCCATTATGTTAGCCGAAAATGCCGGGCTGCGGGTGTGAATTGTTTGCAAGGCCGTCTGAAAAGCATTCATCCAGACATAAAAAGCAAAAATGGTTTCAGTATTTCACGCCACCGCCGCATGATAAAAATACTGCCCCAGCCCCACAGTAAACACCAGATTGCCATACAACCCATGCTCCAATGCCGTTAAATAAAGGCTGCGGCTGCGCCGGTAAGTGGCGGCAAACATCAGCCCGCCGACAAAGGTGCAGGCCACCGCAACCGGGTTGAGAAACACGATATGCATATAGCTGAACAAGGCCGCGTTCAACACCAAAAAAGCCTTGTCGCCCATGCCGAACAAGGCGCGGTAACGGTCAAAGAAAAAACGGCGGTACACCAACTCTTGCGGCAAAGCGGAAAGCAGCGGATACAGCAGCATCACCAGCAGCCAAAACGCCGGTGCGCGCCTGACAAAATCCAGAAACTTATCCTGCGCAATGACCAGCGCCAACGCACACAACAAGGCCGCCACCCACAACGAGCGCTGCAACAGGCCGCTTAAAGCGCCCCGGGGAAAATCCCACCGCCACCAACGCGCGCCGTTGGCAGTCAACACCAGCGCCGCATACAAAAACACCGCCCACAAAGCGGGCAGCATGGCGCTGTTGGGCAGCCACCCGGCCAGAAACAGCAGCGGCAACAGCAAAAAAAGCACGCAAAATTCGCCAATCAGCCAATATTTGCGGGAAAGCAAAGCCATGATTTACTCCGGTGGCCATAATAAACAGATAATGCCGATGCCAATTTAACACCACCCGACCGCCGGCCGGATGAATTTGATAGTTGCGTGATTTGATACAGGAGCAAACATCGTGAAAAAAACACATTTCTGGCTAACGCTGCCCATTGGCATGGGGTTGCTGCATCCGGCCATCGCCGCCGATCCGGTTGACATTCCCAACCCCGCCGTTTGCTTCGACGGCGACCAAACCTATTCGGTCGGCTACAAAAAGCTGCTGGCGGCAGACCAATCGGGCACCGGCAAAGCCGTCATCCTGATTTGCAAATTATCCAAAGACAAATCCTATACTTACTGGGCAAAAGCCACACCCGATGGAGAGTTTTTGGTGAATCAGTAATCCCGTATCAGAAAAGCCGTCTGAAACGCGTTCAGACGGCCTTTGGTATAGCTTGTTGATACAGCACCACGCCTGCTCAGCATCCTTAAACCCCTATTTCAAATGCACCATCAGCCCAAGTAGCGTGGGCTCCGCCCACGTGTTACCGTGGTATACCGGCTCGCGGTTTTCGCGGGCAGAGCCCGCGCTACGGGTGCCATTCAGGCAGACTAAATCTTGCACGCGCCGCCGGCGCAGTTGTCGTCTTCATTTTCGGCATCTACGCCGCCTTCGACGGATACGCCGTCAAAGTCTTCCAGCAAGGTATCGAGGTTATCTAAATCGAAATCTTGTTCGGTCATGGTGGTTCCTTTCGGTATGGGCAAACGGTAACGGCGATATGGGGCGCTTGGCGGGAAAAGCAAGTGTGCGTAGGGGTGGTTGGCCGCCCAAAGTGGCGTAACCGTACGAACGCCGTGCATTCCCACGGTATTGTCAGATGCCGTCTGAAAATTTTATATTCAAGCGGTATTCCATGCGCACGGCTACGCCGCTTGAGGTGGCTAACCGTACCTACCCGCTGAGACCTTTGCAAAATACCTTTCTCTTTGAAATATCCATTGAATCCATCATTATAGTCGGAGAAATTAGATTCTGATACAAGGAGGTGAGCCGCAGACAGTACAGATAGTACGACAAGGCGAGCCAACGCCGTAGCAGA
>JAUNTY010000068.1 GCA_030538415.1 Neisseria sp. | reverse complement strand
CAGACAAGCAAAGCTACGCTTTGCACTGGGCACCCGCCTGCGCGGGTGCGACGGGCAGGGGCGTTTTGCAAACAAAAAGGCCGTCTGAAACACTTCGACAAGTTCAGTGCGAGTTTTTCAGACGGCTGTTGATTGGCCGAGGGGCGCTTTTTCAAATATCGCCGAATCAGTAATGCCCGTGTGGAAAAAAGGCCGCCTGAAATGTGTTTCAGACGGCCTTGCATTTGTCGGCGAATCAGTCTTTCAGCTTCGCCAAATGCGCTTGCACTTTGCCCATTTTATCTTCCAACTCGGCCAATTCTGTGCGGTCTTTTTCGACCAGATGCGCGGGGGCTTTGTCGGTGTAGCCGGGTTTGCTGAGTTTGGCATTGAGTTTATCCAATGCTTTTTGCAGTTTTTCGGCTTCTTTGCCCAAGCGGGCGGTTTCGGCGGTTTTGTCGATTTCCACTTTCAGCATCAGGCGCGCGCCGTTGCAGACGGCCACGGGCGCGTCGTCGGCTTCGGGCAGGGCGGAAACCAATTGCGCTTCGGTCAGCCGCGCCATCATCGGCACGTATTTCAGCAAGTCGGCCAAATCTTCGTTGCCTTCGACAAACAGCGGTGCTTTCACGCTCGGTGCAAGCCCCATTTCGCCGCGCAGGTTGCGCACCGCACCGATCAGGTCTTGCAGCGCAGCCATTTTGTCGAAGGCGGCGGGAACGATTTTTTCCTGATCCGCCAGCGGCCAGGCAGCGATCATGATGCTGTCGGTTTGCTTGGCGTTGGCCAAGGGGGCGACGGTTTGCCACAGCTCTTCGGTGATGAAGGGCATAATCGGGTGCAGCAGGCGCAGAATCACTTCCAATACGCGCACGAGGGTGCGGCGGGTGGTGCGCTGGGTGGTCGGGCAGCCGGTTTGCAGCTGCACTTTCGCCAATTCGATATACCAGTCGCAATATTCGTTCCACACAAATTCATACAGCGTTTGCGCGGCGAGGTCGAAGCGGTAGGTGTCGAAGGCTTCGGCCACGGCGGCTTCGGTTTGCTGCAAACGGCCGATAATCCATTGGTCGACAAAGGTATAGGCCAAGGGCTGGCTTTCGTCTTGGCCGCAATCGTGTTCTTCCACGTTCATCAATACGAAATTGGTGGCGTTCCACAATTTGTTGCAGAAATTGCGGTAGCCTTCTGCGCGTTTGAAGTCGAAGTTGATGCTGCGGCCGAGGCTGGCATAGCTCGCCATGGTAAAGCGCAGCGCGTCGGTGCCGAATATGGGAATGCCTTCGGGGAAGAGCTTTTCGGTGGCTTTTTTCACTTGCGGCGCTTTTTCGGGGCGGCGCAAGCCGGTGGTGCGTTTTACCAGCAGGCTTTCCAAATCGATGCCGTCAATCAGGTCAACCGGGTCAATCACATTGCCCTCGGATTTCGACATTTTCTTGCCTTCGTGGTCACGCACCATGCC
Source organism: Neisseria sp. (assembly GCA_030538415.1). Taxonomy (GTDB): domain Bacteria; phylum Pseudomonadota; class Gammaproteobacteria; order Burkholderiales; family Neisseriaceae; genus Neisseria. Next base: position 10,832 of record JAUNTY010000068.1, on the reverse strand, counting down.
GTGGATATACACATCGCTGAATGGCACTTTGCCGGTGAAGTGGCTGGTCATCATGATCATGCGCGCCACCCAGAAGAAGATGATTTCATAGCCCGTTACCAAGACGTTGCTCGGCAAAAAGGCTTTCAATTCGGCGGTTTCAGACGGCCAACCCAAAGTGGAGAAAGGCACGAGCGCGGAGGAGAACCAGGTATCCAATACGTCTTCGTCGCGGGTGAGTTTGAGGCCGTCTGAAAGTTTTTCGGCCTCTTCCTGGTTGCGGGCGACATAGCAGTTGCCTTGCTCGTCGTACCATGCGGGAATTTGATGCCCCCACCACAATTGGCGCGAGATGCACCAATCCTGGATATTGTTCATCCATTGGTTGTAGGTGTTGACCCAGTTTTCGGGGATGAATTTCACCGCACCGCTGTCGACGGCGTGTTTGGCTTTTTGCGCCAAGCTCATGCCTTTGAATTCGCTGTCCGGCTCGGGCTGTTTGCTGCCGTCGGGCGTGGCGCTCATGGCAACGAACCATTGGCTGGTCAGCATCGGCTCGATGACCGAGCCGGTGCGGTCGCCTTTCGGCGTCATCAGCGTGTGCGGTTTCACTTCGGCGAGCAGGTTTTGCGCTTCGAGGTCGGCCAGCATTTGCTTGCGGGCGGCGAAACGGTCGAGACCGGCATAGGCTTCAGGCAGCCTGAAAGCGGCTTGCGCTTCGCCTTTGAAGTTGAACACTTCGGCTTCGGCCAATACTTTGGCTTCGAGGTCGAACACATTAATCAGGCGGGTGTCGTGGCGTTTGCCGACTTCGTAGTCGTTGAAGTCGTGGGCGGGGGTGATTTTCACGCAGCCGGTGCCGAAATCTTTTTCCACATATTCATCGGCAATCACGGGAATAGTGCGGCCGGTGAGCGGCAGCAGCAATTCTTTGCCGATGAGGTGCGCGTAGCGTTCGTCTTCGGGATTCACCGCCACGGCCACATCGCCGAGCAGGGTTTCGGGGCGGGTGGTGGCCACAATCACGGCCTCGGCGGGGTTGTCGGCGAGCGGGTAGCGGATGTGCCACATCGAGCCTTGTTCTTCCACGCTTTCCACTTCGAGGTCTGAAACGGCGGTGCCGAGCACCGGATCCCAGTTCACCAAACGCTTGCCGCGGTAAATCAGGCCTTGTTCAAACAGGCGCACGAATACTTCGGTGACGATGCCCGCGCGGGTGTCGTCCATGGTGAAATATTCGCGGCTCCAGTCGGCGGAGCAGCCGACGCGGCGCATCTGCTCGGTAATCGTGCCGCCGGAAATGTTTTTCCACGCCCACACTTTTTCCAAAAAGCCTTCGCGCCCCAAATCATGGCGCGACACGCCTTGTTCGGCCAATTGGCGCTCCACCACGATTTGGGTGGCGATGCCTGCGTGGTCGGTGCCGGGAATCCAGCAGGTGTTGTAGCCTTTCATACGGTAATAGCGGGTGAGGCCGTCCATGATGGTTTGGTTGAAGGCGTGGCCCATGTGCAGCGTGCCGGTGACGTTCGGCGGCGGCAGCTGGATGGAGAATGAGGGTTTGCTGCTGTCCATGTGCGGCTGGAAATAGCCTGCGGACTGCCATTGTTGGTAATGTTTGGCTTCGATTTCGGCGGGATTGTATTTGTTTAGCATGATGTTTGGTGCATTGCGGAATAGGTGATTTGAATCTTGGGATTATAGCGCAAATGGCCGTCTGAAACCTATCGTGTAGCTATAGTCGAAGAAATTAGTTTCTGCTACGGTGTTGGCTCGCCTTGTCGTACTATCTATACTGCCTGCGGCTCGCCGCCTTGTACCAGAATCTCATTTCTCCGAGTATATCTGTACTGTCTGCGGCTCGCCGCCTTGTATCAGAATCTAATTTCTCCGACTATAGGGTGTGCGGCTGGCTGCCTTGTATACAAAATGTGTTGTCCAGCCATATCTTTTCAGGCGGCCTGAGACTTTGGCAAAATCTCCCGCTCGTCGCACCCGCCTGCGCGGGTGCGACGGTTGTTTTTTGCAAAGGCTTCGGCCTGTGTTTGTTGTGAAAGGCAGATGTAAAAAACTGCCCGTTATCATGAATAAACGGGCAGTCTAATCGGAGCCTTTTCGGCTTATTTGCCGTTTTTGGCGTCGGCTTTGGCTTCCTTTTTCAGGGCGGCGTAAAGCTCGGGATCGCGCTGCTTCAGCAGGGCGGCGATGGTCAGGTCGTCGCGGTTGACCTTGGCCAGATCGATTTTTTCGATATGGACCAAACGCAGCAGTTCGCGCACGGGCTTGGGCATGTTGCGGCCTGATTCATAGCGGGAACCGCCGGATTGGGTGACACCGATGCGGCTCCAAAAGTCCATTTGGTTCAGACCGAGCTTTTTGCGGATGTCGCGAATATTTTCGATTTGCTCAAACGATTTCATGAAACTTCCTTCTTTTCTTGTTGTTTAATATAAAGTTATGGCTGGTATACTTAGCCTGGTGATAATACCATAAATAGACGTATCACATCTTGGCTGTTTAAGTATAAGCGCTTAGACAGGAGATGCAAGAGGAGTTTGACAAAAAAAATTCAAATACGAATATTTATATTGGCTATTACTGGTTTATTTTAACATGTCGTTGTAAATAAATGACTTTACGGCAACAAATAGAGCATTTACTTTATTATTGTTAATATGTGTGGCCTTGCGTTAAGGTTTGCCGCTGGCCGGGCTTATCGTCAGGATTTCACAGCCTGTTTCGGTTACCAACACTTCGTGTTCCCATTGGGCCGAAAGCGAACGGTCTTTGGTCACGACTGTCCAGCCGTCGGCCAAAATACGTAAATGACGTTTACCTTGGTTAATCATTGGTTCGATTGTGAAAATCATGCCGGGCGCCAATTCGAGACCTTTACCTTTGTGTCCATAATGCAACACTTGCGGCTCTTCATGGAAGCCGCGGCCGATGCCGTGGCCGCAAAATTCCTGCACCACCGAATAACCGGCGTTTTCGGCAACCTGCTGGCAGGCATGGCCGATATCGCCCAAAGTCGCGCCGGGTTTGACGGCGGCGATGCCCGCCATCATGGATGCATGCGTTACGTCTATCAGACGTTGCGCTTGCGGGCTGATGGTGCCGACGGCAAACATGCGGCTGGAGTCGCCGTGGAAGCCGTCTTTTTTGATGGTGACGTCGATATTGACGATGTCGCCGTTTTTCAAGGGTTTGTCATCGGGAATGCCGTGGCAAATCACGTGGTTAACTGAAGTGCAGCAGGATTTCGGATAGGGAGGGTTGCCGTAATTCAGCGGCGCCGGATAACCGCCCTGCACATCAACGTGATAATCGTAAATCAACTTGTCCAGTTCGTTTGTAGTGACGCCGGGTTTGACGAATTGTCCAATGTAATCGAGCGCTTCGGCGGCCAGGCGGCCGAGCTCGCGCATTTTTTCGATTTCTTCCGCTGTTTTGATGATAACGGCCATGAAATGGTATCCTTTCGCTTTCAGACGGCCTGGCGGATGGCTGCCTGATTATCCATTCGGCAAACAGGCAGGCTGACCGTGCAGCCGGTTTGGCCGGTACGGTCGGCTGTTTTGGAATGGATGTGAAATAAATAAAGTGTGTGAGAATCATACGCATGTCGAACGCTTATTATAGACTTAAAGTCTGCCGACGTAACAACCAAATTGTCTTGTTTGGCCGGAAAGTCCAAAGCGCGGGCTGCGCAGCATGCCAAAGGCCGTCTGAATGGGTGCGAACCCATCTGCGGGTTTCAGACGGCCTTGGTGTTGCGCTTTAATATAAGGGCAGTCAGTGTTAAAACAAGCTTTTCACCGCTGCTTCGATGTCGTCGGCGCGCATAAAGGTTTCGCCGATAAGGAAGGTGTGTACGCCGTGGTCGCGCATGAAGTCGACATCTGCTTTGCTGCCGATGCCGCTCTCGGTGACCACGGTTTTGCCGTCGAGCGCGGGCAGTAGATCGAGGGTTTGCTGCAGCGATACGTCGAAGGTGCGCAGGTTGCGGTTGTTGACGCCCCAGAGCGGGGTGGTGAGATGGCGGCATTTCTCCAGCTCGCTGCGGTCGTGCAGCTCCAGCAATACCGTCATGCCGAGCGAGTGGGCGGTGGCTTCGAGCCGCGCCATTTGCTCGGCTTCGAGTGCGGCAGCAATCAGCAGGATGGCATCGGCGCCCCAGGCGCGCGCCTGATAAACCTGATATTCGTCAATCATGAAATCTTTGCGCAATACCGGCAAATTCACCGCTGCGCGTGCCTGGCGCAGGTAGTCGGGCGAGCCCTGGAAATAGTGTTCGTCGGTGAGCACCGACAGGCAGGTGGCTCCGGCACGCTCATAGGCGCGGGCAATCTCAACCGGATTAAAATCGGCGCGTATCAGCCCTTTGCTGGGGCTGGCTTTTTTCACTTCGGCGATAATCGCGGGCAGCGCGGCGGCATGCTTGGCATGGATGGCGTCGAGAAACGGCCGCACCGGCGCGGCGGCTTCGGCCTGGCGTTTGATTTCTGCCAATGGCACGGCGGCTTTGGCGGCGGCCACTTCTTCGGCTTTGGTGGCGAGGATTTTGTTCAGGATATCGGTCATGGTGTCGGCTTGAATAGAGGTCTTGTATGGGAAAGGTTTCAGACGGCCTGTATTCATGGTTGGCCGTCTGAAAGCCAAAAACAGGCAGGGCTTTATGCTACCTGAAATCGAAGTGGCGCGGTAGGTTTTCAGACGGCCTGTATCAAAATCTCGGCAGCGCCCAGGCCACGCGGTGCGCCCATAATCTGAGCGCGTAGCCGCCCCACAGCAAGATATTGAGGGTGAACACGTTGACCCAGCCGCAACGGTCGAGCGTATACAGCGCCAGCCCGATAATCACCGACACCGTGCCGTAAAAATCCTTGCGCAAAATCATCGGAATATCGTTGACCAGCGTGTCGCGCACGATGCCGCCGCCGACGGCGGTGACAAAGCCCAGCATCACCACGCCAAACAGATTCAACTCATACAGCAGCCCCAGCTGCGCGCCGGTGATGGTGAAGGCGACGAGGCCGAGCGAATCAGCGAGCAGAAACAGCGCCGCCAACACTTTCTTTTTGCTGTTTTGCAGCTTGAACAGCCACGCCAGAACCAGCGTGACGCCGATGGTGAGGATGGCGCTGTTTTGGGTGAACACCACGGGCACGCGCCCCATCAAAACATCGCGCATTATGCCGCCGCCGATGGCGGTGAGCAGCGCCACAATCAATACGCCCAATACATCCAGCCGCTTGCGCACACCGACCAGATAGCCGGATACGGCGAAAGCGGCGGTGCCGATGATGTGGATGATTTCGGTGGCGTGGTTCATAGGGCGTTTGGTAGCAAAAGAAGCAGGATTATAACGCAGAGGCCGTCCCCGCCTAAAACTTGCGGGGATGACGTTTCTGAAAGCAGATTGTCCGCCCATTGAATTCATATGCATGACAGGGGAATAGATGACACTCATTGCATTGTTTAAAATTTATATGGCTTCCTCTGTATCTTAATCAAGAAGTGCGATATTGTGGCGAGGAGCGGTCTGTGTTGCAGGCCGTCTGAAAACAAAAGCAGTGGATTGGCCGGATTTGCAAGCCAATCTGCCCGATACGGAGGTATTGAACATGTCACATCCCAAAATCCACCATTATGATTTCCCGGCAGGCGGCTGGCCTGCCGCCAAAGCGGTAGGCGAAGCATTGCATGAGCAGATGAACATGCGCGAAGACATCAAGATTCTGCTGGAGATGAACAAACCCGGCGGGTTTGACTGCCCGGGCTGCGCCTGGCCCGATGCGAAACCGCCGCATCCGATTGAAGCCTGTGAAAACGGCATCAAGGCCATGTCGTGGGAGGCCACCTCAAAGCGGGTAACGTCGGACTTTTTCGCGGCTCATACGGTGAGCGAATTATTGGGCTGGAGCGATTACGAGCTGGAAAACCAGGGCAGGCTGACCCAGCCGATGAAATACGATGCCGCCAGCGATACCTACCGGCCTGTCGAGTGGGAAGAAGCGTTTGCCGAAGTGGGCGCTCTGCTGCAAAGCTACGATCCGGAAACGGTCGAGTTTTATACCTCCGGCCGTACCTCAAACGAGGCTGCTTTCCTCTACCAACTTTTCGGGCGCGAATACGGCCACAATAATTTCCCCGATTGTTCGAATATGTGCCACGAGCCGACCAGCGTCGGTTTGCCGCCCGCCATCGGTGTGGGCAAGGCCACCATCGTGCTCGATGATTTGGCCGAGTGCGACCTGCTGATCAGCATCGGCCACAATCCCGGCACCAACCACCCGCGCATGCTCACTTATTTGAGTGAAATGTCGCGCCGAGGCGCCAAAATTGTGGCGATTAATCCGATTAAGGAGCGTGGGCTGATTAATTTCGTGCCGCCGCAAAACCCGATGCAGATGGTGGATTTTCAGGCCACGCCGCTGGCGTCAAACTATTACACCGTGCGCGTAGGCGGCGATGCGGCCTTGCTCAAAGGCGTGATGCGCTGCGTGATTGAGGCGCACGAAGCGGATGTGGCGGCGGGCAAAGCGGGTGTGCTGGATGAAAGCTTTATCGCCGAACATACCTCGGGCTATGCCGCCTTGCGCGCAGACGTATTGGCCACAGAGTGGAGCAGCATCACCGCTGTATCCGGCCTCAGCCGCGACCAGATTGAAGAAATCGCCCAACTTTATATTGCTGCCGAACGCACCATTATCTGCTACGGCATGGGTGCCACCCAACATGAAACCGGCACGCAAAACATTCAGCAGATGGTGAATCTGCTGCTGCTCAAAGGCAATATCGGCCGCCCCGGCACCGGCATTTCGCCGGTCCGCGGCCATTCCAACGTGCAGGGCGACCGCACGGTAGGCATTACCGAAAAACCGGGCAAAACCTTAATCGACAATATCGAAAAACGCTTCGGCTTCCGCCCGCCCGAAGCCTGGGGGCATGCCGCCGTAGCGAGCATGCAGGCGATGTCCGAGGGCAAAGTGAAGGCGCTGGTGTGTATGGGCGGCAATCTGGTGATGGCCATGCCCGACCAGTCGCGCTGCATTCCCGGTGTGAAAGCGCTGGATTTGGCGGTGCACATCGGCACCAAGCTCAACCGCTCACATCTCACCACCTCGAAAAACACTTATCTGCTGCCCGTGCTCGGCCGCACGGAAATCGACCGGCAGGCGGGCGGCGAGCAGGTGGTTACGGTGGAAGATTCGATGTCGATGGTGCATGCATCCGGCGGCAAGCTGCCGCCGGCAAGCCCGTATCTGAAATCGGAATGTGCGGTGGTGGCCGGCCTGGCAAAAGCCACCTTGCCGCAAAGCAAGGTCAATTGGGACGAGCTTGTCGGTAATTACGACCTTATCCGCGACGGCATCGAAGCCGTATTCCCTGAGTTTGCCGATTTCAACCGCCGCATCCGCGAGCCGGGCGGCTTTCACCTGCCCAATTCGGCGGCCGAGCGCAAATGGCAAACCAGCAGCGGCAAAGCCAATTTTCTGGTGATGGAAGGCATCAACGAAGACCCGCGTGTGTTGGATGATGCCGACTTTTCACTGGCCACCATCCGCAGCCACGACCAATACAACACCACGGTTTACGGCCTCGACGACCGTTATCGCGGCGTATACGGCATGCGCAACGTGTTGTTTCTCAATCACAGCGAGGCAAAGCGCCTGGGTCTGGCAGAGGGCGACGGTGTGAACATCGTGGCGCTGGACAAAACCGGCTCGCCTACCGCCCGCCGTTTGGAAGGGTTGGTGGTGGTGTTGATTGAAATGGCCGACCGTTCGGCAGCCACTTATTTCCCCGAGGCCAACGATTTGGTGGATTTGGATAATTTCGACCCCGTCAGCGGCATCCCGGCGTATAAAAACATTCCTGTCCGGATTGAGAAAGCCTGGGTGAAACAAGCCGTTGCGGTTTGAATCTGAAGGCATGGGCAACGAAAGGCCGTCTGAAAAGATTTTCAGACGGCCTTGTTTTATTTCCCTGAGGCCTTTGCAAAAAATAACTGTCGCACCCGCGCAGGCGGGTGCCTAGTGCAAAGCGTAGCTTTGCTGGTCTGCCCAATTTATAGTCGTTTCAATTTAGATTGAGACAAGGCAGCAAGCCGCAGACAGTACAGATAGTACGGCAAGGCGCAGCAACGCTGTATCAAACTAAATTGAAACGACTATATATGATTGCAAAAGCCAACACAAATCATCAGGTCGCTTGTTGCCTGAGGCTGACAAGTTTAAGCTGAAGCGGTGCTTTAGACTGGACACCCGCCTGCGCGGGTGCGACAGTTATTTTTTGCAAAGTCCCTATGGAATGCGGCTCCGTTTTACCCGGCCACTTCTTCGAAATACGTCAGCAGCGTTTGCGGCATCCAGTTCAGATGGCCTCTGCCGCGGCCGCTGACAAAGCCGACATGGCCGCCGTGCGCCGGTTGCAGCAGGGTGACGGCGCGCGACACTTCTTGGGCAGAGGGCAGCGCTTCCGGCGGCAGGAAGGGATCGTTGACGGCGTTGAGCAGCAGCGTCGGCGTTTCGATGGCTGGCAACAGCGGCTTGCAGGAGGCGCGGCGGTAATAGTCGGCGGCGTCTTTGAAACCGTGCAGCGGGGCGGTGAAGGCGTCGTCGAAATCGCTGAGGGTCTTGCAGCGGCCGAGGGCTTCGGTGTGGAAATCGAAAGCACGCGCCTTGGGCAGCAGGGTGTTGAAAAAATAGCGGGTGTAGAGCAGGCGGGTGGTGCCTTTGTCGAAACGGCTGCCCGCAGCGGTAAGGTCGACCGGTGCCGACACCACGGCGGCGGCCTGCGGAATGGCGGCGCGGCCTTGTTCGCCCAGATATTTCGCCAGCGCATTGCCGCCGAGCGACACGCCCGCAGCATAAATGCGTGAATAGCGCGCAGAAAGGGTTTGCAGCATGAATTCGATTTCGCGGCTGTCGCCCGAATGGTAATACACAGGCGCGGTGTTGGGCACGCCGCCGCAGCCGCGAAAGTGCGCCACCACGCCGTGCCAGCCGCGCGCCGCCACCGCGTTCATCAGCGCCACGGCGTAATGGCTGCGGCTGCTGCCTTCGAGGCCGTGAAACAAGACCACCAGCGGCGCAGCGGCATCGGGGCTGTCGATAAAGTCGTAGGCGACCAGCGTTTGGCCGGTGCTGTCGGGCAGAAGCTCGCGGCGGTAGGCAGGCGGGGCTGCCTGCAGGGATTTGGCGTAGAGGGTTTCCAGATTGCCGCCGCGCAGCCAGCGCGGGGTGTGCAGTGGGGGGAAAGTAGCGGTTGTCGGCATGGTGTCAGCGGGTTTTGGTTTTGGGCAGGGTCAGGTGGTAGCTGTCTTCAATCATTTGGCGGATGTCGGCGGCAGGAATGCTGCCGTCGAGAATCAGCGAATTCCAGTGTTCCTTGTTCATGTGGTAGGCTGCGATTACTGAGGCATGGCTCTGCCGCCAAAAGTCGCGCCAGCCCGGTGCGGCCTTGACGTTGATCCAGATATGGCCGCTGCGCTCGAACACTAGGGCAAATGCCTTGCGGTTGGCGCGATGGCGCGCCAGCGTCCAGTTGGCATCGCGAAACGGCGTATCGCAATAGCTTTCGGGCAGGCTCAGGCAAAAGGCAAGGGCGTCTTCACGGCTTTTCATGGCAGAATCCGACTATAGCATGGTTGGGGCGGCGACCCAGCATTAGGGTTGCCGGTATTGTTCTATGTTAACAAGATAATAAGGAATTAAAAAGGCCGTCTGAAAAATCGTGTTCAGACGGCCTGAAAATTTTGTCAGGCTTACCGGTCTGTTTGCCGCGGCGTGTTTTCCGGCGCAGCGGGCGGCGGTATAGTCGGAGAAATTAGCTTCTGATACAAGGCGGCGAGCCGCAGACAGTACAGATAGTACGACAAGGCGAGCCAACGCCGTAGCAGAAACTAATTTCTTCGACTATACATGACGATATACAGGCCGATGACGATGCTGGTGCCGGTTATCCAGCCCACCAATACGTCGGTGGGGTAGTGCACACCCAACACGATGCGGGAAAAGCCCATCAGCAAGGCGAAGGTTATGGCGGCGGCGATAATCGGGCGGCGGCGCGGCGAATGCCAGTAAACCAACACAAACACCGTGGCCAGCGCGGCTCCGAAGGTGCTGTGGCCGCTGGGAAACGAAGCGTTGGTTTCTTCGATGATGCGCGGCCACAATTCGGGGCGCGGGCGGTTGAAAAACTGCTTGGCGGCAAACATGACGGCGGCAGGCAGCGCCGCGCCGAGCAAAACAAACACCGCCCGGCTGCGGTGGCCGCGCAGGTAATGCCAGGCGGCAAACAGCAGCGCGATGGCCGTGGCAACGGCGGTTTTGCCCACATAATGCAGCGCCACCGCCACGGGCATGAACGCTTCGCCGACGTGGTGGTGTATCCACAGCATCAGCGGCTGCTCGAAGGTGAAGCGCTCGTGTTCCAGCAGGTCTTCCGCGATTTCACCGGCAATCAGGAGCGGAATAATAATGCCGAAAAAGAGCACGGCCAGCCGTCGGGGCGGGGGCAGATAGCGGCGCAGGTCGGATAGCATAGGGGGCCTTTGCAAGAATCGTGTTCACAGTGCGGCTGATTTTTCATGCCGCCATTTTGGCGCGGGCGGGAAATGGCGGCAAAAAAGGATAAGGAAGATGATTGCTTTTCTTGTTAGCTGTTGATAATTATTGCATTTTTCACAGTGGAAAATGGGGTAAAAACGTGCGGGCGATGCTGCTGGGCAGGAGTGGCGCTGCTATTCTGCCATTGTGGTTTCATCAGAACACCACCCAAACCGCCGCCGTTATATAGTGGGAAAACTTACTCTAATACAAGGCAGCAAGCCGCAGACAGTACAG
>JAUNTY010000106.1 GCA_030538415.1 Neisseria sp. | reverse complement strand
TGACGGAGCGGATGCTTTTGCGATGCAGCAGAAGGTATTTTGCAAAGGTCTCAGCTTGTTTCTGAATCCGGCTGACATACCGTTATTTTCACGGGTAAAACCCACGCTACGCATACTTCTGCCCGTCGCACCCGCCTACACAGGTGCGACGAACGGGCAATTTTGCAACGGCCTCAATCTTTTCAGACGGCCTTTGCGCTTACTTGTTACAATAAGCCCTTCATTTCAAGGCCGTCTGAATGCATTCAGACGGCATCATTCAGGATTTTCCATGCAAGCAACCCAACCCGGCATCTGGCAGCAAATCTTCACCCGCCGCATGCTGATTTGTATTTTCACCGGCTTCACCTCCGGCCTGCCGCTGTATTTCCTCATCAATCTGATTCCCGCCTGGTTGCGCAGCGAAGCCATTGATTTAAAAACCATCGGCCTCTTCGCCCTCATCGGTCTGCCGTTTACCTGGAAATTCGTGTGGGCGCCGGTGATGGACGCCGTGCGCCTGCCCTTTCTCGGCCGCCGCCGCGGCTGGATGCTGGTGACCCAAATCGGCCTGTTGCTCACGTTGGCCGCGTATGCCTTTCTCAATCCGCACCAACACATGGCCGTGATTATGGGTTTGTCGCTGGTGGTGGCGTTTTTCTCGGCCAGCCAGGACATCGTACTCGATGCCTTCCGCCGCGAAATCCTGCCCGACAACGAACTGGGCTTGGGCAACGCCATCCATGTCAACGCCTACCGCATCGCCGCGCTGGTACCCGGCTCGCTGTCGCTGATTCTGGCCGACATCATGCCTTGGCACAATGTGTTCATCATCACCGCGCTCTTCATGCTGCCCGGGCTTTTCATGACGCTCATGCTGGCACGCGAACCGCAGCTGCCGCCCGCCGCACCGAAAACCTTCCGTCAAACCGTCACCGAGCCTTTCAAGGAATTTTTCGGCCGCAAAGGCGTGCAGCAGGCGCTGTTGGTATTGGCGTTTATCTTTCTCTACAAGCTCGGCGACAGCATGGCGACGGCGCTGGCCACGCCGTTTTACCTCGACATGGGCTACAGCAAAACCGACATCGGCCTGATTGCCAAAAACGCGGGGCTGTGGCCTGCGGTGATTTTCGGCATCATCGGCGGCATCTGGATGCTCAAACTCGGCATCAACAAAGCGTTGTGGCTGTTTGGCCTCGTGCAGATTGTCACCATTCTCGGCTTCGTGTGGCTGGCCGACATGGGACCGTTTGAAACCGTGGGCGCCGCCGAGCGCTGGATGCTGGGCGGCGTTATCGGCGCCGAAGCCGTCGGCGTCGGCCTCGGCACCGCCGCTTTCGTGGCCTACATGGCGCGCGAAACCAACCCCGCCTTCACCGCCACCCAGCTCGCCCTCTTCACCAGCCTCTCCGCCGTGCCGCGCACCTTTATCAACGCCAGCACCGGCTACTTAATCGAATGGCTGGGCTATGTGAATTTCTTCTGGCTCTGCTTCTTCCTCGCCGTGCCGGGCATGCTGCTGCTCTTCAAGGTCGCGCCGTGGCACGGTGAAAAAAGCGGCGCGTAATCAAGCCGGATAAAATCAGGCCGTCTGAAAACCGATGCGTTCAGACGGCCTGAGGCCTTTGCAAAATACCTTTTTCCTTGAAAATATCCATTGTATCCGTCATTCCGGCGCAGGCCGGAATCCATTTCTCC
>JAUNTY010000067.1 GCA_030538415.1 Neisseria sp. | reverse complement strand
TGAAGCTGCGCTTCAGACTGGGCACCCGCCTGCGCGGGTGCGACGGTTATTTTTTTGCAAAGGTTTCAGCCAGGTGGTTTTTATAGTCGGAGAAATGAGTTTCTGCTACGGCGTTGGCTCGCCTTGTATCAGAATCTCATTTCTCCGACTATATGAATGGGGATAAATTGAAAAAAAGGCCGTCTGAAACGTTCAGACGGCCTTTACTTTTGATGGTCGGAATGTCTTAGACCGCTTCGGCTTCTTCGGCCAGAAAACCGCGCAATTTCTGCATTGCCTTGGCTTCGATTTGGCGGATGCGCTCGGCGGATACGCCGTATTCGGCGGCCAGCTCGTGCAGGGTCAGGCCGCCGTCGTCTTGCAGCCAGCGGGTTTCGACAATGCGGCGGCTGCGCTCGTCGAGTTGCGCCAAGGCGTTTTGCAAGCCTTCGGTTTGCAGGGCGTAATGCGCTTTTTGGGCGATTTGCTGGGTCGGCTCGGTGTCGTTGTCGGCCAGCCAGTCAATCGGGGCGAAGCTGTCTTCGTCGTCGCTGTTGTCCGCCATGATGCCGATGTCGCGGCCGGTCATGCGCTGCTCCATTTCCAATACTTCGGAAAGTTTCACGCCCAAATCGTCGGCGATGTCTTGCGCTTCTTTCGGTGACAAGGCAGACAGGCTCTTGCGCATGCTGCGCAGATTGAAAAACAGTTTGCGTTGCGGTTTGGTGGTGGCCACGCGCACCAGACGCCAGTTGCGCAGGATGAATTCGTGAATCTCGGCTTTAATCCAGTGCACGGCGAATGAAAACAGGCGCGCGCCACGGGTCGGCTCGAAGCGTTTCACCGCTTTCATCAGGCCGATGTTGCCTTCCTGAATCAGGTCGGCCTGGTTGAGGCCGTAGCCGTCGTAGCCGCGGGCGATAGATACCACCACGCGCAGGTGGGAAAGAATCAGCTTTTTGGCGGCTTCGAGGTCGCCGCTTTGCTGGCGTTCGGCCAGCGAGGTCTCTTCCTCTGCGGTCAGCATCGGAATGTTGTTTACGGTATGAATGTATTGCTCCAGGCTGCCGTGACCGGTGGGTACGGGTAATGCGAAAGCGTTATTCATGGACATCGTTTTTCCTTGTGTTGTGGGCTGTGGCAGAGGCCGCAGCCCGGAATATAGGCGGCCGGCAAGTGCTTTTATATTCTTGAGCATTGTAGTGTAACACTTGTCTGCCTGTTTAGCTATTAGACATAAGTTCCGTGTATGGATTCAACACGCAATAGGTTAAATTGTGTATATTTTTATCATTGATTGATTTTTAATATTTGAGTGGTTTACTCGGAATAAGTTCAAGGCGATTAAACCATAATACCGCAGCTTTGTGCAGTTTTTATTTCAGACGGCCTATCAGGATGCCCTGGCAAAAAATCGCGGCAAGCGGTGCAGATGTAAGCGTGACGAACGATAACAAGACGCCAGCCGCCCTGCCGGACGGGACGATATAGTCGAAGAAATGAGTTTTTGCTACGGCGTTGGCTCGTCGCCTTGTGTCAGAATCTCATTTCTCCGACTATAGCTCATTCCTGATTCGAGCTTGCCAAGTATCATTTGCCGATAGTCTTTTGAGTATGCCATGAAGTTAGTGTATTATTTTTATTATTCTTTTACTATATGACCGCGGAACGGGGCGGATCCCGGTTGCCGAGATATTCGATGTGCGCTTCCGCGTCGTGCCAGTTTTGACAAAGAACGAATAGCCGCTTCCTTTGCACGCTGGATAGGTGATGCGTGCCAGCGATCGATGGGCTGCCAATAGGGGGCGAAAGCCCGACCCGGGTTGGATTCGGATAATAATGATAAGGAGCCATAGAGATGTTTAGGTGGATATCGGTCACACTCATCCCGGCGGCACTTGCCGCAGTCGTGGCCTGCGTGCCTGCAAATGGTGCATTGTCCGAAGGATGCAGCATGGAAAGCAGGGCACTCGATACGAAATCCAGCGGCCCATTGGTGCTGGAGGTGTTTGGTGCGGACACTTTGTGTATCAAGCCGGAGGGTGCCGCGAATCTTGTCCCCTACACGCCGACAGTGCGCATCCGTAACACAGGTCCTGAGCCGGTCACCGTGCGCTATCAGCTTGACCCTGCGCGATCTTTCCGGTCCACGGCCATCTGGCCTGCAGGCCGGCCCAATCAGTCCGTGGATTTCAACGACGTCAGCGGCGGCGCCAGTGCGCAGCAAAAAACAATCCGGGCCGGCGAGGATTTGCTGATCAGCAGTTGGACAAGGCACACAGACGCAATTCGCAGCCGTATCTTGCCAGGCTCGGGCCGACCTGCCAATACCGCGCCGCAGGATTTTGTCGTGCGGTTCGATCTGACGATATCCTATGACAATGGTGCAGGTGCGATCCCCGTGTCGGAAACGTTTGCTATTCCGATGCGCGCCGTGCCGGTCGCGCAATAGGGGCCACAAATTTATATAGTCGGAGAAATGAGATTCTGATACAAGGCGAGCCAAGGCCGTAGCAGAATCTCATTTCTCCGACTATAGTTGTTCAGTCCCGGCATCAGGTGGAACGGTTGAGGATGAATCTGTCAGGCTCTGAAGTCCAGATCTTACCGATGTATCCGTAAAAGGCCGTCTGAAAGTCAGCTTCGACGTTTGCCGACGAAATACAAACTCAATGCGCAGGCGGCCAGTAGCGCCACCAGCGGCCATGAGCTGCCGAGTTTCATATACGGGGTTTCACCCTGATAGCCTTCGATTTTGCCTTCCAATACAACAGCGGTGTCGGGCGCGGCTTCGGCTACCACGCGGCCTTGCGGGTTGACGATGGCGGTGGTGCCGGTGTTGGTGGCGCGTACCATGTAGCGGCCAAGCTCGAGTGCGCGCGCCTGCGATTGTTGCAGCTGCTGGAACATGGCGTTGGATTTGCCGTACCAGGCCATGTTGCTGACATTGGCGAGCAGGCTGGCTTGTTTGGCGGAGGCGATGAGTTCGTCGCCGAAGCCGTCTTCATAGCAGATGTTGAAGGCGACTTTCTGGTTGGCCATCTGAAACGGTGTCTGCGCGGCGCCGCCGCGGCGGAAATCGGCCAGCGGCATGTTCATCAGCGTGTATAAAGGTTCGGTTATCGCGGGCAGCGGCTTGTATTCGCCAAACGGCACCAGATGGTTTTTGGAATAAGAGGGGAACGCGGGCGCTTCGGGGTTGTAGCCCGACAGGTTAATCATCGAATTGAGATAGCCGGAGTAATCATCGGTAAACTGGGGGATGCCGATGGCCAGCGCGCTGCCGTTGCGCTGCGCCTGGTCGGCAAACTGGTTAATCAGGCCTTCGGGCAGGTTTTGCCGCATCACCGGGATGGCGGTTTCGGGCAGGATGACGATTTCGGCGTGGGTGGACGCCACTTGCTCATAATAACGCTGGATGGTGGGGGCGATTTGGTCTTCGCTCCATTTCAGCGTTTGCGCGATGTTGCCTTGCGGCAGGGCGACGCTGGCGGTGGTGCCGTCGGGCTGGGTAAAAGCGGTCTGGCGGGCGGCGAGGCCGGCAAGCAGCAGTATGGCAAGCGCGACGGCGGCGCCGAGGCGCTGTTTGCCGCGGTTGCGGCTGTCGAGCAGCAGCAACAGCCAGGCGCCGCAACAGGCGGTGGCCAGCGTGACCAGATGGATGCCGCCCAGCGGGGCGAATCCGGCCAGCGGGCTGCCGTCGGCGATTTGCGAGTAGCCGAGCGCGCCCCAGCCGAAGCCGGTGAGCAGGCGTTCGCGGGCGAATTCGGTGAGCGTCCACAATATCGGCAGGGCGATGCCGATGCTGAGCCAGCGCGGCAGGGTGAATTTTTCCCACAACCAGAAGGCGGCGGCGGGATAGAGCGCGAGGAAGGCGGGCAGTAAAAAGGTGAGCGGAATAGCGTAAAGATTGGGCAGGCCGGATACGTCGTGTAGGGCGGTGTGTATCCAGTAGAATTGCGCGGTGTAGGCTGCCAGTCCGAACAGGTAGGCGCTGCGCACGGCATATTGCGGGCGGCTTTCAATCAGGCGGACAAGTAGGGCAAACAAGAGCGGCATCAGCCAAAACTGGTAATAGGGTGCAAACGTCAGCGGCGTGGCGGCAGCAGCGGCCAGCGGCAGCGGCCAGTAAAAGCGCGGCTGTTGCAGGAATGTGGGCGGTGTGGCGTTCATGTCGGATGGGTGTGGTTGGAAAAGGCCGTCTGAAAGTTTCAGACGGCCTTGATTATACCTGTTTTGGTGGTGATTTTAATGGGCGCTTTTTTTACCGAAAATTTTCATCAACGGCAAGACAAGCGCGCACACCACGGCGCCGGTGAGCACGCCGATCAGCAGCGTGGCCAGATAGCTGTCCCAGCCTGCGTCCCAATGGCGTGCGTGCAGGAAATCGTGCACGAAGCCGAGGTTGTGGGCGATGATGCCGCCGCCGACGAGAAACATGGCCAGCGTGCCGATGATGCTGAGGCTGCGCATAAACCACGGCATCACGCTGATGATGCCTTTGCCGAGTGCGCGGGCGGCGGCGCTGCGTTTGCCCATCAGCCAGAAGCCGATGTCGTCCATTTTCACGATGCCCGCCACCAGGCCGTAAACCAACACCGTCATGCCCACCCCGATAACCGCCATCACGAGGGATTTGGTGAGCACGCTGTAGGCGCCGACCACGCCCAGCGCGATGATGATGATTTCGGCGGAGAGAATGAAGTCGGTGCGGATGGCGCCCTTGATTTTGGTTTTTTCGTCAACGATTTCGTCGCTGGCGGCATGGGGCGCACCCTCGTCGGCCACTTGGCGGTTGAGGAATTTGTGCAACAATTTTTCCACACCCTCGAAGCAGAGAAACGCGCCGCCTATCATCAGCAGCGGTTTGATCAGGGCGGGGAGGAATACCGACAGCAGCAGCGCCGCCGGCACCAGAATCAGCTTGTTGAGCAGCGAACCTTTGGCCACTGCCCACACAATCGGCAGCTCGCGGTCGGCGCGCACGCCGGTGACCTGGTTGGCATTGAGCGCCAAATCGTCGCCGACCACGCCGGCGGTTTTCTTGGCGGCCACTTTGGTCATTACGGCCACGTCGTCGAGTACGGCGGTGATGTCGTCAAGCAGGGTAAAAAGAGAGGCAAATGCCATATGTGTTTCCTTGTTGCGGGGGTGCGATTGAATCGCGGCAATCGCGTATTATAACCCAGGATGTTTTTACTGAGAAACAGGCAGTAAAACAGCATGCTTCCCCGAGTGCGGCCACGTGCGTCGAAAGCCGGGGCTTGGCCGTCTGAAACCGCAAAAAAAAAGCGCGAAAACATCGGAAAGGGCGGAAGAAAATGCGGCTTTTTGTGTTAAAATGCGCCGAAATCAAATAATTGCATTCAACACACTCAATCATCTTTATTGTAATCAAGAAAAATAAAATATGGACGGAATCAACAGTTTGTTTTTTTTGGGTGGCCTCCTGCTGTTTCTCAGCGTGATTTCCACCACTTTGTCCGCCCGTTTGGGCTTGCCGCTGTTGCTGATGTTTCTCGGCGTGGGGATGCTGGCGGGCGAGGAAGGTATCGGCGGCATCGAATTCGACAATTTCTTTACCGCGACATTAATCGGCCAGTTGGCGCTGGCGGTGATTTTGCTCGACGGCGGTTTGCGCACGAGGCTCGACAGCTTCCGTGTGGCCTTGAAACCGTCGGCGGTGTTGGCGACCTGGGGCGTGATTGCCACGGTGGCGCTGCTCGGTGCGTTTGCCACTTTCTATATGGGGCTGGACTGGCGTTTCGGCATTTTGATGGCGGCGATTGTGGGCTCTACCGATGCCGGTGCGGTGTTCAGCCTGCTGCGCAACAGCGGTGTGCGCCTCAACGAGCGCGTGCAGGCCACGTTGGAAATCGAATCGGGTGCCAACGACCCGATGGCGATTTTCCTGGTCACCGCGCTGATTGCCATGACCATGAACCCCGATGAAGCGGGGGCATGGGCATTTCTGGTGATGCTGGTGCAGCAGCTGGGCTTCGGGCTGGTGATGGGTTATGTCGGCGGCCGTCTGTTGTCGCGGCTGATGCGCAAACTCAATCTGGCCGAAGGTTTGTATGCGCTGATGATTGTTTCGGGCGGCCTGTTGGTATTTGCCTTTACCAACCTCATTGGCGGCAGCGGCTTTCTGGCGGTGTATCTGGCCGGTATTTTTGTCGGCAACCAACACAGCCACGCCACCGAGCACGTATTGCGGGTGATGGACGGACTGGCCTGGTTGGCGCAGGCGAGTATGTTTGTGGTATTGGGCTTGCTGGTGACGCCCACGCGCCTGCTCGAACACGGCATGGATGCATTGGTGCTGGCGGCGTTTCTGATGCTGGTGGCGCGCCCGATTGCCGTATTGAGCAGTATTTGGAAGTTTGGCTACAACAAGCGCGAGCTGGCCTATATCAGCTGGGTGGGCTTGCGCGGCGCGGTGCCGATTACGCTGGCGATGATGCCGCTGATGATGGGGGTGCCGAATGCGCGGTTGCTGTTTGACGTGGCATTTGCGGTGGTGATTTTGTCGCTGTTGATTCAGGGGGCGACCATTCCGGTGGTGGCACACTGGCTGAAAGTGGCGGTGCCGCCCAAGCCCGAGCCGAAAGACAGCCGCGAAATCTGGCTTTCCGAAAGCGCTTCGGTGCCGCTGCTGGCTTATGAAGTGGTGGCCGATGCCGATGTGGAAGGCATGCATCCCGATGAAGTGGCGCAGGATTTGGATTTGCTGGCCACCCGCTGCTTTGCGCTGATACGCAACCACGACCGCGTCGAGCTCGGCCTCGATACGCGCCTGCAGCAGGGCGACGTGGCCTGGTATATCGTGCCGCAGGAGCAGGTGGAAACGCTGGCCAAACGCTTTACCGAAACCGGCTCCAGCATGAGCCTGAGCCAGAGCTTTTTCGGCGAATTTGTGGTCAACCCTTCCAGCCTCGCCGGCGATTTGGCGGCGGCTTACGGTTTGCAGCTGGACGAGGAAGAACGCGGCATGACCTTGCGCGGCTTGTTCAAGAAGCGCTTTGACGGCGTGCCGGTAGAGGGCGACCGCATCCACATCGGCGATTTTGTGCTGACGGTGAAAGAAACCGATAAAGACGGCACCATGAAATGGCTGGGTCTGAAAGTGCCGAGTTGAAGGGCTGATGCCGTCTGAAAACATACGCGAGGCTTAGGGCTTTCTGACAGCGCAGCGCTGTCAGGAAGCCCTAAGCCTTTGCAAAATCTCCCGCTCGCCGCACCCGCGCAGGCGGGTGCCCAGCCTGAAGCGCAGTTTCAGCTTAAACTTGCCAGCCTTGGTAATATGCAGCCCAATGATTTATAGTGGAAAAACTTAATTTTTAATACAAGGCAGCAAGCCGCAGACAGTACAGGTAGTACGGCTAGGCGCAGCAACGCGGTAGTAGAGTAAGTTTTTTCACTATAGCTTGAGTTTTTTTTAAATCAAAAAGATGGGCGGGCAAGCAAAGCCGAGCGCTTTGCACTGGGCACCCGCCTGCGCGGGTGCGACGGTTATTTTTTGCAAAGACCTCAGGCCGTCTGAACCGATGCGTTCAGACGGCCTTTTTTATGAGGGTTATGGCTCCTGCGGTGTTTGCCGCCTGTCCCAGTTTTGTTTGGCATGCACGCTGAATTCGGCCAGCGAAATATGCATGGCATCGAGGCAGGGCTGCATGATTTGTTCGACCGAGTCGTTGACGTGATCCTGGTTATAGCGGGAGGGGCGGTACACAAACAGCTTGAACAAATCGGCGATTTCGATGTTTTCGGCATTGGTTTTCAACACCCAGCCCTGCTTGCCCTGATACACATAACCATGCCGCGCCAGCCGCTCCAGCAGCTCGCCCAATTCGTCGTAGCCCATATTGATGTGGTTGCGGAAATCCTGCACTTTCATGGCGTTGCCGTTTTGTTGGGCATCATCCAGCAGCAACAGGATTTTCAACACATCGTCAAAGCGGCCGCGCGCGTCGAAGCTGCGGCGGAAGGCTTCGTCCTGCCAATAAGAGAGCGCGGCGGTAAACACGGCACCGGTGAGCACCAGCATCCACAATAAATTCAGCCATAACAGAAAAAAAGGCACGGCGGCAAAGGCGCCGTAAATCAGCGTGTAGCCTTTGAATGTGCCCATATACCAGGCAAAACCGTAGCGGGCGGCCTCCAGCAGCACGGCGGTTACCGAAGCGCCGAGCAGGGCATGTTTGGCGGGCACGAAGCGGTTGGGCACCAGCCGGTAGAGCATCCACAGCAGCAGCGTGGTAAACAGAATCGAGGTCGCCGTCTGGATAACCCGTGCCATCAGCGGAAAAGTTTCGTTGAAGCCGCTGTATTTCATCAGCAGCGCCCACGACGAAGCGCTCACGCCGATGGCCACCGGGCCGAAAGTGAGCAGCGCCCAATACACCAGAAACTGCGTCCAGATGGGGCGTTCGGTTTTTACGTGCCAGATGCGGTTGAAGGTTTGGTCGATGGTGCGGATCAACATCAGCGAAGTGACCAGCAGCATCATGGCACCGATGGCGGTGAGGTTGCTGGCCTGCCCCTTGAATTGCTCGATGTAGCTGAAAATCGTGCCCGCGCCCTGCGGCACGATGGTCTGGTTGATAAAGTGGACAAACGAATCCGACAAGGTGTCGAACATCGGAAACGCCGACACCACCACCACCGTCACCGTAAACACCGGCACCAGCGCCAGCAGCGTGGTGAACGTCAGGCTGGCCGACACCTGCGGCACCCGCACTTCATTAAACCGCTTCCACAAGAAGAGGGCGAAACCGGCCGCGCGGGTTTCACGCCATTGTTGCCAGCGCGCGAAATTCAGCATACTCTTTCCCTTTGCAAACAGACGATTTATTGTAACGGAATCTTGCCCATGAGCCAAAAAACCCTGAATATTCTTGTTCTCTACTATTCCCAACACGGCAGCACGCTTAATCTGGCACGCCAAATCGCCCGCGGCATCGACAGCGTGGCCGGTTGCGAAGCGGTGTTGCGCACCGTGCCGAAAGTGTCGGCCGTGTGCGAAGCGGTCGAAAGCGACATTCCCGCCGACGGCGCGCCCTACGCCACCGCAGAAGACCTGAAAAACTGCGCCGCGTTGGCGCTCGGCAGCCCCACGCGTTTCGGCAACATGGCCGCTGCCATGAAGTATTTTCTCGACGGCACCATCGCGCAATGGCTCGCGGGCGAGCTCATCGGCAAACCCGCCACCGTGTTCACCAGCACCGCCAGCCTGCACGGCGGCCAGGAAAGCACGCTCTTGACCATGATGCTGCCGCTGCTGCACCACGGCATGGTGATATCCGGCGTGCCCTACAGCGAAGCCGCGCTCAGCAGCACCCAAAGCGGCGGTACGCCCTACGGCGCTTCGCACGCGGCGGGCAGCGAGGGCAAGGCCGAATTGAGCCGCGACGAGCAGCAGATTGCGTTTGCACAAGGCCGCCGTCTGGCCGAGCTGGCCGTGAAACTGGCCGCTTGACAGCATTCAGACGGCCTCCTGATATTCAAGGCCGTCTGAATCAAAGGCCGTTTGAAACATAAGGAAACATGATGAATCTTGACAGCAAACCCGTATTGGAAACCGCGCTGGCGCACCGCTCCATCCGCAAGTTCAGCGGCGAAGCCATCCGCGCCGAAGCGTTGGCCGCCGTGCTCGAAGCAGGGCGGGCGGCGTCTTCGTCCAGCTTTCTGCAGGCGGTGCACATCATCCGCATCACCGAGCCCGAGCTCCGCCTAGGCCTGCGCGCCGTCGGCGCCGACCAGCACTATATCGAAACCTGCGCCGAGTTCCTGGTGTTTTGCATGGACTTTGCCAAACACAAGCAAATCGCCCCTGATGCGCAAACCGACTGGACGGAAGTGACGCTGATCGGCGCCATTGACGCCGGCATCATGGCGCAAAACGTGATGCTGGCGGCGGAATCGCTCGGCTTGGGCGCGGTATACATCGGCAGCCTGCGCAACGATGTACGCCGTGTGGCCGAACTGTTGGATTTGCCCGAGCATGTGATGCCGCTGTTTGGCATGTGTCTCGGCCATCCCGCGCAAGAACCGCTCTCCCGCCCGCGCCTGCCTCTGAATTGCCTGGTGTCGGAAAACCGCTACGAAGCCATGAGCATGGCGGATTTTGCCGACTATAATGCCGTGGTCAGGGATTATTATCAGCGCCGCAGCAATCTGGAGCTGGATTGGGAAGCGCAAATCCGCAACTCACTCTGCCGCGAAGTGCGCCCCGATATTTTGCCGTTTTTGCAGCAGCAGGGCTTTGCCAAGAAATAAACGCAAGGTTTGAAGCGGATGCAGAAGCGCAAGCCGCGGGCTGTGGAAAAGCGCCTCAGCCCGCCGGTTGTCAGGCATCATTGTCCGACCAGCAGCCAAAATTGTTTGTGTTATTCGGACTGATTTGACTGTATGTCTTGAGGCCGTCTGAACGCGTTCAGACGGCCTCAAGTTTATGAATATAGTCGGAAAAATTAGATTTTGATACAAGGCGAACCAACGCCGTAGCAGAAACTCATTTCTTCGACTATGCTTTGCCGCCTGCGCAGCGGTCGGGCTTTATTGGCGGCAGGTGCCGAGGCAGTCTTTCACCAGACCGGGGCCCGTGTAAATCAGGCCGCTGTAGAGCTGTATGGCGGTGGCGCCGAGGCGCAGTTTTTTGGCGGCGTCTTCGCCGTTCATGATGCCGCCGACGCCGATGATGGGCAGCCTGCCGTCGAGATGCCCGGCCAGGCTTTCCAGCACGCGGTTGCTGGCGTCGCGCACGGGTTGGCCGCTGAGGCCGCCTTGTTCGCCTGCGAGCGGGTGGCTGCCGAGGGCGGATTTGTCGATGGTGGTGTTGGTGGCGATGATGCCGTCCATTTCGGTCTGCATCACGGCGTGGGCGATGTCGGCGATTTGCGCTTCGTCGAGGTCGGGGGCTATTTTTACCGCCAGCGGCACGTAGCGGCCGTGGTTGGCGGCCAGTTGCGCCTGTTTGTTTTTCAGCGCGGTCAAGAGCGCGCTCAATTCGTCGCCGCCCTGCAGCGCGCGCAGGTTTTTGGTGTTGGGCGAGGAAATGTTGACGGTGATATAACTGGCGTGGGCGTAGGCTTTTTCGAGGCAGATGAGGTAATCGTCGGCGGCGTTTTCAATCGGGGTGGCGGCGTTTTTGCCGATGTTGATGCCGAGGATGCCGTTGAAGCGGCTGGCTTCGATGTTGCGGATCATGGCGTCGATGCCGTGGTTGTTGAAGCCCATGCGGTTGATGACGGCTTGGTGTTCGGGAGCGCGAAACAGGCGCGGTTTGGGGTTGCCGTCTTGCGGGCGCGGGGTGACGGTGCCGACTTCGATGAAGCCGAAGCCGAGCGCGGCCAGCGCGTCGATGTATTCGCCGTTTTTGTCGAGCCCGGCGGCGAGACCGACGGGGTTGGGCAGCTCAAGCCCCATCAGGGTGGTGGGGCAGGTTTGGCGGTTGACGGCGGGCAAAAGGCCGAGTTTGTAAGCGCGGTTGAGGCTGTGCAGGGTCAGGTGGTGTGCCTGTTCGGCATCGAATTTGAACAGCAGCGGGCGGAGCAGTGAATACATGGGGATAAAGGCCGTCTGAAAGAATTCAAGTGGCGCGATTTTACCGAAAAATGCGGATTAAGGCTATGTTTTGTTTGGCATTAAGGTATAGTGAAATAAAATAAGAAATCTACGGCGTTGGCTGCGCCTTGCCGTACTATAGTCGAAGAAATTAGTTTCTGCTACGGCGTTGGCTCGCCTTGTCGTACTATCTGTACTGTCTGCGGCTCGCCGCCTTGTATCAGAAGCTAATTTCTCCGACTATACTTGTACTGTCTTCGGCTTGCCGCCTTGTATTTTTCTTATTTTATTTCACTATAGTTGCGCGTGGGATAAAGATGCAGGCCGTCTGAAAGCTGCGTTTCAGACGGCCTGTTTTGTTTCGCCTGCCTTACCAGATTTTGCTGTGGGCTTCCTCGAGCTGCGATTGCAGCTCGCTGCCGAAGCGGCGGCTGATCAGGCTGTAGAACGGGTCTTCGGGCGTGTAGTCGACGATTTCGGGCGCCTTGATGACATCGCGGGCGACGCTGTAGATGCTGCCGTAATCGTCTATCAGGCCGACGGCTTTGGCTTCGTTGCCGGTGTAGATGCGGCCGCTGAACACATCGGGGTTTCCCCCGTCTTTCAGGCGCTCGCCGCGGCCGAGCTTGACGGCCTTGATGAATTCCTGATGGATGTCGGCGAGCATTTGTTCCCAGATGCGGGTTTGTTCGGGTGTTTCGGGGGTGAAGGGGTCACCCATGCCTTTATTGCTGCCCGAGGTTTTTAAGCGGCGTTTGACACCGATTTTGTCCATCAGGCCGGTGAAATCGAAGCCGCCGCCGATGACGCCGATGCTGCCCACCATGCTCGACGGGTCGGCATAAATCTTGTCGGCCGCCGAGGCGATGTAATAGCAGCCCGAGGCGCACACGTCTTCGGCCACCACATACAGCGGAATGTTTTTATGCTGCGCTTTCAGACGGCGGATTTCGTTGAAGGCGATATTGGATACCACGGGCGAGCCGCCGGGGCTGTTGGCGCGGATGATGATGCCTTTCACGCGCGAATTGGCATAGGCCGCCTGCAGCGAATTGCGCAGCATCTGCACCTGGTCTTGATAGCCGCCGCTGCCGATTTCGCCGGACAGGGAAATCACGGCGGTGTGGTTTTTGCTGCTGCCCGCCAACGCGTTGCGCTCGCCGCCGCCGCGCAGGCTGACAATCAGCGATAAAAACACCAACAGCCACACCAGCCGCCAGATATTGCGCCACAGGCGGCTGCGGCGTTGTTCTTTATAGGATTCGAGCAGCGCTTCGCGCAAGGTGTCACGTTCCCAGTTTTGTCCGGTGGGTGCGGCAGGAGTGTTTGAATCGCCGTCGCGGCGGATACGGTATTGCATGATGGTTTCCCGTGATTGGTGAACGGTTTATTGTAGGCGTTTTGAGGCCGTCTGAAAACGAGCGCAGCGAGTTTCTGCGAAGCTAAAACGAGCGCAGCGAGTTTCTGCGCAGCTAAAACCGTTACAGCGTGTGCAGAAAACCGGGCAGCTCGTGCAGGCTGTTCAACACGGCCAAGCAGGGCGCGTTTTGCAGGGTGGCGGCGTTGTGCGCGCCGGTGGCCACCGCCACCGCACGGGCGCGCGCGTTGGCGGCCATTTCCAGATCAAAAGTGGTGTCGCCGACCACCAGCGCTTCAGACGGCAGCAAGCCCAACTCGTCACATAATTCCAACACCATGTCGGGCGCGGGCTTGCTCGGGCATTCGCTGGCGCAGCGGGTGGCGAGCCAATAGGCAGCGGTGTGGGTTTGCGCAATCGCGCCATCAAGCCCCGTGCGGCCTTTGCCGGTGGCCACCGCCAGCCAGTAGCCTTGCTGCTTGAGCGTTTCGAGGCAGGGGATGGCGCTGTCGAACAGGCGCA
>JAUNTY010000007.1 GCA_030538415.1 Neisseria sp. | reverse complement strand
ACAGATAGTACGGCAAGGCGCAGCAACGCTGTATCAATCTAACGGAACGACTATATATCGTCAAAAGGCCGTCTGAAAGTTTTCTTTCAGACGGCCTTTGTCTGCAAGCGATTATTTCAACACATAAGCCAGCGCATATTTGCGGCCTGCCTCGTCGCGTTCCCAATACACGCCCTGAATCTCCGGTTCGAAGCCGGGCAGGCTGTTGACGCCTTCTTCGAGGGCGCGGAAGTATTGCAGGGCCGCACCGCCCCACACTTCGCCGGGCACGATGCACAGCACGCCCGGCGGATAGGGCAATGCGCCTTCGGCGGCGGTGCGGCCTTCGATCCGGCTTAATGGCACGAGTTCGATGTCGTTGCGGATGTAGGCATCGTGGGTTTCAGACGGCATCTTGTCGAGCCGCGGCCATTTGCTGCGTTGGAACATCTCTTGCAGCAATTGGTTGAGGCTGTGTTTGCGGTAGAAATCGTGCATTTTGCGGCACAAATCCTGAATGCGCATATTCTGGTAAACGGGGTAGGCGGCCACCAGGCTGGGCAGCATTTCGCGCACGAACACGTTGGCTTCGTAAAGCTCTTCGAAGCGGGCGATGGTGGCGACCAGATGCTGGAATTTGGCCATGTTTTCCGCCGGGGTGAGCAGAAACAGAATCGAATTCAAATCGGCTTTTTCGGGAATCAGCGAACGCTCGCGCAGATAGTGCGCCAACACGGTAGCGGGAATGCCGTTGTCTTCGTATTCGCCGGTTTCGCGGTTGATGCCGGGGGTGGTCAGCAGCAGTTTGCAGGGGTCGATGAAATACTGGTTTTCCGCATAGCCGTCGAAATCGTGCCACGGTGCGTCTTGGGCGAAACGGAAAAAGGCGATGTTGTCGACCATTTCTTCGCTGTCGTAATCCTGCCAAGGTTTGCCGTTGACGGTGGGCGGCACGAAAGGCTTGATCAGCTTGCAGGTTTGCAGCAACATTTTGCGCGCTTCGATGCCGCCCAACACGCATTCGCGCCACATCCGCTGCCCCGCTTTGCCCGCGTGCATTTTGGCATTCACATCCAACGAGGCAAACAGCGGGTAAAACGGGCTGGTGGAGGCGTGCATCATAAAGGCGTTGTTGAAACGCTTGTGGTTGCAATAGCGCGGTTGTTGGCTGATGTGGTTGTCTTTTTTGTGGATTTGCGAGGTTTGCGAAAAGCCGGCCTGCTGTTTGTGCACCGATTGGGTCACCAGAATGCCGGGGTCGTTTTCGTTCAATTCGAGCAACAGCGGCGAGCAGTCGCGCATCATCGGGATAAATTGCTCGTAGCCGACCCAGGCCGAGTCGAAGAGGATGTAGTCGCACAAATGGCCGATGCGGTCGACCACTTGGCGGGCGTTGTAAATCGTGCCGTCGTAAGTGCCGAGCTGGATAACGGCCAGGCGGAACGGGCGCTCGGCATCGGCGCGTTCGGGCGCGACTTCCTTGATGCGCGCGCGGATGCTCTGTTCGTCGAAATCGGCCGCCGGAATGCCGCCGATGAGGCCGTAGGCGTTGCGGGCGGTCTGCATATAAACGGGAATACCGCCGCTCATGGTCAGCGCGCCCTGATGCACCGATTTGTGGTTGTTGCGGTCGAACAGCACCAAATCGCCCTTGGCCACCAGCGCGTTGATGCAGACCTTATTGGCGGCGGAAGTGCCGTTGAGCACGAAATACGTCTTGTCGGCGTTGTAAACTTTGGCCGCGTGCGCCTGCGCGGCGTAGGCCGGGCCTTCGTGAATCAGCAAATCGCCGAGGCGCACATCGGCATTGCAGGAATCGGCGCGAAAGAGGGTTTCGCCGAAATAAAGGAAAAAGCGGCGGCCGGAAGGATGTTTGCGGAAAAACTGGCCGCCCTGATGGCCGGGGCAGTCGAAAGCGGCATTGCCGTAATCGGTGTAGTCTTTCAGCGCCTGGAAAAACGGCGGGTCGAGCGAGTCGATGTAATCGGAGGCGGCGGCGTTGATGAGCTGGCCGTTGTAGTATTTTTGGTCGAGCGACAATTCAATCACGCCGTATACTTCCGGCAGCCATTCGGCGGGCACGCTCTGGCCGTATTCCACTGCGGCGAAAATCGGCACGGCGAAACCGAGCCGTTCCAATTCCTCCCACACCATCGGCAGGTCTTCCACCGTCGCCACCACCGCGCAGACGTTGGTGAAATCGGTCATGTCGATGTCCATCGTTTTGTGGGCGGCTTCAAAAGCAAATTCGGTGCCTTTGCTGGCGGCGATTTTCATGGTGCGCTTCCTTTTGAGGTGGGTTGTTTGGAAAGGGAAGAATAGGGCAAATGAGTGGGGGTGTCTATATCAAAAGGCCGTCTGAAAGCATAAATCTTTCAGACGGCCTTTTTGACTTATATGCCTGTTAAAATGCGGTGCCGACCAGATACACCGTATAAGCCGCATAGGCCGCCAGAAACACGCCGCCTTGCAGGCGGTTGATGCGCCGCCCCGACCAGGCGAATACCAGCAGCAATACGGTAAGCGTCGTCATCACCAATACATCGCGGTTGAGCACTTCGGCAGCCACTTCCATCGGTGAGATGGCCGCAGCCAAGCCGACCACCGCCAACGTGTTGAAGAGGTTGGAGCCGATGATGTTGCCCAGCGCAATATCGTGTTCGCCCTTGCGCGCGGCGATTACCGAAGAAGCAAGCTCCGGCAGGGAAGTGCCGATGGCGACCACGGTTAGGCCGATAATCAAATCGGACACGCCCAAAGCCTGAGCAATCGTGACCGCGCCCCATACCAGCAGGCGCGAGCTCAAAATCAGCACGCCTAATCCCAATACCAGCCAAAACAGCGCCCGCCGCAGTGACATTCTGCTTTCCGGCGTGGCAAATTCATCGGCAATATCGCGAACGATGTTGTCGCGGCCTTTCATGTTGCGCAGCATCGTCCAGCCCATCAGCAACACCAGGGTCGTCATCAGGATAACACCGTCGGCAAACGAAAGCATGCCGTCCCACAACAGGCCGATAGCCAATGCGGTAACCGCCAGCAAAACCGGCATTTCGCGCCGGATGATTTGCGGCTGCACCACAATCGGGCTGATGAGCGCGGTGATGCCCAAAATCAGTGCGATATTGGTGATGTTGGAACCGTAAGCATTGCCAAGTGCAATGCCGGGGTTGCCCTGCATCGCCGCCAATACCGATACCACCATTTCCGGCGCCGAAGTGCCAAAGCCGACAATCACCATGCCGATGAGCAAAGGCGACATGCCGAAATGCTGCGCGGTGGCCGAAGCACCTTCTACGAAACGGTCGGCACTCCATACCAGCAGCATCAGCCCGACAATCACAGCCAGAGCGGCCCAAATCATAAATATTCCTTTTTTGTGTGTATGGATTTTTCAGCGCATTTCGCTGATGTTGGCCGACAATATCAACAGAGTTCATGTTTCAGACGGCCTGCTGCAATATGGGGCATCAAACAGACAATTCAATACGCCCGACCACTGTATAGTTGGAGAAATGAGATTCTGATACAAGGCAGCGAGCCGCAGGCAGCACAGCACTATAGTGGCTAAACTTAATATCTGCTACGGCGTTGCTGCGCCTTGTCGTACTATCTGTACTGTCTGCGGCTGGCTCGCCGCTTTGTGTCAGAATCTAATTTCTCCGACTATAGTGAAAAAACTTACTCTACTAACGCGTTGCTGCGACCCGATGAAACCGCAGAACATCAGAAAGCCCCGCAATATTGCAGGGCTTGGTCGATTGGCGCAGGCTGTATCAGCTGCCCATCAAATTCAGGCGCTGGCCGGGGGTGATGGTGCGGGTGTTGCGGTTCCAGCGGCGGATGTCGTTGACGTCCACGTTGAAGCGGTTGGCGATGGTGTTGAGGGTGTCGCCTTTGCGCACGGTGTAGGAAACGTTGCGCACGCCGCTGCGGTTGGCCGAAGCGGCGATTTTCAAAACCTGCCCCCTGCGGATATTGCTGCCGGTGATGTTGTTGGCCGTAATCAGGTCGGCCACGGTCACGTTATAGCGTTGGGAAATATTGAAAAGCGTGTCGCCTTCTGCTACGCGGTGGGTGCCCGGTGTGCCTTGCTGCTGCGTATTGGCGCGTGCCAGCCGGGTTTCGGTGCGCTGTTGCTGGCGCTCGCGGGTAGCGGCTGCCTGTTCGGAACGCGTGCGCGCGGCAGACTCGCGGGCTTCCGCCTGAGCGATGGTGTTGCGGACGCTTTCGGCGGCCTCAAGGCGCAGGGAGGATTCTTGTGCCAGAGCCAGCAAGGGATCGTCTGCCTCAGGTGCAAGCGGCTGCGTGGGCAGCGGCAGCGGCTGGTTGATGGCTACGCTGGCGGCTTGTTCTGCAGCTTCGGGCGCAGCAGCCAATGCAGCCAGCCCGGCGGGGGCTTCAACCGTTATTGCGGCCGGTGCGGTTGATGTTGCTGCGAGTGAGGGCGCGGCGGGCGCAACGGGGTTTGCGGCAACTTGAACCGGTTGCGCTACAGGAGTGTAGTCGGCAGCGCGGACGGCGATGTTCACCGGCTCAGGCATGGCTTGGGTTGCGATACGGGTTTGCGGGGCGACGATTTGCGGGCGGCCGGAATAGGCGCTTTGGGCGGCGGGCGCTGCGGCTACCGGTGCGGTTTGGGCTGAGGCCAGTGTGATGGCGGCGGCAGGCGGGTTTATGACCGGCAGGTCGGAGCGGTAGGTATCAGGCGTGTTGTCGCTGTCGATGCTGGCGAAATTCAGGCTTTCACGGCCAAGGCTGCTATTGTTGTTGAGGCTGTTTTTGGCCACCAGAATGCTGCGGCCGGCAGCCAGTGTGTTACCGTTCATGCCGTTGAGGCGTTTGATTTCGGATACGCTCATGCCGGTTTGCGCGGCGATGCTGGAAAGGCTGGTGCTGCCGTATGAGGTGTATACATCCCACGAGAGCAGGGTTTCGGGCTTGGCATTGCGGTAGTTTTTCTCAAAAGCGGATACGGCACCGGCAGGCAGCAGCAGCTTGCGGTTGCCTTTGGGGATAAATACCGGCGCATTGAAGCCGGGGTTGAGCGCCAGAAATTCGCTTTCGCTGATGTTGGCCAGACGGGCAAGCGCGCCGACATCGGCGGGCTTGTCGATGTTGACGGTTTTGAAATAGGGCTTGTTGTCGATTTCGCTGAGGCTGACGCCGAATGTTTGCGGGTTGCTGACAATATTGCGCACGGCCAGAAGCTTGGGTACGTAATTGCGGGTTTCGTTGGGCATGCGGATGTTTTCGTATACCGGCTCCAAGCCCTGGGCGCGGGCGCGGTTGATGGCGCGGCCGAGATTGCCTTCGCCCCAGTTGTAGGCGGCCAGTGCCAGCGACCAGTCGCCAAAGAGGCCGTGCAGGTATTGCAGGTAGTTCAGGGCGGCATCGGTGGCGGCGTATACGTCGTGGCGGCCGTCGTAAAGCGCGGTGCGCTCGAGGCCGTAATGGCGGCCGGTGGCGGGCATAAACTGCCACAGGCCGGATGCGCCGACGGGGGATCTGGCCTTGGTGACGTAGGCGCTTTCAATGAAGGGCAGCAGGGCGATTTCGGCAGGCATATTGCGCTTTTTCACTTCGTTGGCAATATGGTACATATAGGGTTTGCTGCGGTTGATGGTGCGGTCGAAATAGGCGCGTCCGGTGGCGAGTTTGGCTTCATGCCGGCGCACGATTTCAGGGTTGACTTCCGCCATGCGGAAATCTTTGCGCATGACGTTCCACAGGCTGCCTGAGGCGAAACGGGTATCGTTCTGGTCAATCAGGGAAGCGTTCAGGCGCATCATGGCCATGCCGGCCTGGTTGGGGGAGGCCGCGTGGCTCAGAGCGGTGCCGGAAAGGGCGGAAAAGCCGGTTACGGCCAGAGCGATGGTTTTCAGTTTTGCCATAGTATGTCAGTATCGGAGCTAAGAATGAATTCAATTTGGCCGATAGTAATGGCTGGAAGAGGTGGCGTCAAGATATTGTAATGTTAATTTCCCCATAATATTCTAGATACTTGCGCTATTCGGTATGCATATCGGCAAAGTTTGGACGGGTGGCCGATGGGGTTGTGTGGGAGTTGTGTTTGGAAACAGGTGGTTTTATGGCGGACAAGGTATTAACAGGCTGGTTTGCGCAGACCGATGCCGGGCAATATGTCGCGGAACGGGAGCAGCGGTTTTTTCTCAATTCAACCAATGGGTTGTGTGCCGATTGTGTGGTGCAGGGCGCGTTGCACGATTGGCCGTTGTGGCCGCAGGAGCGGGTAATCCGCATCGGCTGCGATGTGCACATGGACTTGGCGGCTTCGGCATGGGCGGAGCAGTCGGTCGACTTGTTGTTGCTGCCGCACGCTTTGGAATGCAGCAGCAGACCGGATGCAGTGTTGGCCGAGGCTTATCGGGCGTTGAAACCGGAAGGGCGGCTGGTGCTGACCGGGTTTAATCCCCATTCGTTGTGGCGTTTCAGCAACTGGTTTGACGGCGATTGTCTGCCGGAGCAGAAAAAATGCCTGCCATTGCCGCAGGTGAAAAAGCTGGCGGTGGCGTTGGGTTTTTGTGTGGAATCGGGTCGTTTTATGGTATATGTGCCTGCGGTGAAAAGCGGCCGGGCGCTGCGGCGCTGGCGTTTTATGGAGGCGGCGGGTGACCGCTGGTGGCCGCACGCGGCGGCGGTGTATGGTTTGGTGTTGTTGAAGCGCCGGGCGAATATGCGCCTGCGACCCGAATTCGAGCGGGAAGCGGAAACCGAAAACGGCATGGTACTGGGCGTGGCGCGGGCGGGTTATGCGGAAAAAGCGGAATAGCCGGTCAAATGTTTTGCAATAAAAAAGGCCGTCTGAACGCTTGGGGATTTACCCCGCCGTTCAGACGGCCTTTTTGGGTTTTATCGAATCAAAACAGGCTGATAATACCCATTACCGCCAGCGTGAGGATGATGGTGAGTGCGCAGCCGACTTTGGCAATCACGCCGATGATGAAGCCGATAAATGTACCCACCCCCACTTTACCTGCAGACCACAAATCTTTCCGCGCCCAGAATTCGCCGATGCCGGCGCCCAGGAGCGGGCCTATCAGCAGGCCGGGCAGCGAGAAAAATGCGCCGGCAATACCGCCGATCAGTGCGCCCCACAACGCTGTTTTGCTGGCGCCGGTGAATTTGGCGCCCAGCATACCGGCCACGTAATCCATGGCGGTGCCGATTGCCGCGACAATGCCGAGAAAAATCAGCGTGCGGCTGCCGATAATCTGATAGTCGCCCGCATAAGCCAGCAGCCAGGCGCCGGCAAACATCAGGCCGAGGCCGGGAATGGCCGGGTAAACGGTGCCGAGCAGGCCGATGAGCAGGGCAATCAGGCCGAGAATGATAAGGATGGTGAACATGGTTTGCCTTGTGCTTTCAGATAATGGAGGCCGTCTGAAAAATGTTTCAGACGGCCTCTCCCATATGCGGTGTATTGCCGCAAATTCAATGTGCTTGCTTATTGAGCAGGTTTTTGTGCCGGGTTGTTTTTACGGAAGTATTCCCATTCTTCGACAACGGTGCCGTCGGGCAGCTTGCAGATGCCGTATTCATCGCCGGTGTCTGCTTTTTGGGTCAGCGATTCGCCACCTTGCTCGACGCAATAGACGGAGGCGGGGTTGGCGGTGCCGGTTTGCGGGGCCGAGGCGCTTGAGCAGGCGGCGGTCAGGGCGAGGATAAGCAAGGGCAGGGCTGATTTCATCATGGTGAATCCTTTCTGGTTGAAGCGGAGAAATAAAGGGTTGCCGTTTGAAGCCGACGGCTATGCCTTGATAGGAGTGGCAAAATGCTGTTTCGGTTCCTTTGTTAAAAAGCAGCGAGGTCATACGGGGTATAAGTTGCCAGGCGATAGAAGATGGCCAATGCCGCCGCGCACGCTATGTATTCCGATTTGCCCGTCAAAAAAATCATGCGGGCTTTTAAAAAGAACCACGTTTAGGGCTTCGGTTTGTTTGCCAGAATATTGATGATTTTTTTCTGCGGCACATCCACTTTAATCGCGCCGTCTTCATCAAGGTCGCCTGAAAATTGCTGCGGCACGTTTTCGCGGTCAAACGCCAAATCGCCGCCGTGTTTCAGCTGCTGTCCGCGCGTCAAGCCCTTGAAGTCAAACAAATCGGTGTCGGCCAGATGCGAGGGCACGACGTTTTTCAGCGCGGAAAACATACTCTCGATGCGGCCGGGGAATTTTTTATCCCACTCGTTGAGCATCTCTTTAATCACCTGCCGTTGCAGATTCGGCTGCGAGCCGCAGAGGTTGCAGGGGATAATCGGAAACTGCTTCACTTCGGCGTAGCGTTCCAAATCTTTTTCTTTCACATACGCCAAGGGGCGGATGACGATGTGTTCGCCGTTGTCGGATACGAGTTTCGGCGGCATCGCCTTCAATTTGCCGCCGTAAAACATATTCAGAAACATAGTTTGCAAAATGTCGTCGCGGTGGTGGCCGAGGGCGATTTTGGTCGCGCCCAATTCTTTCGCTACGCGGTAAAGCACGCCGCGGCGCAGGCGGCTGCACAGCGAGCAGGTGGTTTTACCTTCTTCAATCACGCGCTTGACCACCGAATATGTGTCTTCTTCGATGATTTTGTAGGGCACGCCGATGCTTTGCAGATATTCGGGCAAGACGTGTTCGGGAAAGCCCGGCTGTTTTTGGTCGAGATTGACCGCCACCAGCTCGAAATCCACCGGCGCGCTGGCTTGAAGCTGGCGCAGGATGTCAAGCAGCGCGTAGCTGTCTTTGCCGCCGGAGAGGCAGACCATGATTTTGTCGCCCGCCTCAATCATGTTGAAATCGTTGATGGCATCGCCGACAGCATGGCGCAGGCGTTTGTTTAACTTGTTGTTTTCCAATTCGTGTTTCGGTTTTTTAGACATGATGCAGCCGCTTTTTAAGGTAAGCGCGGATTATACCTGAAACGGTGTGAAGTTGTTTTAAACGATTGAGCGGAATATCTGCTACGCTGTCAGGAAACCTGAGGCCGTCTGAAACCTTGCTTTCAGACGGCCTCAGGCTTTTTCAGGCGAGTTATGGCCGAACAACACATTTTTTACATCAGGAAAGTCTGTCGGTTTCGTGTCATCCATGCTGTCTTCGGCTCAAGAAGAACGATTGACAAGGTGCTGATGCACCAAGTCAATCGGCTCCGCTTTGATGAGTGGGCACAAGCTGTTTGGCTATCATACATACGCCGCATCAGGCAGGCATGCGCATATTGCCGTATAATCACGCCCACCCGAAGCAGATGGATTTGATATGACGCCTTCCGATTACGCCGGCCAGCTTGCAGAAAAAACCCGATATATCCGGGATTTGTTTTCCGGCCTGAATATTCCCGATTTGGAAATTTTCGAATCGCCCGAACAGCATTACCGCATGCGCGCGGAGTTTCGCGTGTGGCATGAGGGTGATGAGTGTTTTTATGCCATGTTTGAACGTGGTCGCAAAGCCAGCGGCGCTTCGCTGATCCGTTGCGACCGGTTTTTGGCGGCGCATGAAAGCATCAACGCGCTGATGCCGCGCCTGATGGCCGCCGTAGCCGACAGCACGGTGCTGAAAAACCGCTGGTATGCGGTTGAATTTCTGGCTACTTTGAGCGGTGAAATGCTGGTAACGATGATTTACCACAAAAAGCTCGACGAAGCATGGCGGGCGGCGGCAGAGCAGCTGCAAGACGGATTGGGCATACGGATTATCGGCCGCAGCCGCGGTCAGAAAATCGTGCTGGCGCAAGACTTTGTTACCGAAAAGCTGGAAGTCGGCGGCCAAACGTTTGTTTACCGCCAGATTGAAGGCAGCTTCACGCAGCCGAATGCCGAAGTTTGCCGGAAAATGCTGGCCTGGGCTTGCGATTGCGCCGACGGATTGGGCGGCGACATGCTGGAGCTTTATTGTGGCAACGGCAATTTCACTCTGCCGCTGGCCACCCGCTTCCGGCGCGTGTTGGCGACCGAAGTGTCGAAAACATCGGTCAACGCCGCGTTGTGGAACATCGAAGCCAACCGCAGCGGCAACGTGCAAATCGCGCGTCTGTCTGCCGAGGAATTTACCGAAGCCTATAACGGAGGCCGTGAATTCCGCCGTTTGCAGGAGCAGGGCATTGTGTTGGCCGATTATGCTTTTTCCACCATTTTCGTTGATCCGCCGCGGGCGGGTGTGGACGATGAAACGCTCAGGCTTGTGGCGCAGTTTGACAATGTGATCTACATTTCCTGCAATCCCGAAACCTTGCGCAGCAATCTCGACATGCTCGCACAAAGCCACGATATCCGCCGCATGGCCTTGTTTGACCAGTTTCCGTTTACCCATCATATCGAAAGCGGCGTGCTGCTGCAAAAGCGTGCCTGAACTCCTGCGAGGATAAACGGGAGAGAGGGCAGATTGCCGAGTTTTCAAAGGTTTTCGCATTATAGGATTTGGCTTATTCCGAACCCATGTTAGTTATAACTCAATGCAATCACAGAAAGGCCGTCTGAAACATGGTTTCAGACGGCCTTTGATTTGCAAAGCGGCAGAAGCGGGGTTTATTCGCTGTCTTCGCTGTCTTTTTTCGGAGCCGGTTTGGTGGCGGCCACACCCAGCGATTTCTGCCATTCGGCAGGCGATTTCAAGAGTTCCAGCGCTTTGCGCAGCTGGTCGTCTTTGGCCGGGTTGGGCGTGCGGCGTGACACGATGTCGTCTTCATCGTCTTTTTTGCTGTCGGCGGACGGGGCGGTTTCGTTGTTGTCGGGTTCGAAAATGCGTCCGTTGACTTCATTGCCGCCGGTGGGGTTGCCGATGTGGCCGATAAGGTCGGCTTCGCGGCTTTCAAACAGGCGGTTTTTGTCCTTCACTTCCACATCGGGCACGATGCCTTGCGCCTGAATCGAGCGGTCGTTGGGGGTGTAGTAGAGCGCGGTGGTAAGCTTGACAGCGCTGCCGTTAGACAGTGGCAACACGGTTTGCACCGAGCCTTTGCCGAAGCTTTGCGTGCCCACGATGACCGCGCGTTTGTGGTCTTGCAGCGCGCCGGCGACGATTTCGGAAGCAGAAGCGGAGCCGGAATTCACCAACACGGTAATCGGAATGGTTTTCAGCTCGGCGGGCAGGTTGGCGAGCGGGTCGCGACCTGAGCTGAGCATGTAGTCTTCGGGCACGGCCTTGAGGGTCATGCCGTCTTTGCCGTCGCGGCCTTTGGTGCTGACCACGGTGGCGTCCGGCTGCAGGAAGGCGGCCGATACGCCGACGGCGCCGTTGAGCAGGCCGCCCGGGTCGTCGCGCAGGTCAATCACCAAGCCTTGCAGCGGGGCTTTGTTTTCTTTCACCAGTGCCTGTGCGGCTTCGTTCAAGGCAGGTACGGTGCGTTCCTGAAACTGGCTGATGCGGATGTAGCCGTAGCCCGGCTCCAAAAGATAATGGCGCACGCTTTTCACCTTGATGATGGCGCGGGTGATTTTGACCACGATGGGTTTGGTGGCGTCTTTACGGGAGAGGGTGAGGGTGATGTCGGTGCCGGGTTTGCCGCGCATTTTTTTCACCGCTTCGCTGACGGTCATGCCGCGGGTGGATGCGCCGTCGATTTTTACAATCAGGTCGCCGCTTTTCACGCCCGCGCGCTCGGCGGGGGTGTCTTCAATCGGTGCGACAACTTTGATGAAGCCGTCTTCCGCGCCCACTTCCATGCCGAGGCCGCCGAATTCGCCGCTGGTCGATTCTTTCAGGTCGGCATAGTCTTTGGTGGTCATGTATTCGGAGTGGGGATCAAGCCCTGCCACCATGCCTTTCATGGCGCCTTCGAGCAGGTCGTCGTCGGATTTGTCTTGATAATAGTTGGCTTTAATCTGGCCGTACACTTCGGCCAGCGTGCGGATAGACTGCACGGGCAGAGCCTGGTTGTCTTTATCGTTGTTGGCCGCATAGCCTTGTACGCTCAGGCTGAGAATCACGCCGCTAAAAGCGCCGAGTGTGTAGAGGGCGACTTTTTTCAAAGTGGATTTTGCCATTGTTTGCTTTCTCTTTCATTTTTGCCGCAGGCTTTCAGACGGCCTGCTTTCCGTAATTTCGGAACTTTATGTGATTTATCAAGGGCGGGCAACCGGATTAGGGTAAAAAAATTGTTAACAGGTGTTTGGTTGGGCGCGCCCGGCAGTTCGGGATTATTCGGATTTGACGACACATCAGGAAGCCCTAGGGCTTCCTGACAGCGCAGCGGTATCAGGATACCTTAGCGCAACCAGGAAAGCGGGTTCATCGGCTGGCTGTGGTAGCGGATTTCCAGATACAGGCCTTGCTCGCCGGAGGGCAGGCTGCCGCTGGTGCCGAGGCGGCTGCCTGCGGAAACGCTGCTGCCGGGCGACACGCTTGTGCCGCCGAGGCCGGAATAGACGCTGACATAGCCGCCGCCGTGATCGACAATCACGATGTTGCCGTAGCCGCTCAAGGAGCCTGCATAGGCCACATTGCCTGCGGCGATGCTTTGTACGGCGGCGGGGGCGGTGGAAAAGAACACGCCGCGCCAGCTGCCGCCGCTCGGGCGCGGTTGGCCGAAGCGGCCGCTGATGCTGCCGCCGACCGGGCGGCGCAGGCGTCCCTGCATGGTGCTGAAGCCGCTTTGTGCGGCGGCGCTATCCGAGGTGGGGCGCAGGTTGCGGTCTTCGGCGGTAAGGGTGGAACGCGGTGTGGCGGCAGCGGGTGCTTTGGCGGTCTGGTTTTGTGTGGTTGACGGTTTGGCGGCGGGTTTGGCGGCCTGCTGTTTCTGTTTGCGGGCTTGTTCGGCACGCGCCTTGTTGGCGGCGGCGATGCGCGCTTCGGCGGCTTTTTTGCGGGCGGCGGCTTCTTGTTTGCGTTTTTCGGCATTGCGGCGGGCAAGGTCGGCCAAAAGCTTGTTGAGCCGCTGCTCGTCGGCGCGCAGGCTGGCGATGCGTTTGGCCTGGCTGTCGATTTGGGCGGAAAGCTTGTTGCTCTCGTTTTGGGCGCTGGAGTTGGCGCGGCCGAGTTTGCCCAGCGCGGCCTGTTTTTGCGCCTTGAGCTTGTTGAGGCGCGCCAGCTCGCCGTCGATGGCGGCTTCCCGGGCAGTAAGCGCTTTTTGCTGCTCGCTCAATTCGTTGATAACTTTTTCGTTCGCCTGGTTGATGTAGCGGGCGTATTGCAGATAGCGCGCTTTCTGGCCGGGCTCGGCGTTTTTCAAAAACAGCATCACAGCATTGGGCTGGCGGTTTTTGTAATGCCCCGACAGCAGCCGCGCCACCTGCGCTTTGGTGCCCGCCACTTCGGTTTTCAGACGGCCTAAATCGTTTTGCAGCTTTTGCAGCATTTCCCAGGTCTGGCGCTGCTGACGGGTGATACCGGCCAGCTCTTTTTGCGCTTTGTCGAGCGCGGCGCGGGTCTGGTCGAGGGTTTGCCGGGCGCTTTTCTGCGCGGCCTGTTTTTCCTGCAGGTCGCTCTGGGCGGCGCTGATGGCTTTCCGGATATCCTGCAAATCACCGGCGGCCTGCGTGGCGGCGGCTTCTTCCGGCGCGGCGGCAGCCGGGAAAGACAGGGCGACAAGGGCGGCGAGCAGCAAAGGTTTCAAAGGCATGGCGGTGATTCTGAACAAGGGTTGACCGGCGTGATTATACTGGATTGGCAGGCCGTCTGAAACATTCTGTGGCGGTGGCGGCGCAATCGGGCGCAAGCGCTTGCAAAACCGGCGGCCGCCCCCATCTTCGGCGCATTAACGAGAGAGAAGTTCCGATATGAATTTAGCAGACCATTTTCTGGTGGCGATGCCGTCGATGGACGACCCGTTTTTCGAGGGCAGCGTGGTGTATCTTTGCCAACACGACAAAGACGGCGCGATGGGTATTGTGGTCAACAAGCCGTCGCCCGTGACTATGGACTTGATTTTCGCCGCCGCCGATGCGGATATTCCCGAGCGCTTTCAAAACGACTGGGTGATGATGGGCGGCCCGGTGCAGATTGACCGCGGTTATGTGGTGCACACGCCGGTGGGTAACTGGCAGAGCAGCCTGCTGATTAACGACGAAGTCGCCCTCACCACTTCGCGCGACATCATTGAAAACCTGGCCAAGCCCGGCGCGGTGGAGAATGCGGTGGTGAGCATCGGTTATGCCAGTTGGGAAGCGGGGCAGCTGGAAAAAGAGCTGGCCGAAAACGCCTGGCTCACCGTGCCCGCCGACACGCACATCCTGTTCGACCTGCCTTACGCCGAGCGCTACAACGCGGCGTTTGCCAAAATCGGCGTCGATCCACACCTGTTGATGAAAGGCGCGGGTCATGCATAAAGCGCCCAAGGGCACCACGCTGGCGTTTGACTTCGGCGAAGCGCGCATCGGCGTGGCCGAGGGTGATGCCGAAGTGGGCATCGTGCATCCGCTGGCCACGGTGGCGGGCGAGGGCAATGAAGCCAAGTTTGCCGCCATCGGCAAGCTGGTGCAGGAATGGCAGCCGCGCCAGCTGGTGGTCGGCCTACCCACGCATACCGACGGCACCGAACACGAACTCACCCGCCTGAGCCGCAAATTCGGCCGCCGCCTGCACGGGCGCTTTAATCTGCCGGTGTATTGGGTCGACGAAAGAA
The DNA here is from genome assembly GCA_030538415.1 of Neisseria sp. Taxonomy (GTDB): domain Bacteria; phylum Pseudomonadota; class Gammaproteobacteria; order Burkholderiales; family Neisseriaceae; genus Neisseria. The sequence goes on along the minus strand of JAUNTY010000007.1, from coordinate 58,107 downwards.
TGTCGTCGCTGTATGCCGAGAGTCTGTTGGCCGAAGCGCAGGTGTTTGGCAGAAAACAAAAAGCCGTGCTCGACCAAGTGGCGGCGCAGGCGATTTTGCAGGGCTTTTTCGAAGGCGGAGCGGCGGAATATTTTAACGGCCGCGATGCTGAATAATTTATTAAAACACAGGCCGTCTGAAAGCCTGTTGCAGCTTTCAGACGGCCTTTGACACACTTTGATTAAATCAGGTTAAAACGGATGCAGAGGACAGGCGCTTTGCCTACACTCGCAGCTGTTTACCAACACCGTTTCACACAAGGAACAACACATTATGGCATTGATGGATTCTTTAATCAGCGCAGCCGCTTCGGCGCTGGGCAATCAAGGCGGCCAAGACGGCCAGCAAAACACCGCCATTGCGATGGCGATGGAGCTGGTGCGCCAAAACGGCGGCGTCGGCAACCTGATGAACCAACTGCAGCAGGGCGGCCTCGGCGGCGCGCTGGAAAGTTGGATTTCGGCAGGCAGCCAAAACCAGGCCGTGTCCGGCAACGATTTGCAATCGGCGCTGGGCAGTAACACGATTGAAGCAATCGCCGCCAAATTCGGCCTCGACGGCCAGCAGGCGGGCGATTTGCTGGCGCAATATCTGCCCAATCTGGTGGACAGCGCCACCCCCAACGGCAGCGCGCAAGACGCCGACGGCTTCGGCCTTGACGACCTGGCTTCGTTGGTGTTGAAAAACCTGATCAAATAAAGCGTTTGCAGCATGCAGGCCGTCTGAACAATGTTTTCAGACGGCCTTTGCTTTACTCAGGCTTACACAAATCGCCGCGCAACGTAAATTTGGATGAATATCATGCGGGCGGTTGAAAGCCGCTCCAAATAAGCGCAAAATGTTAACAATTATTTTCTGACGCGTTTTGCCAGACGGCAAAGCCCCAGCCGACCCATTTACGGAATCCCGCCATGACCCAAAAACTCCGCCCCGAAACCCTCGCCATCCGCGGCTTTAAAGAACAAACCGAATACAACGAACACAATCAGGCGCTGTTTCTCACCAGCAGCTTTATGTGGCCGACCGCCGCCGATGCCGCCGCGCTGTTTTCCGGCCAACAGGCGGGCTACACTTACAGCCGCACCGCCAACCCCACCACCGCCACCTTTGCCAAACGCGTCGCCATGCTCGAAGGCGGCGAACACGCCGTCGCCACCGCCACCGGCATGGCCGCGATTCAGGCTGCCTTGCTGACCTTTCTGAGCGCGGGCGACCACATGGTGTGCAGCCGCAGCCTCTTCGGCACCACCATCGGCCTCATCGACAACCACATCAAACGCTTCGGCATCGAAGTGAGCTATGTGTCGCAAACCGATTTGGCCGAATGGCGCGAAGCCGTGCAGCCGAACACCAAAGTTTTCTTCCTCGAAACCCCGTCCAATCCGCTCAACGAAGTGGCCGATTTGGCAGCATTGGCGCAAATCGCCCATGATGCAGGCGCCTTACTGATTGTCGATAATACCTTCCTCACTCCGCTGTTGCAGCAGCCGTTGGCGCTCGGCGCGGATATTTCGCTGCATTCCGCCACCAAAGCCATCGACGGCCAAGGGCGCGTGCAGGGCGGCGTGGTCATCGGCAATGCCGAATTGATGAAACAGGTGCAGATGTATATGAACGCGGGCGGCCTGTCGATGTCGCCGTTTCACGCCTGGATGCTGATCGGCGGCATCGAAACGCTGGCCGTGCGCATCGAACGCCAATGCGCCAACGCCGACAAAGTCGCCGCCTGGCTGCGCCGACAGCCGCAAGTGCTCAACGTCTATCACGCCGGATTTGCCGACCACCCGCAAGCTGAATTGGTGCAAAAACAGCAAAGCGCAGGCGGCATCGTGGTGGCGTTTGAAGTCGAGGGCGGCCAAGAGGCAGCCTGGAAAGTGATTGATTCGGTGGCCATTTTCTCGCGCACCGCCAACCTCGGCGACGCCCGCTCCACCATCACCCACCCGTGGACGACCACCCACGGCAAAATGAGCGCCGAAGCCAAACAAGAAGCCGGTATCCGCCCGGGTCTGATTCGGATTTCCGTCGGTTTGGAACACGCCGACGATTTGATTGAAGACCTGCAGCAGGCGCTGGCTTGATGGAAAATGCTTTCAGACGGCCTCAGTCAAATGAGGCCGTCTGAAATGTTTATGTTTGAGCACTTAAATCAACTGTAGGTTGGATACCGGTATTCGAGATTTCATCAGCTTGCGGGGTGTTTACGTATAGAGTGAAATTTCTGAAAAAATGAATCATCATCGTTTCGTCATTCCGACGCAGGCCGGAATCCACGGTTAAACACCTGCAACATATTGTTGTGGGCATGACCTGACTGGAAAAGTGGATTCCGGCCTGCGCCGGAATGACAGCAGTTGTCAGTTTTCTAAATATGGCAATCCCTTGCATAGCTCATTTTTTCAGTAATTCTATTGTATAGTGAAAAAACTTACTCTACTACGGCGTTGCTGCGCCTTGCCGTACTACTTGTACTGTCTGCGGCTTGCTGCCTTGTATTAAAAATTAAGTTTTTCCACTATAGAACCCGTGTTGCAATGATCAGGCCGTCTGAAAGCCGCTTGCTTGCTTGTGGTTTGAGTTCAACAGAGATACTGCCTTTAAAGACACAGGAATCCTCATGCCTCACCCCGCCTTATCGCGCCATTTTACCCTGCTGCTCATCATCGCCGTGATGCTGCTGGCGGCAAACCTGCGTGCGCCGATTATTGCGGTGGGGCCACTGGCGGGGCTGATTCAGCAGGATTTGCGCATCAGCAGCACGGTGATGGGGATGATTGCGGCATTGCCGGTGTTGACGTTTGCGCTGTGTTCGCCGTTTGCGGCGCGGCTGGGGCGGCGTTTCGGCATGGAGGAGGTGTTGATCGGTGCGCTGGCGGTGTTGGCGGGCGGAATTTTGCTGCGCACGGCGGGGGCTTCGCTGTGGTGGATGCTGGCGGGCACGGTGATGCTGTCGGCGGGGATTGCGATGGGCAATGTGTTGCTGTCGGGCATCATCAAGCGCAGTCTGCCGGACAAGGTAGGCAGGGTGACGACGCTGTATTCGCTGGCGATGGGCGTGTCGGCGGGCGTGGCCGGGGCGGCGGCGCTACCGCTGGCGGAAGTGAGCAACTGGCAGACGGCGTTGAATGTGTGGCTGCTGCCGGTATCGGCGGCGCTGGCGGTTTGGCTGTATATGCGGCGGCGCAACGGCCACATCACCACGCCTGCGGCTGCGGGCGCGGTGCGGGTGAGCGTGTGGCGTTCACCCTTGGCTTGGGCGATTAGTTTGCTGATGGGTTTGCAGTCGCTGTTGTTTTACACCTTGGCGGCGTGGCTGCCGTTGATGATGGCGGCCAAAGGTGTGGCGGCGGCGCAAACGGGGTATTATCTGCTGGTTTTCCAGTTGGCGGGGCTGCCTGCGGTCTTTACCACCACGGCGCTGGCGGCCAAGCTCGACAAAGCGCATCACCGTTGGCTGATGTTGGCGATTTGTCTGATTAATGCGGTCAGTATTCTGGCGTTGTGGCGGCTTTCAGACGGCCTGTTATTTTGGGCGGGGCTGGCGGGTTTCGGCGCCAGCTCGATTTTCACTTTTTGTCTGCTGCTGTTTGTCGCCCGTACCGACACGGCGGAAGAAGCGGCGGGTTTGTCGGGCATGGCGCAGTCGGTCGGCTATCTGGTGGCGGCTCTGGGGCCGGTGGGCGCGGGCTGGCTGTTTGACCTGACGCAGTCGTGGCAGTGGCCGATGGCGGTTTTGTTTGCGCTGATGGTGGTAAAATTATTGCTGGGTTGGCATTGCGCCCGCCCGTTGACATTGAGCCAGGCGCAGGCTGCGCGGGCGGAGAAAGGATAGGAAAGATGGATGAAGCGGTATTTTCCGAATGGGCATTGAAAATTTGCCTGACGATTTTGATTGTGTTTCTGGGTTTTATCGTCTGGCATTTGGGCAAGGAATCGAAAGCGGGCAAATTCGGCACGTTTATTCTGTTTTTGGTATTGGGGCTGGGCGTGTTCGGCTTTATTTTCAAGAATGTATTGATTGAGTTTTTCGTGTTGTCCAAATAAATGGCTTGTCGGTAAAAAAGGCCGTCTGAAAGCTTTCGGGGCTTTCAGACGGCCTGAGGTATTTTATGCGGCAAAGATTATGCGCGTTTAGGATCGTTGGGGCGCAATTGGGCGGCGAGCTTGTCGAGAATGCCGTTCACAAATTTATGGCCGTCGGTGCCGCCGAAGGTTTTGGTGACTTCGATGGCTTCGTTGATGATGACCGGATAAGGCGTTTCGGGCATGGCGCTCAGCTCGTGGCAGGCCATCAGCAAGACGGCGCGCTCGATGGGGCTCAAGTCGTTTTCATCGCGGTCGAGCAGCGGGCGGATTTGCTGGATGTAATCGCGTTGGTTGGCGTGGGCACCGAAAAAAAGCTTGGTAAACAATTCTTCGTCGGCCTTGGCAAAATCACTGTGTTCGCGGATGTTTTTGGCCACTTCGGGCGCGGCGGTGTTGTTGAGAGCGGCCTGATAAAGCGCTTGTACGGTGAATTCGCGGGCGCGGCGGCGGGGTGTTTTCATGGGGTTTCCTTTAAAGGCAAACGCTTTTCAGACGGCCTGAGTGTATCAGGCCGTCTGAAAAAGCAGAGGGCGGTTGCTCAGTCTTCGTCTTGGCTAATCAAGTGGTTGACGAGATTGGCGCATTCTACGGCCACGATGGCGGCATCGGCGGCTTTTTCTTCAATGCGCGCGTGGGCTTGTTCGTCGTTTTCGGTGGTGAGGATGGCGTTGGCAATCGGGATGTTAAAATCAAGGCCCACGCGGGTAATGGCGGCGCCGGATTCGTTGGCAACGAGTTCGAAATGGTAGGTTTCGCCGCGGATAATCGCGCCGATGGCGATGAGCGCATCGTATGTGCCGGCGGCGGCCATGTTTTGCAGAATCAGCGGCACTTCCAGCGCGCCGGGCACGGTGGCGACGGTGATGTGTTTGCTTTTTACGCCCAATTCTTGCAGCTTGGCGGCGCATACTTCGAGCATGGCGCTGCCGACTTCGTTGGTGAAACGGGCTTGCACGATGCCGATGCGCAGGCCTTTGCCGTTGTGGTTCGGTTCGATGATGGTTGTCATGAGGGTTTGCTCCCTGAAAGGGTTGGAATGAATACGGTGGTTGTACGGGCAGAGCTGATATTGTTTTTTTGCGGCAGGCCGTCTGAAAACGGGCGGCTGGTTTAATCTTTGGGCTGCCAGTCGGCCACGGCAACGAATTCGCCGTTGTCGCCGATTTCCCAGGCGCTGCCTTCGGGGCAGTTGATAAAGTCGCTTACGGCAGGGTTGGCTTTGGTAATGTCGCTGATGCTGTATACGGTGAAATTGTCGGGGTTGTCGGTGTATTCGTCGGTTTCGTCGCCGCTGAAAAAGCGCCAGCCGCTGTCGTTTTCAAACACCGGCGCTTCGCGGTACATAAAGCCGACCGGCTCGCCTTGTTCGCTGACGGTTTTGGTGGCGATGCAGCGGCCGAGGGCGGTGGATAAGGCGTTGGCAAATTTGTTCATGATGTTTCAGACGGCCTGATGGTGTTAAGAAGAGGATTTTACACGATTCGGCACGGCTACGCATGTTTGCTTTTGAGCGAGCCCAGGTAAATCGCCAGCAGCGTCAAGGCCGCGCCCGTCCATTGCAGGTTGTTGATGGGTTTTTGAAGCCAGAAAAAGTCGATTAAGAGCGCGGCGACGGGTTCGCTCAACAATAAAAGACCGGTAAGGCTGAGCGAGAGCAGCGGCACGGCATAGGCAATCAAGCCCCAGGCCAGGCACTGCATAATCGCGCCGTAAACCAGAATCAGGCCGACATCGCGCAGGGTGGTGGGATAGAGGCTATCGGCATTGAATATCAGCGAAGGTATCACCAGTGCCGCCATGCCGCCCAAGCTCACCAGAAGCATCATCGAAAACAACGGCACCCGCTCGATTTTGTGGGTTTCGCGGATAAAAATCATCGACAAGGCCAGCATTGCGCCGGAAATGATGCCGCTGGCAAAACCCCACACCGCATCGCGGTTGTGGCCGAATTCGGGGCTACCGATTAAGGCCACGCCGCTGACGGCGATAAACAGGCTCGCCACTTGCAGGCGGCTTTGGCGTTCGCCGAAAAAGAAAAAGCCGATGGCGGAAAGAAAGAAGATTTGCAGGCTGTTGAGCAGGGTGGAAATGCCGGGGCCGACGGCGTAGATGCTCTCGTGCCACAAAGCGAGGTCGAAGCCGAGAAACACGCCGGAAAGCAGCGCGAGCTTGAGCGCTTTTTTGCTTTTCGGCATTTTTTGCCCGAAAAACCGCGCCAACAGCCAGAAAATCACCGCCGCCACCGCCAAGCGCCAAAAGGCAATCGCGTAAGCGCCGACGGGCACGAATTTGACAATCAGGCTGCCCATGCCGAAAACGACGCAACCCAACACCAAAAGCGGCGCGGCATGACGGTTGGCTTGCGGGGCGGACATGGTGAATTCCTTAAAATGAAAACGGTTTCAGACGGCCTTGTATCTTATAGGCCGTCTGAAAGAATGGCAAGGGGCAGGGCATTTGGATAAAACAGTGGCTTTTATCGCCAAGCAACTCACCATGAATATGGCTTGCTGCTTTATATGAATTGTGTTTCTCGGCGATATGCGGATATTTTGTGTTCAATCATGATGCCGTCTGAAAGGTTTTTCAGACGGCATCATTGATTGGGCAGCGATATTTATGCTGCGCCTTCGGGCGTTTCAAAGCCGACCACTTCCAGCCCGAAACCGGCCAAGCCGTTGATGGCGGAGGGTTTGCCCATCACGCGCATTTTTTCGACATGCAGTCCGGCGAGGATTTGCGCGCCGATGCCGTAGGTTTTGCGGTCCCACTTTTTCACTTGGAAGGCGTTTTTCGGCAAGGTGCGCTCGAGCAGGGCGCTGCCGTCTTCGGTGCGGTGCAGCAAAATCACCACGCCCGCTTCGGCGCTTTGGATGCGCTCGAGTGCTTTGGGCAAGGGCCAGCTGTGGTTGGGATCGGCGTGGAGGAAATCCATCACGCTGAAGGGTTCGTGTACGCGCACGAGGGTTTCGGCGGCGCTGTCGGGGCGGCCTTTTACCAACGCTAGGTGGGTTTCGCCGGAGAGTTTGTCAACGTAAACGTGTTGCTGGAATTCGCCCCACGGCGTTTGCACGGTGGTGTCGCTCATTTCTTCGAGCAGGCTTTCGGTGCGGCTGCGGTATTCGATAAGGTCGGCGATGGTGCCGATTTTGATGCCGTGTTCGGCGGCAAACTGCATCAGTTCGGGCATCCGCGCCATGGTGCCGTCGTCGTTGAGGATTTCACAAATCACGCCGGCGGGAATGAGGCCGTTCATCTGCGCCAGATCGACGGCGGCTTCGGTGTGCCCCGCGCGCACCAAGACGCCGCCTTTTTGCGAGCGCAGCGGGAAGATATGGCCGGGCTGCACGATGTCTTCGGCTTTGACGGCGGGGGAAACGGCGGTGAGGATGGTGTGGGCGCGGTCGGCGGCGGAAATGCCGGTGGAAATGCCTTCGGCGGCTTCGATGGATACGGTGAAGTTGGTGCCGTATTGGGCGCCGTTTTTCTGAGTCATTTGCGGCAGGTTGAGGCGGTCGACCAAATCGTCGTTCATCGGCAGGCAAACCAAGCCGCGCGCATGCTTAATCATGAAATTGATGGCTTGCGGGGTGACGAATTGGGCGGCCATCACCAGATCGCCTTCGTTTTCGCGGTCTTCGGCATCGGTGATGATGACCATTTTACCGGCTTTGATGTCGGCCAGAATTTCGGAAATGGGGGAGATTTTGCTCATGTCGTTTTTCGCTTGTGTGTGGGCGGGGAATGGGGTGTTGCCGGGCAGGTCGCCGTGGTCTCCGTCGAGCCACATCGCGGGCATGCCTGCGGCGGCTTCGATTTTGCGGGCTTTTTTCTCGCCGAAGGATTTGTTTTTCAATAAAGAGGAAAGCTCGCCTTGATTGAGGGCGGCGGCTTCGGCAAATGCGGATTGCTGGCCGCCGTGGCAGCGGGCGATCCATTGGCGCAGGTTGTGGCGGCGCAGGGTGACGGTGTTCATGTTCCTGATGCTTTTTGCAAAAGAGATGGAGCTGATTGTAGGCTTGTATTTACCAAAAGGCAAATGTTTGTTGTGATGTGTTGATATTACTTTTTGGTAAATAAGTAGGCCGTCTGAAACTTTTTTCGCAACGGGAGAATGTGGAAGTTATATGGTGAGCAACCGGATATTTAACGCAAGGCGGCAGCGCCCGGCTGGCAAGTGATTGCAATACCCATTCAAAAAGCGTTCCGCCTGCTGTCGGAACGCTTTTTCGGCAAGAGGCGTTATTTTTTGCGGTTGCGTTTGCGCGGTGCCGCTTTTGACTTGTTCTTGGCCTTGGCGGGCGTTGCCGCCTTGCCGGGGGGCTGCTCACCGCGCTGTACAAAGGTAATCTTGCCGTCCACCATTTTCAGCGATTTGGTTTGCTTGGCGGGTTTGACTTTGACGCTGCCGGTGGTTTTTTCAGGGGCTTGGCTGCTGCGTGTTTCGTCCCGATTTTTTGCTTTGGCCTTGGCTTTTGCCGGTTGGCGGGCATCTTTTTCAGGTGTTGCTGTTTTTTTTGCTCCTTTTTTGGTTTGGCCGCCGCTGACCAGAGTCAGGTCGATTTTGCTGGTGTCCAAATCGGCGCGGGCGACTTTGACGGTGACTTCGTCGCCCATATTGAAGCGCACGCCGCTGCGTTCGCCCTGCATCGCCATGATTTCGGGGCGGAAGTTGAAGTAGTCTTCGCCCAAATCGCTGACATGCACCATGCCTTCGATGTGGATGTCTTCGAGGGTGACGAAGATGCCGAAGTTGGCCATACCGGAAACGCGGCCTTTGAAAACTTCGCCGACTTTGTCGCGCATATAATAGGTTTTGAGCCAGTTTTCGACATCACGGCTGGCATCATCGGCGCGGCGTTCGTTAAACGAACAGCTCACGCCCAGCGCCTGCCAGGATTTCGGTTGGTAGCTCTCGCCTTTTAAGACGGCCTTAATCGCGCGGTGGACGGTGAGGTCGGGATAGCGGCGGATGGGCGAGGTGAAATGGGCGTAGGCTTCGTAGGCCAAGCCGAAGTGGCCTTCGTTGTTCGGCTCGTAAACCGCCTGCTGCATCGAACGCAACAGCATCACTTGCAGCAATTCGCGGTCGGGGCGGCCGGCGATTTTTTCAGCGAGTTCGGCGTAGTCTTTCGGGGTCGGTTTGTCGCCGCCGCCCAGATGCAGGCCGAGCAGGCCGAGTTGTTCGCGCAGGGTGGCGAGTTTTTCGGGTGTCGGGCCCAAGTGGTTGCGGAATAAGGCGGTGTGTTTGTGTTTCAACAGAAATTCCGCCGCGCACACATTGGCCGCCAGCATACATTCTTCGATGAGCTTGTGGGCATCGTTGCGCACCACCGGCACGATGCGCTCGATTTTGCCGTTATCGTCAAACAGCATCTGCGTTTCCACGCTTTCAAATTCCATCGCGCCGCGTTGGGCACGCTTTTTCTGCAGAATTTGAAAGAGTTTGTAGAGCGGCTCGATTTGGGCTTTGTGCGGATAATCGCCGCCGCCCTCAATCCAGTCCCACACCTGATTGTAGGTCAGCCGCGCTTTCGAGCGCATCACCGCCGGATAAAATTGATATTCCTTGATGTTGCCTGCGTAAGTAACCACCATGTCGCACACCATACACAGCCGTTCGACATCGGGATTGAGCGAGCAGATGCCGTTGGAGAGGCTTTCCGGCAGCATCGGAATCACACGGCGCGGGAAATAAACGCTGGTGGTGCGCTCGAGCGCATCGGCATCAATCGCATCATCGGGGCGCACATAATGGCTCACATCGGCAATCGCCACCACCAGCCGATAGTTTCGGCCGATTTTTTCGGCGAAAACGGCATCGTCGAAGTCGCGGGCGGTTTCGCCATCTATCGTTACCAGCGGCAAATCGCGCAAATCGACGCGGCCTTTTTCGGCGATTTCCTGCGGCAGCACATGCTCGGGAATTTTCGCTGCCGCGCGGACACAGGCTTCGCTGAAAACATGTGGCAGATGATGCTTGCGCACGGCGATTTCGATTTCCATGCCGCTGTCGGCATAGTCGCCCAATACCTCGATTAATTTTGCCACGGCGGGGCGGTGGCCGTCGGGATAACTTTCGATTTCGGCCACAATCACCTGCCCCTGTTCGGGCTTGAAATCGGCCAGACTTTGCGGCTCCAGCATGATGCTTTGGTTGAGGCGTTTGTCTTCCGGCTCTAAAATCGCAATGCCGCGTTCGATGTAGAAGCGGCCGACCACGTTTTTCTGCGCCCGTTCGACCACGTCCAATACCTGCCCTTCGCGGCGGCCGCGGCGGTCAACCCCGCCCGGGCGCACGGTAACAATATCGCCGTGCATCAGGCCGCGCATTTGGCGCTCATACAAGGCAAAATCGCCTTGGCCGGTGGGCGTGAGCGGCACGGCGAAACCGAAGCCGTCTTTGTGCGCTTCGATGCGGCATTTGACCAGCGCGAGTTTGTCGGCGGCGCAAACCGCGCCGCGCCGGTTGATGTGTACCTGCCCGTCACGCGCCATCGCCTTGATGCGGCGCTCGAAAAATTCGTATTCGGCTTCGGTGATGGACAATTTTTGCGCCAGCGTACCGATTTGCAGCGGCACGCCTTCTTGTTCCAATAATTCGATCACCCATTCGCGGCTGGGCAAAGGATGTTCGTAACGTTGCTGCTCCCGCGCCAAAAACGGGTCTTTCTCACGCAGACTTGAAGACTTGGAGGTTTTTTTCATTTTAGTGATTGACATTCTTTCGTTTGAATATATAATGCACATCTTCGTTAAGGCAACACTTTAGCGTAAACGGCAGATTAAAGCAAAGCCCAGGTGGCGGAATTGGTAGACGCGCTAGCTTCAGGTGCTAGTATCCTCACGGGTGTGGAAGTTCGAGTCTTCTCCTGGGCACCATCGCTTTTGCCGTTATACCGAAAAGAGGCTGTTTTAACAAATGAATTATGCAAGGCCCAGGTGGCGGAATTGGTAGACGCGCTAGCTTCAGGTGCTAGTATCCTCACGGGTGTGGAAGTTCGAGTCTTCTCCTGGGCACCAGAATATAGAAAACCGGCTCTTTATCAAGAGCCGGTTTTTGTTTTTCTATAGTCGTTTCAATTTAGTTTGATACAGCGTTGCTGCGCCCGGCTCAAAGAGGGGGCTTGACTAAGCTGCTGAAGCAGCAAGTCCGCCGCCCCGTACTATCGTACTGTCTGCGGCTTGCTGCCTTGTCTCAGTCTAAATTGAAACGACTATATATTATTGTGTCGTTTGCCCTGCGGCAACAAGAGGCCGTCTGAAACATAAGCCACGCAATCGTTTTGCGGCCAGACAGCGCGATATTCAAGCAAGCCGCCGGCAGGGAAATGGTTGGTGCGATTGCTTCCCCGAGCTTGCGAAATTTTTGAAAGCGCCGTATAATCCGCCCTTTCGCAATCCACCGCGAAAACATCAGCAAGGAGAGGTGGATGAGTGGTTGAAGTCGCACGCCTGGAAAGCGTGTATACGTGAATAGCGTATCGAGGGTTCGAATCCCTTCCTCTCCGCCAGAACAAGAAAAGCCCGTTTGCCGTCAGGCAGGCGGGCTTGGTTTTTGGATCGGCAACACATTTTTCATACGGCGTTGCTGCGCCCTGTATGAAGTGCAAGTTTCTTGACCGGATTGTATAGCCGTTTCAATTTAGATTGAGACAAGGCAGCAAGCCGCAGACAGTACGATAGTACGGGGCGGCGGACTTGCTGCTTCAGCAGCTTAGTCAAGCCCCCTCTTTGAGCCGGGCGCAGCAACGCTGTATCAAACTAAATTGAAACGACTATAAAGGCCGTCTGAACGCATATCACCATGCTTTCAGACGGCCTTCAACTTGTCGTTTACTTGCGCATATTGTTGGTGTCAAGCTGCACGCGTTTGTCGTGGGCGGCGACGAATTCACGGGTGGCTTTCATCATTGCCTGCACGCGCGGATCGTTCCAGTGTACGATTTTGTCGTGCTCGTCGCGCTTGTCTGACCAGATAATCACGCCGTCGAGATATTTGATGCTGGTTTCAAGCATTGCGCGCCATTCTTTCGGGCCGATAAACTGTTTGTAATAAGGGCTGTCGCGGAAAGAATAATATTGTGGCCAGATGTAGCCGATGATGCGCTTGTCGGGATAAGTGCGCTTAATTTCGGCCACCGTTGCAGCCATGTCTTTTTCCCACTGGGCCACGCCGGGGCCGCCGATATAAAACACGGGATACAGGTCGTCGCTCACCGCACCCGCCGCCTGCCTGCGTACGCTGGCTTCTTTCCATTTGGCCACAATCGCCGCTTCGGGCTGATCTTGACGCAAAAAGCGAATCAGATTGAGGTTGGCAATCGGCACACCGTAGTTGCCGATTTTGGCATTGGGATTAATGCGCTTGAATTCTTTGAACATTTGGTCAAAATCTTTGGCAATGGTTTCACCGCTGAGAATCTGGCCGTCGATTTTGCCGAACCAGCTTTCGATATCCAGCGCGATTACGTTGGTGCCTTCTTTGATCGATTGATGCGCATATTGTTTCACCCGCACCGGATTGAACACGCTGGCTTTGCGCTTGCTGTCGGGCGAAGGCATGGTAATCTGGCGCTCGTAAATCAACATGGCTTTTGAGAAACGTTCGGCGCTTAAATCTTTGGGTTTGCCCACGTAATCCATGGTGTCGTAGATCACGAAAGGTTTGTTGGCATTGCCGGCTTCGGCGGCTTGGCAACCGGTACCCGCGAGGGCAAAGAGCGCGGCGAGGAGGGGGGCGAAAAATCTGGTTTTCATGTCGATCCGGTCGGTTTGGGTCAGATTGAAATGTCGGCTGGGTTAAAAATAGTGCCGTATGCCGAATAACGCATTTTACATACAAGGTAGCAAGCCGCGGGCAGTACATGTAGACATATATAGTCGTTTCAATTTAGTTTGATACAGCGTTGCTGCACCCGGCTCAAAGAGGGGGCTTGACTAAGCTGCTGAAGCAGCAAGTCCGCCGCCCCGTACTATCTGTACTGTCTTCGGCTTGCTGCCTTGTCTCAATCTAAATTGAAACGACTATAGTACGGCAAGATGAAGCAACGTCGTGTGAAGTGTCGGTTGTTTCATTATAGAATCATGACCGTGCATGGCGCGGCAGCATCAGACTTTATGATTAAAAGGCCGTCTGAAAGTTCAGACGGCCTTTTGGCTAGGGTTTTCTGACACCGCTGCGCTGTCAGGAAACCCTAGGAAAACTTACACGATTTCGGCTTTGGTAATCACCACTGCATCTACCGGCACATCATCGTGATAGCCGTGGCGTTTGGTTTTCACGCCTTCGATAGCGTCAACCACGTCTTGGCCTTCGACCACTTTACCGAATACGGCGTAGCCCCAACCGTGCATGCTCGGTTCGGTGTGGTTGAGGAAAGTGTTGTCTTTGGTGTTGATGAAGAATTGTGCGGAAGCGGAATGCGGTGCTTGGGTGCGCGCCATGGCGAGGGTGTATTTGTCGTTTTTGAGGCCGTTTTGCGCTTCGTTTTGAATCGGTTCGCGGGTGGTTTTTTCGTTCATGTCTTGATCCATGCCGCCGCCTTGAATCATGAAGCCTTTGATGACACGGTGGAAAATTACGCCGTCGTAGAAGCCGTCTTTGACGTATTGCTCGAAGTTGGCGGCGGTAACGGGAGCTTTTTCGTGGTCGAGCTCGATGCCGATTACGCCGAAATTGGTGTGCAGTTTAATCATGGAACAATCCTTGTTTGTAGGGGGAAATCGTAACAGAAATGGGGCGGAAGCCGGATAATTCAAGGCCGTCTGAAAGCAGAAGCGTTCAGACGGCCATTTTAAACGGGGAACGGGGGATAATCAAATCAAGGCTGTTTGAACGTTTTACTTTCAGACGGCCTTGCTAGCTCTTCCGCATCAATCGGCTTGGCGGCTGAGCAGCCATTGGCTGAACGGCCATTCGACGCTGTCGAGCAGGTTTTTGGTCATCAGCCCCAATTCGGTGTCGCCTTCGATTTGCAGCTTGCGGTTGAAAAACAGTGTGTCGGGGTCTTCTTCGCGCAGCATCATGCGCATGAAGTCGATGCCGTTGGCGGCGAGGCGCAAATCGGGTGTGCCTTCGAATTTGCTGTCGATGAATTTTGTATCGGTGGCGCTGAAGCGGATTTTGATACCGGCGTCGAGCACGTCGATTTCAAATTTTCTGCCGGCAAACAGGCTCATGTCGGCGGGCAACAGGCCGCGTTTGAGCATGGTGTTGAGGGTGAAGACCAATGCGAAGCGGGGCGGTTTGCCGGGCAGTTTGGCTCCGATGGTGCCGAGCCATGCGGGCAAGATGATTTCAGGCAGCGCCATAATATTCCTCCTTCAGGGTTTCGATGCCGGGCTGGCCGTGCCAGTAGCCGTCGACTAGTGTGCCGGTAGACAATTGCTTGAGTTCGGCGAGCGCGTCGGCGCCGTCCGCTTGACCGTCGAGCACGGCGCGGTGCAGGGCAATAATGCGCGGCATGTCGGTGAGCTGCGGCGACAGGCGCAGCAGGTTGACGCCGATGGCGGCCAAGTCCTGATGATGCGCGAGCAGGCTTTGGCAGCCGTAAGACATGGTTTGGATGCCGTTGACGGTGAGGAAGGGCTGGCCTTCGCGGGTGTTCATGGTCATGCCGTGTTCGTGGTCGAGGCAGCGGAATTCGCAGCTGTCTTTATTCAGATTGTAGTGGCGGGCGGTGAAGCAGCGCGAAGAGTAGGCCAGCGGGATTTTGCCCCAGGCGAAGAGCTCGGTTTCGAGGCCGTCTGCTTGGGCGGCGATGGCGGCTACTTTGTCGCGGCTCAGTTCGGCGGGCGCTATCCAGCGGTAGGCGCCGAGCTGGTGGAACACATCCAGCGTGGCTTCGTTGTAGATATTCAGCGTGGCACCGGCCACAAACGGAATGCCGTGTTCGCGCGCGAGCTTGACCGCGCCCATGTCGTTGGCTTCGATTTTGAAGTTGCCTTGTTCGGCGATTTTGCGCAGGCGTTTCAAATCGGATTCGCTCTCCAGCAACACGTGCGACGACAAAACAATCTCTTTGCCGCTCTCGGCCATGTCTTCGGCCAACCCCATCCAGTCGGTAAAACGCATCTGCTGGCGGCGCGAACACACCACTTCGCCGAGGTAAACCGTATCCAGCGGCGCATCGAGCATTTGGGTGTAAAAATCGAGCAGGGTTTCTTTTTGCCAGAAAAACAATACCGGCCCCAACGAAAGTTTCAAATCTTGGCTTGTCATGGTGTTATTCCTATTTCCAGGGGCGGTTGTATGCGCCGAGGGTGGTTTGGTGGCCTTCGGAGACCTTGCCCAAGGCATTGTTCCAGGCGGGCGCAACCTGATAGACCGCCGGATTGGCCGCGGCGGCATCCAGCGCCTGACGCAGGGTTTTGGTCACTTGCGCGGTATACATCGGGCTGCGCTGGCGACCTTCGATTTTGATGGCGGATACGCCGATTTTGATTAATTCGGGCAGCATTGCCAACACATTGAGGCTGGTCGGCTCTTCCAGCGCGTAATAAGTTTCATCGTTGATTTCAAAACGGCCTTTGCAGAGCGTAGGGTAGCCCGCAGGTTCGTTTGGCTTGTATTGGTCGATTAGCACCTGATTCAGGCGCACGTTCATCTTGTCGGGCTGCTGCTCCCAGCGCACAGCCTTGGCAGGCGAACATACGCCCTGCATATTGGGCGATTCGCCGGTGGCGTAGCTCGACAAAATGCAGCGGCCTTCCACCATCACGCAGAGGCTGCCGAAACCGAACACTTCCACTTCCACATCGGTGTGGTCAATCACGTGTTTCACCTGGTCGATGGTGAGCACGCGCGGCAGCACCACGCGGCGGATGCCGAACAATTCCTTCATCAGATTGATGGCTTCGTAATTGGTGGCGGAGCCTTGTACCGACATATGCAGGCGCAGATTCGGATGGCGCTCGCAGGCGTAGGCCATCAGCGCGGGATCGGCCACAATCATGGCATCCACGCCCAATTCGGCGGCGGTATCGACGGCTTTTTGCCATTGCGGCACGTTGCCCGCCTGGGCGAAAGTGTTGATGGCCATCAATACATGGCGGCTGCGGGCGTGGGCATAGGCGATGCCTTCGGCGGCGGATTTCATGTCGAAATTGAGGCCGGGGAAATTGCGGGCGTTGGTGGCGTCTTTCAGCCCCATGTAAACGGTGTCGGCACCGCTGTCGACGGCGGTTTTCAAGGCGGGGAGGTTGCCTGCGGGGCAAACCAGCTCTGGAATTTTGGGCACTTTGGCGGTTCCTTTGTTTGCTTGCGGGTGGTTTGGTATGATTTTGCTGAATTTGAAAAAAATCAATATTTGGTAGTTTGGAGGTGATTTTAAGGAGATAAAGCACAAAATATACTGATTCAAGTCAAATGAAACTTTTAAAAGCTGTAAAAATTGCCGTCGATATCGGAAAGGCCGTCTGAAAACTCCGACGTATCACGTTGCCCGTCTATTTTTTGAATATGAGCCGTCTCTGCTGTAGCCCGGGCAGTGATGCCCGACATGCTTCCGTTTCAGGAAAACTTTCAGACGGCCTCGGATTGCCGGGCATGACTGCCCGGGCTACAGAGAAAATAGCAGGAATACAGGCATGGTGATTTATAGTCGGAGAAATTAGATTCTGATACAAGGCGGCGAGCCGCAGACAGTACAGATGATATAGTGACTAAACTTAATATCTGCTACGGCGTTGCTGCACCTTGTCGTGCTATCTGTACTGCCTGCGGCTTGCTGTCCTGTATCAAATATTAAGTTTAGCCACTATAGTACGACAAGGCGAGATAACGCCGTAGCAGAAACTAATTTCTTTGACTATATCGTTTTTGAAAGCGGAGTGGAGGAGATGAAGAAAAGCCGTCTGAAATGTTTCAGACGGCCTTGTTAAAGATAAAGCAGCGGAAAATCAGTTTTGACTGTCGAGCCAGCGTTCGGCATCGAGCGCTGCTTGGCAACCGGATGCGGCGCTGGTGATGGCTTGGCGGTAGGTGTGGTCTTTCACGTCGCCAGCGGCCCACACGCCTTCGATATTGGTGGCGCCCACATTGTCGGCGCTGCCGCCGCGGGTTTTGAGGTAGCCGGTTTCGTCCATCTCGAGCTGGCCTTTGAAGAGGTCGGTGTTCGGTTTGTGGCCGATGGCGATGAATACGCCGTTGACCTTGATGTCTTCGGTGCTGCCGTCGTTGTTTTTCAAACGCG
The DNA here is from genome assembly GCA_030538415.1 of Neisseria sp. Classification (GTDB taxonomy): domain Bacteria; phylum Pseudomonadota; class Gammaproteobacteria; order Burkholderiales; family Neisseriaceae; genus Neisseria. The sequence continues at coordinate 40,786 of JAUNTY010000007.1, read as the reverse complement.
CACCGTTCACGCCCATGTTGTCGCCGAGGATCTCATCCAGATTGGCATTGAGCTTGAGGATGATTTTGCCTTCGGCCACACGTTTCATCAGCTTGTCGACCATGATTTTTTCGGCGCGGAAGCTGTCGCGGCGGTGAACCAGGGTGACGGTGTTGACGATGTTGGCCAGATACAGTGCTTCTTCAACCGCGGTATTGCCGCCGCCGATGACGGCTACATCTTGTTTTTTGTAGAAGAAGCCGTCGCAGGTGGCGCAGGCGGATACGCCCTTGCCGGCGAATTTTTCTTCACTCGGCAGGCCGAGGTATTTGGCCGAAGCGCCGGTGGCGATAATCAGCGCATCGCAAGTGTATTCGCCCATGTCGCCCTTGAGGGTGAACGGGCGGCTTTGCAGGTCGACTTCGTTAATCTGGTCGAAAATCATTTCGGTGCCGAAGCGCTCGGCGTGCGCCAGAAAACGCGCCATCAAATCAGGGCCTTGCACGCCTTCGGCATCGGCAGGCCAGTTGTCGACATCGGTGGTGGTCATCAGCTGACCGCCTTGCTCCACGCCGGTAATCAGCGTCGGCTGAAGATTGGCGCGGGCGGCGTAAACGGCGGCGGTGTAACCGGCGGGACCGGAGCCGAGGATGATCAGTTTGCTGTGTTTGCTCATGATGTTTCCTTTGTGGGTATGCTGGACTGGTTTTATCTGAACTTGTCGGATTGTACTATTGAAACAGGCCGTCTGAAAGCCCGATAGTGTGGCTTTATCCTGCGCTGCAGCTTTTGCCTATGGCAGGAAAAAGCCGCCCGGATTCAGACGGCCTGTCGTTTTAGCGGCGGCGGCCGAAACCTCGGCGCGCCGGCTTGCGCGTGTTGGAAGGCGCTTTGTTGGCCTGGCGGTAATTCGGTGTGGCGGCGCGGTTTTGATTGTTGGCGTTGGCGGCGGCATTTTGCGCGGGCACGCTGCGGGTGTTCAATTGCTGGCTGCTTTGGCCGCGGTATTGGCTCGATTGGTAATAATTGGCCTGTGCACGGCGGGCGGCAGGGGTGTCGGCTTTGGCTTTCTGGAATTTATTGGCCAGCGCGTTGCCGATAAATGCGCCTGCTGCGGCACCAATCAGGCTTTGTAGCAGCCAGCTGCCGGTAGATTGGTCGTAAATGTATTGTTGGCCGTCGGTGCCGGTCACCGGTTCGCCGTTGTTGCCGTTGGCCTGGAATTCGGCGGGAATGGTGTCTTTCACGGCATCGGCGGTGAGCTCGTAAACGGTGTTGTCTTGTTGGGCTTGTGTGTTTTGCTGCGCCAGTTGTTGCTGCAGGGCTTCGATTTGTTTTTGCTGCTCCTGCAACTGGGATTGGGTGTTGTCTTTGCAGGCGGCCAGGGCGAAAGCGGAGAGGGCGGCAAGGGCAATCAGTTTTTTCATTGTGTTTTGTTTTCCATGAAAAATAAGGGATTAGGAGTCTCAATATGAGGCAGAAGAGCGCTTTATCAAGAGCGCCGGGTGGTCATATAGTGGGAAAACTTACTCTAATACAAGGCAGCAACGCCGTAGCAGATATTAAGTTTAACCACTATAAAAGGCCGTCTGAAAAGAATTGTTTCAGACGGCCTTGATTAAGGATGATGGATTAATCCAGTTTTTTGAAGTGTTTGCGGCGTTCGTGCTCCTGCAGCCAGCGTTTGCGCAGGCGGATGGATTGCGGGGTGATTTCCACCAGCTCGTCGTCGTCGATAAACTCTACCGCGCTTTCGAGCGTGAGTTTCACCGGTGTGGTCAGGCGCACGGCTTCGTCGGTGCCGCTGGCGCGCACGTTGGTGAGTTTTTTGCCTTTGAGCGGGTTGACCACCAGGTCGTTGTCGCGGCTGTGGATGCCGATAATCATGCCTTCGTAGATTTTGTCGCCGGGCGACACAAACATGCGGCCGCGGTCTTCGAGGTTCCACAAGGCGTAGGCGACGGCTTCGCCTTGCTCTTGCGATACCAATACGCCGTTGTGGCGGCCGGGCATGTCGGGTTTGACCGGGGCGTAGTCGTCGAATACGTGGCTCATCAGGCCGGTGCCGCGGGTCATGGTCATGAATTCGCCCTGGAAGCCGATGAGGCCGCGTGCGGGAATATGGTATTCGAGGCGGGTGCGGCCTTGGCCGTCGCTTTCCATATTGGTTAATTCGCCGCGACGGCGACCCAGCTCTTCCATCACCGCGCCCTGGTTATCGTCGGGCACGTCGACGGTGAGGTTTTCATACGGCTCGCATTTTTCGCCGTCGATGTCGCGGAACACCACGCGCGGTTTGCCGACGGCCAGCTCGTAGCCTTCGCGGCGCATGTTTTCCAGCAGAATGGTGAGGTGAAGCTCGCCGCGGCCGGATACGCGGAACACGTCGGCGTCGTCGGTGTCTTCCACGCGCAAGGCCACGTTGGTGAGCAGCTCTTTTTGCAGGCGGTCGCGGATTTGGCGTGAGGTGACGAATTTGCCTTCGGTGCCGGCCAGCGGCGAGGTGTTGACCATGAAGTCCATGGTGAGGGTGGGCTCGTCCACGCTCAGCATCGGCAGGCCGACGGGATTGTCGCGTTCGCAGATGGTCACGCCGATACCGATGTCTTCGATACCGGAAATAATCACGATTTCACCGGCTTCGGCTTCATCCTGCGCCACGCGCTCGAGGCCTTTGAAGCCCAACAGCTGGTTGATGCGGCCTTGGGCGACCTGTTTTTCATGATTCATCACGGCAACCACTTGGCCGGGTTTGATGCGGCCGTTGAGAATACGGCCGATGCCGAGGCGGCCGGTGTAGTTGTCGTAGTCGAGTTGGGAAATTTGCAGTTGCAGCGAGGCGTCGGCGTCGCCGCTCGGGGGCGGGGTGTGTTTGAGGATGGTTTCAAACAGCGGGCGCATGGTGTCGCTCTCGTCGCTTTCTTCCAATTTGGCAAAGCCGGAGAGGCCGGAAGCGTAAACGATGGGGAAATCCAGCTGCTCGTCGGTGGCGCCGAGTTTGTCAAACAATTCGAAAGTCTGGTCGATGACCCAGCTCGGGCGCGCGCTCGGTTTGTCGATTTTGTTGATGACCACAATCGGTTTCAAACCCAAAGCCAGCGCTTTTTTGGTCACAAAACGGGTTTGCGGCATCGGGCCTTCTTGGGCATCTACCAGCAATACCACGCAGTCGACCATGCCCAAAACGCGCTCCACTTCGCCGCCGAAATCGGCGTGTCCGGGGGTGTCGACGATGTTGATGTGGTAGCCTTCGTATTCGATGGCGGTGTTTTTGGCGAGAATGGTAATGCCGCGCTCTTTTTCGAGGTCGTTGCTGTCCATCACGCGTTCGTCAACCTGCTGGTTGGCGCGGAAGGTGCCGGATTGGCGTAATAATTGGTCTACGAGGGTGGTTTTGCCGTGGTCGACGTGGGCGATGATGGCAATATTGCGGATTTGTTTCATGGCGTGGATATGCCTTAGCTGATATCAATAAGTAACCGCAGATTATAGCACGCTTTTGTGGTAAAACTGTGTGTAATCGGATGATGCGTCAAACCCGCGCAGTTAAACTTTGTAAATAAAAAATCTTATTGTGATAGATTATCAATATAGTATTCAACAAAAACCAATTGAAAACAGAAATATAACTTTTCAGACGGCCTTTGTGTATGTTGATTCGTTTCTGATAATTGTTTGTATTTTAAACGGAAAAGTTCACAATCAAAAAAACATTGCTACAATATGCTCCATCAGGTCGGCCACAAACCAACCGTATTGACCATGCCGCCGGATTGGACGGCGACCAAACAGGAAAGGGATAGCCATGAAAGGCAACAAAGCTGTTATCGATTATATGAACGTGCTCTTGGCCGGCGAGCTGGCCGCACGCGACCAATATTTCATCCACTCGCGCATGTATGCCGAATGGGGCTACAACAAGCTTTATGAGCGCATCAACCACGAGATGCAGGATGAAACCCTGCATGCCGAAGCCTTTATCCGCCGCATCCTGATGCTGGAAGGCACGCCCAAAATGGTGCCGGATGCCGTCAACATCGGTGAAGACGTCGTTTCCATGCTGAAGGCCGATTTGAACACCGAATACGAAGTGCGCGAAAACCTGAAAAAAGGCATCAAGCTGTGTGAAGAAAATCAGGATTACGTGACCCGCGATTTGTTGGTCGATCAGCTGAAAGACACTGAAGAAGACCATGCACACTGGCTGGAGCAGCAACTGCGCCTGGTCGAATTGCTGGGTTTGCAAAATTATCTGCAAAGCCAACTGTAAACCGCTACCCGCAATAAAAAACAAAGGAGCCTGCCATGAAAGGTAATCCAATGGTCAACCGCGAGCTCAATAAAAACCTGGGCTTGCTGCTGGTCACCATCAACCAGTATTTCCTGCACGCACGCATTCTGAAAAACTGGGGTCTGGAAGAGCTGGGCGAGCATTTCTACAAGCAGTCGATTGTGGAAATGAAAGCCGCCGACGATATCATCGAACGCATCCTGCTGCTCGAAGGCCTGCCCAACCTGCAAGAGCTGGGCAAATTGCTGATTGGCGAAACCGCCGAAGAAATCATTGCCTGTGATTTGAAAAAAGAGCAGGAAAAGCATGCAGCCCTTGTGGCGGCCATCGCCTTGTGCGAAGAAAAGCAGGATTACGTCAGCCGCACTTTGCTGGAAAAGCAAAAAGACACCAACGAAGAACACATCGACTGGCTGGAAACCCAGCAGGAACTGATTGCAAGTATGGGCTTGCCCAACTACCTGCAAACCGGGGCGCAAGAGGACTAGGATTTCCTGACCATACGGTTTATGGTTGCTTTTGCTCCTGAAAGCGCAGCCGCTGCGCTCCAGAGGAAAAAGGAAAAATACCCGTAAACCGAATGGCCGGGAAACCCTGATACACAAACTACTGCCAAATAATAGAGGTTCTCACACCCCTTGAAGCAAACGGCATACCGATAAAGGTATGCCGTTTTTTGTTTGCCGCAAGAAGTTCAGGTCTCAGGCCGTCTGAAAGCCTGGGTCAATCCTGCCCGTAGGTGCAGAAATAAGCCGTGTCTGCCGCCACCTGCAGCCTGAATTCCTGCCCCGCGTCTACGGTGAAGCTGTCGCCCGAAGCGAAAGTCTGCCATTGCGTGTCGCCCGGCAACAATACCGTCAGCGCGCCGCTGATGACCGTCATGGTTTCAAACTGGCTGGTGCCGAAAGTATATTCGCCCGGCAGCATCACGCCCACGGTAGCGGGCAGCTTGGCGGTTTGCAGCGCGATGGAGGCGACCCTGCCGTCGAAATACTGGTTTACTTTTAGCATAAAACGTCCTTTGCAGATTGGAAATAGGGTGATTAATCAGATGTTTGAAGCTGGATATCGGCTTGTTCGGCGATGGCCGGAGAACACAATTCATACGAGGAAGTGAGCCGCAGCAACGGCCTATACATTGTCAGTTTCTCGGCGGTATGCGGCATTTTGTGGTTTTATAGCGGGCTTGTAAAGCACGATTGCATCGAGGCCGTCTGAAAAGCTTGCGGGAGGCGGAAAAAGACGATTGAAACGCAGCGCCTGTTTCCCTAAAATAGCGGCAGGGTTCCACATTTTCCAAAGGCAGACAATATGACAGCGCATAGCTTGCTGCAACACGGCAAACTCGGCATGGGTACATGGCATTTGGGCGACAGCAGCGCCACCCGCGCCGAAGAAATCGCCGCCCTGCGCCACGGCATCGAACACGGCATTACCATCATCGACACCGCCGAAATGTATGGCAGCGGCCGCTCGGAAAAGCTGGTCGGCGAAGCCATCGCGCCGTATGCGCGCGAAAATCTGTATGTCATCTCCAAAGTGTTGCCGCAAAATGCCAACCGCCGCCGCCTCGAACAAAGCCTCGACGCCTCGCTCAAAGCGCTGCAAACCGATTATCTCGACCTCTACCTCTACCACTGGCGCGGCGGCACGCCGCTGGCCGAAACTATAGAAATGTTGGAAAACATGGTGGCCAAAGGCAAAATCAAAGCCTGGGGCGTTTCCAATTTTGATTTGGAAGACATGCAGGAGCTCTTGGCAGAAGAAAACGGCAGCCATTGCGCGGCCAACCAGGTGCTCTACCACCTCGGCTCGCGCGGCATTGAAGTCGCCCTGAAACCCTGGCAAGACCAACGGCAAATTCCCACCATCGCCTATTGCCCGTTGGCGCAGGCAGGCGCCTTGCAGCGCGGCCTGACCAATCACCCCGCCGTGCGGCAGACCGCCGCCGAGCTCGGCATCAGCGTTTATCAGGTGCTACTGTGTTTCACCTTGGCGCAAAGCCATATGGTATCCATCCCGCGCAGCGGCAAAGTGGCGCATATGCGGGAAATCGCCGACTGCCTGAATATCCGCCTGAGCGCCGAGCAGTTGGACACACTGAATCAGGCATTTCCCGCGCCCGCGCGCAGAGTGCCGCTGGATATCGAATAAAACGCCTGATTGATAACAGGCCGTCTGAAACCATTCTTTTTCAGACGGCCTTGCCGTTTGACTTGCATAATGGCAAGCAAATGGCTAAGCTTGTTGCCACTTTGATTTGACTATCCTGGAGCAGAAAATGACTGCAAAAGTAACGATGTACCGTTTTAAAGTATCGCTTGTCGGAGAACGCGGCCAGCCCATCAGCAAGCTGCACCGGATAATCGAAGTGTCCGGAAACGCGCCGTTTATCGCGTTGCACGAGCAGATTTTCGAAGCATTCGACCGCTTCGACCCGCACCTGTTCAAATTTCTGCTGACCCGCAAAGAATTGGCCGACATACGGGATTTATACGATTGGCACGAAGAAGTCGGCTTTCCGGAGTCAAAAGGGCCGTTTAGTGATGCCATTGTGCATGATGCTACCCAATTCACCATTGCCGACGCCGCTTTGCAGGAAAAAGACATCATTCATTACTGGTTTGATTTCGGCGACGACTGGATGCACCGCTTGCGGTTGGAGAAAATTTTCCAGATTGCCGATAATGAGCCGCAAAGCGAAGGCTGGTATTGCGATACCACGAAAAGAGTGGGCAAGTCGCCGCCGCAATATGACGAAGACAGCTTGTGGAATGGCAACAGCCAAGAAGCCGCATTTGCCCGCATCAGCAGCATATTGCTGGCCTTGACCGATCCGCAATGGCAAGGCAAGATTTCGTGGGGTGGCTTACAGGAAGACGGTGTGGGCGATTTACTTGTAGAGGAGGGCTGGATAAAACCCTGCACAAACCCCGATGATGCGGCGGTGTTGACCGAGGCCGGTAAGGCCGAAGCAGCAGCCCTCTGGCAGGCGCTGACAGAAAAGGAAGATTGAGCAGAAGCAGGCCGCCTCCGCCTAAAGCATGCGGGGATGGCGTTTCTGAAAGTGTGTGTTCAGACGACCTGCCCATGAATACGATGCGCAGGGAGCGATGTGCATGCACGCATATTCCGAATGATTGCGGTTAAGAAATCGAAGGGAAAAATAAAAGCGATGCCGTCTGAAAAATAAAGTTTCAGACGGCATTAAAGTTGGGGAAAACGCGTGTTTGGGGTACGCACCCTAAAACGAGGCTACACTTGCTTGCAGCTTAAAATGAAACAGCAACCATTTTTCAAAAGCAAGAAATGTTGGGTTTGTAACCCCATTTACGCTGACCTCATTCCCCGAAATTCATCACTGCCGATTCAAGCGAGCCACCCCAATCCGCAGGAAACAAGCCTTTTTCGACATCTCGGTGAAAAGAAGAAAACGGCCACTCCCGCACCGAACCAACCAATCCATGCTTGAGCGGATTGAAATAAACATACGCCACGCAACGGCGCAAATCCGCCTCATCAAAAACCGTCTGCTCGTAAAAACGGCGCTGCCAGATACCCTTTTCATGGCGTTTCAATTTGCTGGGCGAGCGGTTTTGGGCATGGGGAAAATAATCGGAAAACCGCCGTTTAACCAGCTTCCAGCGCAAAGAATAATCATCGTCACCATCCGGCAACGTCCAAATCGCATGAATATGATTCGGCAAAATACAAGCCGCCACCGTTTCAAACGGATAACGTTTTTGTATATAAACATACGATTCACGCAGTAAATCAATGTGTTCGACCAATAAATGCGATTTAGGGTCGGCCAACTTAACCGTAAAGAAAAACGTACCGCCCCGTACATAGTTACGTCGATAATGCGACATGATTTTAATCGTTATTATGAAGAAGGATTAATCATACCACGTCGGACATATTGTAGCGTGCATGCCGAAGCATGCACGCGTTGCTTGATGGAACAGCATAAAGTTCAAAACGAAGATGGCAAACCAAATCGACAAATCATTGAAATCAAAAAATATGCCGTCTGAAAGTGTTTCAGACGGCATAAGCGCAAAGGCCAACCAGCGCGTGTATGCTTAGGGTATGCACCCTAAAACGGGATTTGACGTTTCATGCAGGCTACGGCTTGCTACAAACAGGCTACGCTTACTGTATTTATTGCTCTAGGTGGTCATCATTTTCATTCGTGTATCTGTTGTCTCTGATATCAAGTGCCTGTCTATACATTTTATGTATCTTTATTTGATTAGCCCTTTTAGCTTCACTTTTACTAATATTATTTTGATCAATGTATGACCAAAGAAAAGGTGTTGTAGAACTTGTTTTAATACCAATTAATCCAATTGTATAAAAGCACACGAGAAGTTGGTTTAAAAAATCAGATGAAGAGCTTGTAGATTTATCATAAAGGTTCCTTGCTATTTTGATACAGGGATCATCATTTTGCAAGTCATATAATTCAGCTGATAAATCTTCAATTTTTTTGTTATCGATTTGTGATCTTGTAAAAGTACTTGGTATTTCTCTTAGTATTTCAATTGTATATTTTAAAGAAGGATAATATTCTCCCCACTCCTCGATCAGTGATTGTAAGCGCTTTTTGGAATAATTGTGTTCTGCCGCTGCTATTTTTCTCCAGGTAATAGTTGTCATTGATTCACTCTGTAAAAAGCACTCGTTTGCAAATTGAATAATATCTCTAGGCCTCAATAAAGTGCGCTCTATTATATAGTCTATGGGCATTTGTCCTTGTTTTATTTTTGGAAAGATATCATCAAACCTAACATCTTTTTTTGTATATTGATATTCATACATCTTGGATACCCGCTCTTCAAGTAATTTTTTTAAGTCTTCTTTATTCCATTTTAGATATACAAAATATGCTTCATATTTTTCTTGTTGGAAGCCAGAGTCTCTAGTGTTATCAAGGATAATTTCTAGCAAATCTTGTCGAAGAGCGGCAATAATCTTTATTTGTTGCAATTTTCGAAATACTTTAATTTCTTCAATTAATGCCCTAATAAATCTACATCGAGTTTCTGTCTCAGCCCAATTTTCATCAAGTTTGTCAATTAAGATATGATATTTTTTTTGATTGTCGTCAAAAGCTTCTTCTCCTAAAGCTTCAAGAACTTCATTCAATTTTTGAATTTGGATTTGATTTACTGCTTTAGTGGCAAGATTTTTAATTTCCATCTTAGTTTCTGAAGAAAGACTTTTAGCTCCTGATAGAGAGTAATCAACAGGTATGTTGCTAGTGCTAATTGCAGCTTTAACATCGGAAGTGAACTTATCAGTAATTTCTTTTATATGTTCTTCAGTATCTTGCCAAAATTTTTCTCCCCAATCTCTAAAATATGTAATAGCAAGCTCTCGCTTCGGATTACTTTTGCCTCCCCAATTGCTAATTCTTTGTAAAAAATTTTTATTTTCAGAAGTATCTTTTATGTTATACCGCTTTTTTATAAGCTCTAGGACAAGTATATGCCTCCAAAGTAATCGATAAAATAAATCTAATTTAATTCCTAGTTCTGTAAGAAATTGAATTATATTTGAATTTTCTAAAAAACTAATCGATATATTGTTAGGGTCTAGGTAGATGGAGTTTTCTACTGTTGCAGATATCTTATATATCAATGCACTTTTCCCCGTTCCTGTTCTGCCTACGATTATTGAAGCATGTTCATTTGTATTAACCAATAAGTCTAAGGTTCCATTGTCTATAAAAGCATGATTCAAATATTTATGGTCAGCTTCTGCTTCCAGCTCACCAACTTTTAGTCCTTTTTTAATTTTTATTTCGTTTTCCATATTAATAACCTAAGATTGAAAAATTATTGTTTTAATATAAATTAAACCTGTCCAATATTAAATTGGGCATTATCTTATAGCAATAAATTAAAGGCAGGTTATGGTTATAAGATAGTTTTAATTTATAGGTGGGATTGTAACAGTGCATTCAAATACTTCCCCGTATAACTTTTCTTACTCTTCACCACTTCTTCCGGTGTTCCCTTAGCAATAATCTTGCCGCCGCCATCGCCACCCTCCGGCCCCAAGTCCACAATATAGTCCGCGGTTTTAATCACATCCAGATTATGCTCGATAATCACAATCGAGTTGCCTTTGCCTTTCAGACGGCCTATGACTTCCAGCAACAAAGCGATGTCGGCGAAGTGCAGGCCGGTGGTCGGTTCGTCGAGGATATACAAGGTGCGGCCGGTGTCGCGTTTGGAAAGCTCGAGGGCGAGTTTGACGCGTTGGGCTTCGCCGCCGGAGAGGGTGGTGGCGGATTGGCCGAGACGGATGTAGCCGAGGCCGACGTCCATCAGGGTTTGCAGTTTGCGGGCGACGGTGGGGACGGCGTCGAAGAATTCGCGGGCTTCTTCGACGGTCATGTCGAGCACTTGGCTGATGTTTTTGCCTTTGTATTGCACTTCGAGGGTTTCGCGGTTGTAGCGTTTGCCGTGGCAGACTTCGCAGGGCACGTAAACGTCGGGCAGGAAGTGCATTTCGACTTTGATGACGCCGTCGCCCTGGCAGGCTTCGCAGCGGCCGCCTTTGACGTTGAAGGAGAAGCGGCCGACGTTGTAGCCGCGTTCGCGCGAGAGGGGTACGCCGGCGAAGAGGTCGCGGATGGGGGTGAAGAGGCCGGTGTAGGTGGCGGGGTTGGAGCGGGGGGTGCGGCCGATGGGGGATTGATCGACGTTGATGACTTTGTCGAGCTGGTCGAGGCCGTGGATGTCGTCGTAGGGGGCGGGCTCTTCGCTGGCGCGGTTGAGCTCGCGGGCGGTGATTTTGGCCAGGGTGTCGTTAATCAGGGTGGATTTGCCGCTGCCGGATACGCCGGTGATGCAGGTAATCAAACCAAGCGGTAATTCGAGGGTAACGTTTTTGAGGTTGTTGCCTTTGGCGCCTTTTAAAACGAGCATTCGGTCGGGGTTGACGGGGGTGCGCTCGGCGGGCACGGCGATGGCTTTTTGGCCGCTAAGGTATTGGCCGGTAATGGAATCTTGGCAGGCGGCGACTTTTGCGGGGGTGTCGGCAATCAAGACCGTGCCGCCGTGTTCGCCTGCGCCGGGGCCCATGTCGATAACGAAATCGGCTTCGCGGATGGCGTCTTCGTCGTGTTCGACCACGATGACGCTGTTGCCCAAGTCGCGCAGGCGTTTGAGGGTGGCGAGGAGGCGGTCGTTGTCGCGCTGATGCAGACCGATGGAGGGTTCGTCTAGCACGTACATCACACCGGTCAGGCCGCTGCCGATTTGGCTGGCGAGGCGGATGCGCTGGGCTTCGCCGCCGGAGAGGGTGTCGGCGGAGCGGGAGAGGTTGAGGTAATCGAGGCCGACGTTAATCAGAAAGCCCAAGCGTTCGGTGATTTCTTTGAGGATTTTTTCGGCGATTTGCTTTTTGTTGCCTTCCAAATCGAGGGTTTGGAAAAATTCGTGACTGCGGGTGAGTGGCCAGGCGCTGATTTCGTGCAGCGGCTGTTTGCCGACATACACATAGCGGGCTTCTTTGCGCAAACGTGCGCCGCCGCAGCTGGGGCAGGCGCGGTGGCTTTGGTATTGCGACAATTCTTCGCGCACGGCGGGGGAATCGGTTTCGCGGTAGCGGCGCTCAAGGTTGGGCAAAATGCCTTCAAACGCGTGTTCGCGCTGGAACGTGCCGCCGCGCTCGCTCAGATAGGTGAATTGGATGACTTCTTTGCCGGAGCCGTGCAGCACGATTTTTTGCACTTTTTCGGGCAAATCTTCAAACGGGGTGTTCACATCGAAGCCGTAATGTTGGCCGAGTGATTGCACCATTTGGAAATAGAAGGTGTTGCGCTTGTCCCAGCCTTTGATGGCACCGGCGGCGAGCGATAATTCGGGGTGCATCACCACGCGGGCGGGGTCGAAGAAATTCATGCTGCCGAGACCGTCGCAAGTGGGGCAGGCACCGACGGGGTTGTTGAAGGAAAACAGGCGCGGCTCTAATTCGGGCAGGCTGTATGAGCAGACGGGGCAGGAGAAGGTGGCGGAAAACCAATGCTCTTCGCCGCTGTCCATTTCCATCGCCAAGGCGCGGTCGCCGCCGTGGCGCAGCGCGGTTTCAAAACTTTCCGCCAGCCGCTGCTTGATATCGGGCTTCACTTTCACGCGGTCGATAACCACATCGATATTGTGTTTGATGTTTTTTTCCAGCTTCGGCACTTCATCGAGCGTATACACTTCGCCATCAACGCGCACGCGGGCAAAACCCTGCACCTGCAAGTCGGCAAACAAATCGAGAAATTCGCCTTTGCGGTTGACTGCGGCGGGCGCGAGTATCATCACGCGGGTGTCTTCGGGCAGCGCCAGCACATGATCGACCATTTGCGACACGGTTTGGCTGCTCAAGGGCAGGTCGTGCTCGGGGCAATAAGGGGTGCCGACGCGGGCGTATAAAAGGCGCAGGTAGTCGTGAATTTCGGTAACCGTACCGACGGTGGAACGCGGGTTGTGGCTGGTGGATTTCTGCTCGATGGAAATGGCGGGCGAGAGGCCTTCGATCAAATCGACATCGGGCTTGTCCATCATCTGCAAAAACTGGCGCGCATAGGCGGAAAGGCTTTCCACATAACGGCGCTGGCCTTCGGCGTAGAGCGTGTCGAAAGCGAGCGAGGATTTGCCGCTGCCCGACAAGCCGGTGACCACCACCAGCTTATGGCGGGGGATGTCGAGGTCGATGTTTTTCAGATTGTGGGTGCGTGCGCCGCGGATGCGGATGGTGTCGTTTGGGTTGCTCATTTGCCTGTGCCTTTTGCTGCTTGTCGAGTGTGAAGCGGAATCGCTAATTATAGCATTTTTGTGCAGAAAAAACGGGGTTTTGGCCGACGACAGGCCGTCTGAAAAAGCAGTGGCGCCGATTCGGAGGAACAGGCTGCGGGGTTGGTTGCGAATGGCGTTCAGACGGCCTGATGAGTAGCTTGGCATACGTTTTGCGTATCAGGCTTGACAACTTTGCTTCAACATAGAAAATAGCGGCATGTGATTGTTTGCTTGTGTGATTGTCTTGTTATTTGATGCGATATGAATGAAATGTCCCGCTCCGATGCCGCCCGCCCCGGCTTTGGCGAAACCGGTTGCTGCCTGCTGCTGGCAGGTGTGTTGTTTTACAGCAGCTACGGCTTGGCCAACTGGCTGGCGGCTGTGCGCGCGCCGGTGGCGGAAATCGCTTTTGCGTGGGAGCGGCAGATACCGTTTTGGGCGTGGACGATTGTGCCTTATTGGTCGCTGAATCTGTTTTACGCGCTCGGCTTTTTTCTCTGCGAAAGTCGTGTGGCGTTGCGCCGCTATATGGCGCAGCTTTTGACCGCACAGGCTTTGGCGGTGGCGTGTTTTATTCTGTGGCCATTGCAATTCGGTTGGGCAAAACCTGCTTCAGACGGCCTCTCGGGCTGGCTGTTTGCTTCGTTGGCGGCGTTTGACCAGCCTTACAACCAAGCGCCGTCGCTGCACATTATGCTGACTTTGATTGTCGGGCGTTTTTATTGGTTGCGGCTGCCCCGGCGTTGGCGGCCGCTGTGGTTGGGTTGGCTTATGCTGATTGCGCTGTCGGTGTTGACGACTTACCAGCATCATTTTATCGATATTCCCACGGGCGTATTGGCGGGTTTGCTGGTGTGTTGGCTGTTTCCGCAGCAAGGGCGGATGCCCTTGCGCCGCAGCATCCGCCCGCAAAAAGCACATGGCCGCTGGCTGGCGTTTTACACATTGGCGGCGGCGGGCTTTGCGGCGCTGGCCTGTTTCGGCGGGGCGGCTTTGTGGTGGCTGTGGCCGGCGGCGGCATGTTTACTGTTGGCGGCGGCCTATGCGGGCTTGGGTGCGCAAGCCTTGCAGAAGCAGACCGACGGCAGGCTTTCTTTGGCAACGGTCGGCTGGCTGCTGCCTTATCTGGCGGTGGCGCGGCTGAATATGGCTTATTGGCTGCGCGGCGTACCCCAAAGTGCGGCGGTCACGGAAACGCTGCACATCGGCAGCCTGCTGGCGGCACGGCGTTTTGAGGCGGTGGTGGATGTGTGCGCCGAGTATTCCTTGTTCAGACGGCCTCGATATTATGCGGCTGTGCCGATGCTGGACATGGTGCCGCCCGAAAGCGGTGATTTGCTGCGGGCGGCGCAAGCGCTGGCGGATTTGCAGCGGCAGGGGCGGCCCGTTTTGGTTTGCTGCGCCTTGGGTTACGGGCGCAGCGCGGCGGTGGCGGTGTTGTGGTTGTGGGCAAGCGGGGCGTGTTCGAGCCTGGACGAGGCGTGTGCAACGGTGCGGCGGGCAAGGCCGAAAATGGTGTTGCCCGAAGCGGTGTGCCAACGTATTCAGACGGCCAAACAGCAATGGGAGCGGGGCGCATGAATCCGGCCGATCAACAATTAGCCGCCACCACCGCCAAGCTGTTGCGCGCTTCCGGTTGGCTCGGCGCATTCAGCCTGCTCTTGACGGCGGCGGCCTTGTGGCAAGCGAGCGAAAAACAGGGCTTGGGTTTGTGGCTGGCGCTGGCGGAGTTGCCCTTGGGGGCGGCGGCGTGTTTTTGGCAATTCCGTTTGGCGTTTGATGCCCGCCTGTTTGCCGCGTTTGCCGAGGGCGTACAAACACCGGAAGCACTCGATGCGGCCTTGTCTGACTTGGGCTTACGCCCTGCTGCCGACGGACGGGTGCGCGAGATGCGGGATCGCTGCCGCGGCGCGGTGCGTCTGCTTCGCCGATTGCTGGTAATGGTTGTGCTGCAGATGCTGCTGGTTTTGTGTATGCTTGTGGTATGAATCTTTTTTCAGACGGCCTATGTAGGTAGTCAGGCCGTCTGAACATTTTGAAAGCACTCCGCCGATGAATCCGATTTCTTGCAAACGCCTGTTGGCGCGCCTGACCGATACGGCTTTGTGCGCACTGACCTCCTTCATTACCGGTGTGCGCCCGCAGCCGCGGCAGCAGTTTGACTGCCCGCCCGAAGGCACGGTGTATTATGCCAACCACGGCAGCCACGGCGATTTCGTGCTGGTGTGGATTTCGCTGCCGCGCCCGCTCAGGCAACGGGCGCGGCCGGTGGCGGGCGCGGATTACTGGCTGCGCGGCAGAGTGCGCCGTTTTGTGATTGAAGAGGTGTTTTGCGGTTTGCTGGTCGACCGCAACGGCGGCGAGCCGCAGCAGATTATCGCCGAGATGGCCGCGGCCTTGCGGCAGGGCGATTCGCTGATTGTGTTTCCGGAAGGCACGCGCAATACCGACGACGACACACAGCTGCTGCCGTTTAAAAGCGGTATCTACCATTTGGCGGCGGCGCAACCGCAGACGGCGTTTGTGCCGGTGTGGCTCAACAACATCAACCGCGTGTTGCCCAAAGGCGGTTTGCTGCCTGTGCCGCTGTTGTGCGAGGCGCGGGTCGGGCAGGCGGTTTATCTCAACGAAGGCGAAGACAAAAACGCCTTTTTGCAACGCAGCCGCGCGGCTTTGCTGGCTTTGGCACCGACGGCGGCAAAAGGGGAGGCGGTATGAGTATTTTCAACACCAGCCGTGCGGCGGCGCAGGAGGCGATGGTGGCGGCGCAGCAGTTTCATCCGCAGGCGGGCCGCGTGTTTGCGGTGATTTTTGCGGTGTTGCTGCTGGCGAGCGGGATTGCGGCGCTGTTGAAACGGCGCTTGCACGGGCAAAGCAACGCCACCATCGACAATCTGGTGGCGCGCATCAATGCCTGGTGGGTGATGACGCTGGTGTTGCTGTTGGCGTTTTGGCTGGGGCGCATCGGCGCGATTGTGCTGTTTTTGCTGGTGTCGTTTGCCGCCTTGCGCGAATTTTTGTCGCTGGTGGAAAGCCGCCGTGCCGACCATCGGGTGATGGTGGCGTGCTTTTACGGGCTGCTGCCGCTGCAATATTGGTTTGTGCTGACCGACTGGTATGGCATGTTTTCGATTTTCATCCCGGTTTACGGCTTTCTGCTGCTGCCGATTCTCGCCAGCTTCGGCGGCGATACCGGCCATTTTCTGGCGCGGACGGCGAAAATCCAGTGGGCGGTGATGATCAGCGTCTTTTGTTTGTCGCACGTACCTGCCTTGATGAATCTGAAAATCAGCGGTTTCGAGGGCAACAATATCCTGTTGCTGGTGTTTTTGGTGATGGTGGTGCAGGCCAGCGACGTGTTGCAATATGTGTGGGGCAAGCTCTTGGGCAAACGCAAAATCATGCCCGCGCTGTCGCCCTCGAAAACGGTGGCCGGGACGGTCGGCGGCATTGCCAGCGCCACGCTGCTGGCGGCGGCGCTCTACCGCATCACCCCGTTTACCCCGTGGCAGGCGGCTTTAATCGGCCTGATTGTCTGCATCATGGGCTTTCTCGGCGGGCTGGTGATGTCGGCCATCAAGCGCGACCGCGGCGTGAAAGACTGGGGCAACCTGATTCACGGCCACGGCGGTATGCTCGACCGTGTCGATTCGATTTGCTTTGCCGCGCCGGTGTTTTTTCATTTGGTGCGCTATTACTGGAACGGCTGAGGCCGTCTGAAAACCGATTATGGAAAGTTGAAAGATTGCGATGAGTATTTATGCCTTGAAATCCCGTTTTCAGGCTTTGCTGCGGCCAACGGTGGGCGTGCTTTACCGGCGCGGGATAACCGCCAATCAGGTCACGTTGGCGGCCTGTGCGGTGTCGCTGCTGCTGGGCGGACTGTTGGCGCTGGCTGCCGCAAACGGCTGGGGCAGCGGCTGGTTTTGGCTGCTGCCGCTGTGGTTTTTTCTGCGCATGGCCTTGAATGCGGCCGACGGGATGCTGGCGCGCGAATTCGGCCAGCAGTCGCCGTTGGGCGCTTACCTCAACGAAACCACCGATGTAGTGGCAGATGCCGCGCTGTATCTGCCGTTTGCCTTTGTCGCGCCGTTTGGCGGCCTGCAAATCGGCCTGTTGGTTTTTCTGGCGGCATTGAGCGAATTTTGCGGCGTGTTGGGGCAGATATACGGCAACGGCCGCCGTTACGACGGGCCTTTCGGTAAGAGCGACCGCGCGTTTGTGTTCGGCGGCCTCGGCTTGTGGCTGGCTTGGGCGGGCACGCTGCCGGGCTGGTTGGACGGCGTGATGTGGCTGCTCATCGCTGCATTGGCCTTTACCTGCTGGCGGCGGGTGCAAAAAGGCTTGCAGGCCGTCTGAACAAACAAGATAGTCGGAGAGCAAGTTGCTGAAATTCCAACAATTACTTAAAACCCTTATCCCGAACTCACGTAACTTACTCTCCAACAATATTTTTCATCCACAATAGGGGTAATCAAAATGACCGATTCCACCGAACAACAACATCATTTCACCACCCGCGACGGCACCGAATTGTTTTACCGCTACCGCCCCGCCCGCGACGGCAGCAGCGATAAAGCCATCGTGCTGTTTCACCGCGGCCACGAGCATTCGGGGCGGATGATGTTTGTCGCCGACGAATTGGCTTTCGACGATTTCGCTTATTTCGCTTGGGACGCACGCGGCCACGGCATGAGCCCGGGCGAACGCGGCGATAGCCCCGGTTTGGGCACTTCGGTTTCAGATATTCAGGATTTTGCCGACCACATTCAGACGGCCTACGGCATTCCGATGGAAAATATGGCGGTGGTGGCGCAAAGCGTCGGCGCGGTATTGGTCAGCACCTGGCTGCACGACTACGCGCCGAAAATCCGCTGCGCGGTGTTGGCCTCGCCCGCTTTCAAAGTGAAACTGTATGTGCCGTTTGCCCGCAGCGGCTTGAAGCTGATGCAGAAATGGCGCGGCAATTTTTTTGTGCAGAGCTATGTGAAAGCGCACTATCTCAGCCACAACCGCGAGCGCATCGAATCGTATGACAGCGATCCGCTGATTGCGCGGGCGATTTCGGTGCGTATTTTGCTGGGGCTGTATGCGGCGGGCGAGCGGGTGGTGGCCGATGCCGCCGCGATCACCACGCCGATTCAATTGTTCGTTTCCGGCAGCGATTGGGTGGTGCATCAAAAGCCGCAACACGATTTTTACAACCGCCTCGGCAGCCGCATCAAAGAGCGCCACGTCTTGCAAGGCTTCTACCACGACACCCTCGGCGAACAAGAGCGCGAGCGCGTGTTTGCGCCGATGCGCCGCTTTATCCGCGTCCGTTTCGACGAGCCGTTTGCCGCGGTGGACGTGACCGATGCCCACATCCACAGCGCCAGCCGCACCGAAGCCGACGAATTGGCGACGCCGCTGTCGCCGTTTACCCCGCGCGGCGCGTATTGGGCGGCGCAACGCCGGCTGATCCGTTTCGGCCGCCATTGGTCTGAGGGCATCAAGCTGGGTGTGGCGACCGGTTTTGATTCCGGCAGCACGCTGGATTATATTTACCGAAATCAAGCGCAGGGCAGCAATGCCTTTGGCCGCGCCATCGACAAAAATTATCTCAACGCCATCGGCTGGCGCGGCATCCGCCAACGCAAGGCCAACATCGGCGCGGCGATTCAGACGGCCATGCGGCATTTGCGCGAAGCGGGCAAGCCCGTGCACGTGCTCGACATCGCCGCCGGACACGGCCGCTATGTGCTGGATGCGCTCACCGCCGATGTGCTGCCCGACAGCGTGCGCCTGCGCGATTACAGCCCGATTAACGTCGAAGCAGGCCGCCGTCTGATCGCAGAGCGCGGCTTGCAGGACGTGGTGTCGTTTGACGAAGTCAACGCTTACGACCGCGCCAACTACCAAGCGCTCGAGCCGCGCCCGACCCTCGGCATCGTTTCCGGCCTGCACGAGCTGTTTCCCGACAACGATTTGATTTTGCATTCGCTTTACGGCTTCGGCGACGCCATCGAGGGTGGCGGCTACCTGATTTACACCGGCCAGCCGTGGCATCCGCAGCTCGAAATGATTGCCCGCTGCCTCTCCAGCCACCGCGACGGCGAAGATTGGGTGATGCGCCGCCGCAGCCAGCAGGAAATGGATCAGCTGGTGGAAAAAGCCGGTTTTGAAAAAATACGGCAATGGATAGACGAAGACGGTATTTTTACCGTCAGTCTGGCGGTGAAAAAATAAACTTGAGATTCGAAGGCCGTCTGAAACGTTTCAGACGGCCTTTGATTTTTAATGATGCGATGTATATAGTGGAAAAACTTAATATTTGATACAAGGCGGCAAGCCGAAGACAGTACAGATAGTACGGCAAGGCGCAGCAACGCTGTATCAATCTAACGGAACGACTATACATCTCCGACTATACCATTCAAACATGGTAATCGTATGTACACGATACGGCGACTCTTGACAGATGGTTGTCGGCTTTAGAGATATCTGTGCCGGGTTTGTGTGCCGAAACGTAGGCACGGAAGGTTGCGTATACGGCGCCGTGTCTTTCGGAGGATTTGACGGAAGCAGGCTCTGCATACAATGTGAATTGATCGCCGACGCCCACGGCGAATACTTTGTGTTTGAAATCATCGATGGCGACCACCATCGGGTCGTTCAAGCTGCTCCAGGTTTTTTCTTTTCCGCCATATGTCAGCTTGATGGTGTAGTCGGCTTGGTCGCCGGGGATGTCGGCGGCAATCTTCAAACCCGCATGGCTGCCCGAGCCGCGGCAGCTCAGGTTGGCGTTGGCGGAACCGGCTGCAGCAAGATTGGGAAAGGCAAGCGCGGGCAAGAGGAGGGCGTGGATGGCGGGATGCCGGAGCGGTTTCATGTGTATCCTGGATGGTAATCTATAGCCGGGCAATACATTTTCATACAAGGCCGCAACGCTGTATGAAGTGCAAGCTGTGCAGCAATACATCAACTGCGTTGGCGCACTATTTTCCGTATTACAAGGTAAGCTGCGGCCAAAACCAGCAATTGCAGCAGCGGCGAACAGAGCGTGTCGGCGGCCAGCCAGGCTGCCAGCAGGGCGGCGGGCGTGGCGGCGGTGGCCAGCATCACGGCCAGCAGCGCGCAACGTTGCTCGACCAGCGCGGTGACGGCGGCATCAAAATCAATCAGCCTGAAAAGGCGCAGCAGCGCCAGCAGCAGCAAGGCGTTGAAGAGCAGCGCGACAGCGGCGGCGGCCAGTGCAATCAGGGCGTGGCTGCCGAAAAGGGCGGCGGCCAAGGTGTTGACAAGCAGGGAAAGGGCGAAGATTACTGCCGAAGCGCCGGTGCGCAATTGGTTGTCGGCCGGGTTTTGTGGTTGGGTCATGATAAAAAAAGCGGGTTAGAGTTCTTTGCCGTAAATCACGATGTCGGCAATCAAGCCTTCCATGTCGGCCACTTTTGGCAAGCGCCCCCACAAGCTGTAGCCGGAGCGTTCGAAAAGGGCGATACTGGGCGGATTGTGGGCGAAAATCATTGCCATGATACTACGGATGCCCAGGGAAGGGGCAACGGATTCCATGTGGGCGAGCAATTTGCTGCCGAGGCCGCTGCTGCGGTGGGCTTCGTGCACATAAATGCTGATTTCGGCGAAAATGTCGTAATCGCGCGGCGCGTAAAAATCGTTGAAACTCGCCCAGGCCGCGATGTTGCCGGATTCATCTTCCACTACGATAATCGGGCGGTGCGCCCTTTGATGGTTTTCAAACCAGCCCTGCCTGCTTTCAATGCTGACGGGCTCCAGCTCGCCGGTGACTTGGCGCGAAGGGATGGTGCTGTTGTAAATGGCGACGATGGCGGACAGGTCGGCGGCTTCGGCACGGCGGTATCGGTAGGACATGGTTGGACGGGATGGCAAATAATCGGCTATTTTAACACAGGCTGTCAGAGTGGTTGCGGCGTGGTGGAAGCGTATGCGGGACAGGTGGTAAGATAGCCAAACGGCTTGCACTTCTATAGTCGAATAAATGAGTTTCTGCTACGGCGTTGGCTCGCCTTGTATCAGAATCTACATCTCCGACTATATATGATATATGGCGTTGCTGCGCTTTAAGAACGGCAAAACGCCAGCCTCCGCCGACTCCGTACTGCCCATGCTGTCTGCGGCTTGATCCTGTGTATGAAAAATGTGTTGTTCGGCCATAACAGGCCGTCTGAAACGCTTTTGCGCGTTCAGACGGCCTGAAATCAGGCAAATACGGTGACGGTTTGGCGGCTGATGAGTATCGGGTTGCCGTGTTTGTCCCACACGCGGGCATCGGTGTGGCCGTAGCCGTCGCGGCAGAAATCGGTGTGTACCTGATATTGCCAGAAATCTGCCATCGCGGCTTCTTGCGGCTCCTGCAGCAGCTCCAGCGTCCAGGTGAGGCTGCTGGCGGGGGCGGGCGTTTTCAGGAGCGTGGTGACGGCAGGCGGCCAGGCGTCTACCAGCGCCACCAGATGGGCGAGGGTAAAATCGCCCTGCTGGTTTTTCAGCCGCATATAGCCGCCGAAATCGGCATTGTCGGCGCCGCTGTAGGGCAACGGGCCGTAAGCCCAGCGCAGGTCGATGTGGTGCAGAAAGGCGGGCATGCCTGCGCCTTTTTCGGGCAGCGGCGGCACCGATTCCGGCGCAGGCCAGCGCGGGCGGCGGATGCCGTAGGGCACATAAACTGCGGATTCGCGCGCTTCGCCGAAACTCGCCAGCATGGCAGCCCGCACTTCGCCGTTTTGCAGCAGGTGCGCCTCGCCCTGCACCACCGATTTGCCCACCCGCAACACCCGGGCTGACAGCGTGATTTCGCCGCCGGTGTCGATGGGGCCGACAAAGCTGGCGCTAAACGAACGCAATACGCGCGCAGAACCGATGGCGTGTTGCAGCTTGACCAGCATCAGCGCGGCGGTAAGCCCCCCGAAAGCCGCCCGGCCTTGCGCCCAGCTGGGGTCGAGGGCTACGGTGTCGTGGTCGGCGAGGCGGCGGAAAGTTTGGTTCAAGTCCATGAGCTTCCTTTGTAGTCGGAGAAATTATAGCCGTTCCGTTAGATTGATACAGCGTTGCTACGCCTTGCCGTACTACCTGTACTGTCTGCGGCTTGCTGCCTTGTCTCAATCCAACGGAACGACTATAGATTCTGATACAAGGCGAGCCAACGCCGTAGCAGAAACTAATTTCTTCGACTATATTGTTTGGTTTTGTTGTATGCAAGGGCTTGATAATAAATCTTGTCCGCACTCATTTTCAAGGCCGTCTGAAAAATAATTGGTTCAGACGGCCTGTGTTCAGGTATTTTAATCAGGGAAAACAATGATGTATCAGATTTTTGAGCCGCACCGCAGCGGCATGTTGCAGGTATCGCCGCTGCACCGGATTTATTGGGAGGAATCGGGCAATCCGCAAGGCTTGCCGGTGATTTTTCTGCACGGCGGCCCGGGCGCGGGGGCGTCACCTGCGTGCCGCGGGTTTTTCAATCCTGAGCGTTACCGGATTGTGATTATCGACCAGCGCGGTTGCGGCCGCTCCGAACCTTATGCCTGCGTGACAGAGAATACGACCTGGGATTTGGTGGCAGATATCGAGAAAGTACGCGAAATGCTGGGCATCGGGCGCTGGCTGGTGTTTGGCGGCTCGTGGGGCAGCACTTTGGCGCTGGCTTATGCACAAACCCATCCCGAGCGCGTGGCCGGGCTGATTTTGCGCGGGATTTTCCTGTGTCGCCAAAGCGAAATCGACTGGCTGAACGAGGCGGGCGGCGTGAGCCTGATTTATCCCGAGCAATGGCAACGTTATCTTGCGCCGATTGTGTCGCACAAGCGCGATGCAATGGTGCAGGCCTACCATGAATTGCTGTTTGGCGAAGATGAGGCGCAGCAGCTTCGTGCGGCCAAGGCTTGGGATGATTGGGAAAGCTGGCTGATTCAGTTTGAACCGCAGCCGGTGAACGGCAACGGGCATGATGCGCTGGCGGTGGCGCGCATCGAAAATCATTATTTCGTGCATTCGGGCTGGCTGGGCGGCGAGCGGGCATTATTGAACCATATCGGCAAAATCCGCGATATTCCGGCTGTGATTGTGCAGGGGCGCTATGATATGTGTACGCCGATGCAGAGTGCCTGGGATTTGCATCGGGCATGGCCGCAGGCGGATTTGCGGATTGTGCAGGGCGGCCATGCGGCGATGGAAGGGGACGTGGCGGCGGCATTGGTGGCAGCCACGGATGAGTTTGCGTTTAAATATGGCTTGGCGCAGTCAGGCTGAGTGAATGACAGGTCTCAAGTTGTTTAGCCATCGCCAAACAAAACCCGCCGTAAAGGCGGGGTTTGTTTGGCAAAGCATCAGGATTTATCAATCCATTCATCCAGCTCTTTTTCGGCTTGTTCTTTGGTGTAGCCGTAGCGTTCTTGGATTTTGCCGGCCAGTTGGTCGCGTTTGCCTTCGGCCACTTTCCAGTCATCATCGGTCAATTTGCCCCATTTCTCTTTGGCTTTGCCTTTCAGCTGATCCCATTTACCTTCTACTTGATCCCAGTTCATGCTGTGTCCTTTTCGTTTGGTTTAAGGGAAATGCACTTTGCTTGCAATGCATGTTTTCATATTAAACAAGCAGTTGGCATTCTGCAAGCCGCACGACCAGGCGGCGGGGCAATGTAAAGCCGCTGATGTCTGATTTGACTGCTTCTATGCATATAAACTTTTTTGTTTTTGCTTGAATAAATAAAAATTCATAAAATTTAGCAGTTGATATTTGAATTAAACCGCCGGACAAACACCATGAAACGTTCAGACGGCCTTGTTACGATGGCTGGGAAAATCAAGTTTCTCAGCCATACCTTGCCAAGAAATTTATAAGGCAGCGACAAGCTTGTCGATGGCCGACTGCCATTCTTCATTGTCAACGGACTTGAACGCCGCATCGCCGATAGAGGCGCTGGAAATCACCACGTCGGGCGACAGCTGGCGCAACAGCATCAGGCTTTGCCGCAAATCGGCTCTTGAGCCTCCTTCAATCTGTTTGCAACGGGTTTCCCAACCGCTACCGTTTGGATAAACGGTGTCACCGGTGAAAAGGTATTTTTGCCCATGGACAGAGTGCACCAGAAAGCATGTGCTGCCGGGTGTGTGCCCGGGAGTGGGGATGATTTCGATATTGCCTTGGCGGGTTTCTCTGTGTTCAAACAGATAGTCGGCGGGCGCGAATTGTTCGATTTCTGCTTTTTCGAACCGGTGGTAAAAGAGTTTTGAACCGAAGCTTTGCTTGATGCGGGCAAGCGCAGGGCCGGCTTCGTGTTTGTGGCTCAGGAATTGGCAGGCGATGCCGCCGAGCGCCTGGATTTGCGGCTGCTCCTGCCGCAGGCTGGCGCTGTAAAAGAGGATATTGCCGTTTTCTTGCGTGAGCAGGTAGGCATGGGTGTTGACGCCGGGAAACGGATGCTCCGTAGGGGTTTGCCAAAGATCGGGGAAAATTTGTTTCATCACTGGCTTTCTGAGGTGGGAAATCCTGCCCGGCCGGGTGGTGGCTGCATCGTCTGGTTTGATACAGTGAGTCAACCCTGCATTTTCAGCCAAAACCGCTGGCGGCAGCTGTTGGCGAAATATTTACGCGCAGGGCTGATGGTCCGGCCTGCCGGATGGGTGATGATTTCATAACTGATTTCATACGGCAGGCAGGCGGCATTGGCTTCGTCGAGGTTGCCTTGGTCGGTTTCAATCAGGTAGCGCAACACGGCACCGTCGTCAAAATGCTAGAGGCTTTCCCGAATGATGCCTTCCGCTTCATCGCTGCGGTCTTGCTGCGATATGACGGTTACAGGGCTTTCCAGGCCGTGTGCTGCGCGGGCGTAGTGGCCGAGCGGGTTGGCCATTATTCGGCTTCTTCAATCCAGGCCTGCTGGATGGCTTCGAGGATGCGTTCGCCGCTGCGGGCGGGATCGTCGTCGAAATCGGGTAAGGCCATTACCAGCTCGCGCAATTGGGTGAAGCGGATGGTTTTCGGGTCGGTGTCGCCGTGGGCGTCATAAAGTTCTTCGGCGATGCGTTGGGTGTCGGTCCATTTCATGGTGTGCTCCTTTTTGTGGTGGGTGGTTGCACCGGTTTTATTGGCCGTCTGAAAAGATTTTTGTGGTTTCTTGCTCATTGAAACAGGATTTCGCGGGCAGAGTAAGCTACAAAGCTTTTCAGACGGCCTTTGTCGTTAATGGTGTTCGCGGGCGTGGTTGATGGTGTATTTGGGAATTTCGACCACCAAATCTTCATCGGCGACTTTGGCCTGGCAGCTCAGGCGCGAGTCGGCTTCCAGACCCCATGCCTGGTCGAGCAGGTCTTCTTCCAACTCGGTCGGTTCTTCGAGGCTGTCGAAGCCTTTGCGGATGATGACGTGGCAGGTGGTGCAGGCGCAGGATTTTTCGCAGGCGTGTTCGACTTCGATGTCGTGGTCGAGCAAAATATCCAATACGGATTCGCCCTCGGGTGCGTTTTCAATGATTTTGCCTTCGGGGCAGAGGGTAGCGTGGGGCAATACGGTGATTTTCGGCATGGGGTGGTTTCTTTCTGTGGATGTGTTCGGTAATAAAATTATCCGTATCAATGGCGTATTTGCTTGCAATTACAAGCGGGCGTTGAAATTGTCGGCAACGGCAGGATTGGTGGCTTCAGGCGCACTGAGTTTTTCGGTGAACCAGCGCACCACCCGCTCAAATAGTGGCGGTTGGAACCAGTGTAGGCCGCCGTGGTCGGCGCCTTCGAGGATAACCAGCTCCGCGTCGGCATGATTTTGTTGCAAGGCTTCATACATTTGGATGCTTTGCTGCGGCGACACCAGGGTATCCCGGTCGCCGTGCATCAGTAAAAACGGCGGTTTGTCGCCGCCCAGATAACCCATCGGGCTGGCGGCCAGCGCTTTTTCGGGGTTGCTGCCGATGGTGGCGCCTGCAAATGTATGGAAGGCCACGCCGTGCACCAGCAAGGCTTCGGTTACGGCAGGCGATTGGTGCACTGCTTGGGCATTTTCACCGAAACCTTCGCCGATATTGAGCAGATTGGAAATGCCGTAAATCGAAACCACGGCCTGCACGTGGGAAGGCTGCTCGAGAAAGTCGCCTTGGTCGAATTGGCTTTGCTGGTTGGTTACCCCCATCATTTGCGCCATCCAGCCGCCGGCCGAATCGCCCAATACGCCGATGCGCCCGGGGTCGATGCCGTATTCTGCCGCATGGGCGCGCAGATAGCGCACCGCCGCTTTACCGTCTTGCAAGGGGGCGGGAAAGGTGTTGGGCACCACGCGGTATTCGGTGGCCGCCACCACGAAGCCTGCTTCGGCCAAAGCCATGCGCATTTCGATAAATTTTTCGTAATCGGCAGAGGTAAAACCGCCGCCGGGAAAACAGATAATGGCAGGCTTGAGCGCATCGGTGCGCGGCACCAGCAAACTCATGCGCATTTGGCGGATGGAGCGGGTGTTTTTAATCTGGTTGTATACCACGCCGTTAATGGCATCGATTTGCGGGCGGGTAATCGGCACCTGCATGATTTCGGTTTGGGCGGGCAGATTCATGGTGGTTTCCAGTGTGGTGGAATGGATAAATATAGTCGAAGAAATTAGTTTCTGCTACGGCGTTGGCTCACCTTGTCGTACTATCTGTACTGTCTGCGGCTCGCCGCCTTGTATCAGAATCTAATTTCTCCGACTATAGTGGCGAAAATGTTGTTGATGCTTTCAGACGGCCTTTATATCTGTTTCAGGCCGTCTGAAAGTGCAGCTTACAAATCTTCGACGCTTTGGCCGGTGAGCGCGCGCTGGATGTTTCTGTCCATGCGGCGGGCGGCGAAATCGTCGGTGCCGCTTGCCAGCGCGGCGGTGGCGTTGCGGATGGTGTCGGCGCTGCCTGCGGGAATGTCGGCTTTCAGCGCCTCAATCAAGCCCTGCACGGAGGCGAGTTCGGTTTCGTTTAACAAGTCGGCATCGAGCGCGAGGGCGGCTTCGACGGCGGCAATCAGGCCTTCGGCTTCAACGGCGGCTTCGGCGCGGGCGCGGGCGGCCATGTCGTCGCCGGCTTTGCTCATGCTGTCTTTCAGCATGCGGGTGATGGTTTCGTCGTCAAGGCCGTAGGCGGGTTTGACTTCGATTTGCGCCTGCACGCCGCTGGATTGCTCGCGGGCGGAGACGGAAAGCAGGCCGTCGGCATCAACCTGGAAGGTCACGCGGATGCGCGCTGCGCCCGCCACCATCGGCGGAATGCCGCGCAGGGTGAATTTGGCGAGGCTGCGGCAGTCGGCCACCAATTCGCGTTCGCCCTGCACCACGTGGATGGTCATCGCGGTTTGGCCGTCTTTGAAGGTGGTGAAGTCTTGCGCGCGTGCGGTCGGCAGGGTGGAGTTGCGCGGAATCACTTTTTCCGCCAGGCCGCCGTAGGTTTCGAGGCCGAGCGAGAGCGGGGTCACGTCGAGCAAGAGCCAGTCTTCATCGTTTTTATTGCCTGCCAACACATTGGCCTGCATCGCCGCGCCGAGTGCCACCACTTGGTCGGGATTGAGATTATTCAGCGGGGTTTGGCCGAAGAAAGTGGCCACGGTTTGCTGAACGTGCAGCATACGGGTTGCGCCGCCAACCATGATTACGCCTTTGATGTCGGCTTTGCCCACTTCGGCGTCTTTTAAAGCCTGCTTGATCGGCTCGATGGTTTTGAGCACCAGATGCTGGGTGAGGTTGTGGAATTCTTGGCGGGTAATCTGCGTATCGACTTTGAGGCCGTCTGAAAGCGTGGCCTGAATGGTGGCGCTGGTGTCGGTGGTGAGCGCTTCTTTGGCTTCGCGGGTGAGGCTCAGCAGCAATTGGCTGTCTTGCTCGTTGAGTTGCGACAGTTTGTTTTGTTCCAACAGGTGGCAAAACAGGCGGTGGTCGAAATCGTCGCCGCCGAGTGCGCTGTTGCCGCCGGTGGCTTTCACTTCAAACAAGCCTTTGGTGAGCTGCAATACGGATACGTCGAAGGTACCGCCGCCGAGGTCGTACACGATAAATGTGCCTTCGGCGCGGTTGTCGAGGCCGTAGGCGATGGCGGCGGCGGTCGGCTCGTTGAGGAGGCGCAACACATTCAATCCGGCCAAACGCGCGGCATCTTTGGTGGCTTGGCGTTGGGCGTCGTCGAAATAAGCGGGCACGGTAATCACCGCGCCGGTGAGTTCGCCGCCCAAATTTTCTTCGGCACGCGCTTTGAGGGCGCGCAAGATGTCGGCGGAAACGTCGATCGGGGTTTTGTCGCCCTGGCGGGTGTGCAATTCGATGATGCGCTCGTTATTGCCGAAGCGGTAGGGGAAATAGTGGTTGTCGGCTTTGAGGTCGGCGGGGCTGCGGCCGATGAGGCGTTTGGCCGAGCTGATGCTGTTGAGCGGGTCGATTTTCTGCGCTTTGAGCGCATCGCGGCCGACTTCGATGCGGCCGTCTTCGCAATAGCGCACCACCGAGGGCAGGGTGGCGCGGCCTTGTTCGTCGGTGAGGCAGACGGCGCTGCCGCTTTTCACGCTGGCAACGAGGCTGTTGGTGGTGCCCAAGTCGATGCCGACGGCGAGGCGGTGTTGGTGGGGCGCGGCGGAAAGGCCGGGCTCGGCGATTTGCAGTAAAGCCATGATGGTTTGTGCCTTGGTATTTTTATCGTCAATAGTGCTTATTTTAGCAGATTTGGTGCAGATAGTTGAGTGTTTTTGTCGGGAATATATAAAGGCCGTCTGAAAGCAAGTGGTGCTTTCAGACGGCCTTTGTTTCAGGAAGCTTTGGTATTGCGATGTTGGTTATTTATGGTCGCGTATGGCCTGAATGGCTTGCGTGATTTCACTGGGGCTTTCGTTTTCATAGCGGCGCTGTTCGGCATCGGTGAAGCCGTTGGCATTCAGAGGGCCGAGATTACGGACGGCGGCGGTATATTCGGCATCGCCGAGCCGGGTCTGGCTGATGCGCCACACGGTTTTGCCGCCTTCTTCCACCGGGTTGGCCATCCACAAACCTTCTTGATGAAACTGCGCCAATACCAGCAAAGCCAATGCTTTCATGTCAAGCTGCGGGTGTTCGCTGCCGATGCGGCGGCCGATGCGGTTGTTGCGCAGGTCAACCGCCTCATCGGAATCATAGCGGCTGGCGTAATCGGATTTGCCTTCCTGCAACACAGGGTTGACTTCATAGGCGTTGCCCACTTCTTCGGCGGTGTCGGCATCGAAGCGCGAGGCGATGGCGGCCTGCCAGAGAGTATGGCGCACGGCGTTGACTTGTGTGCCGCGGCCGTCGCCGTTGGCGCGGTCATCGAGGCCGGTGCGCCGGGCAAAACGGATGGCGCTGCTGGTGATGTTGACGGATTGGTCGCTTTCCATGCCGATGGCCTGGGCAGCAATCGGATGGCTGGCCACGAAGCGGATGATTTTGCTGCGGCGGCTTTCGGCGGGTGCCATGTCGGTGTTGCCGGCATCGGCTTGGGCGGCGGGCGACAGCGCCAGCAGCAGGGCAAAACCGGCGGATTTGAGCCATTTGTTGTTCATGAATCTGGTCGCGGAAGCAAGTGGGTAAAAAGCTTAGTTAGCTGATTGTCATGCGGAGTTCATGTTATTACCGGAATTTTCAGAATACAGGGTTTTTGTGAAGTCGTTTTAAGATTTGTTTGGATGGTTGGGGCGGCTTTATTGATGATATGGTCAAGCAGTTGATACTTCATACGGCGTTGCTGCGTCTTGGCTCAAAGAGAACGGCAGGCCGGGCATGGGCTTTTCTACAGCGGCTTTCAGTGGAAAGGTTTGGCAACCCTCGCCATTTTGATTCGGCAGATGGGTTGGTTCAACGAGCGGCAGGGGGCGACGAAGAAAATTCGGTTGTCGGGGCTGGTGTTTTGTGCCAAAACCAGAGTGGTGTTGCTTTTTACCAAGACATAATAGACGGCTTGGCGGATTTCGACCGACGGGTAAGTGGTGCGGAACATCGGGCGGTAATAGCCGACCATAAAAGCCGAGGCGGTAAAATAAAGATAACTGCCTGCAATCAGTATCAACAGATTGATTTGTTTGGATTTTATTTGGCGGATAAGGCGGTTGGGATTGAGGGTTTTGACTTTGGTTTGAAAAGCCGCGGACAGGCAGGCGGCAAACAGCAGATAGATTGCAATGAAAACATAATCGATGCGTTTCATAAACAGAAAGATTTGCACCAGTATCGGCCCTGAAACAATGGCGCTCCAGATGAAAATCCGTAGCGGAGCGGTTATCTGTCGCGGCAGGCAGCGTTTGGCAATGCGCATGGCGGCCACGCCCAAAGTGTATAACAAGCCAATAATCAACGATAAAAACAAGACGTAGCCGAGGCTGCGGGCGATGTTGGGCATGCCGATTTCCACCAATTCCCACGGGAAACCGTAGTAATAAGCCTGCGCCCAGCCATGTACGTAGGCTACCGACCAACCGAGCCAGACCAGAAAACTCATGAAAACTGAAGAATGGATCAGGCTGTCGAGATTTTTTGCCATTGGAGTATTAACTTTAAAAAAAGAGCCGGCATTCTAAATTAAATTGATAGTAAATTGCAAAATTATTTTTAAAGGTTGTGATTGGCGTGGGGAAAGTAGGGAGACACGGTTTGCGTATGGCAGCGTTTTATAGTCGTTCCGTTCAGAGATATTCTGTTTGCCGCAGATAACAAGATGCCGTCTGAAATGGTTGCAGACGGCATCTTGTCGGTTGTTGGTGATCGGTTTAGGGTAGCGCCGCCTGGATTTCCTGCTGCAATTTGTTTAAAAAGCGTCCTTGGCGCACCAGCGTGGCAGCGGTTTCGTATTGTGCCTTTTCGAAGGCTGAGGCTAATTCGGTTTGTAGTTGTTGCTGCTCGGCGGTAATGCTGCCTGCCAGTTTGAGCAGTGCCGTTTCGTTGCTGGCTGCGCGGGCATCTTCCAATGCTTCGCGCCATTCCATCTGCTGTATCAGGAATTCGGGTGCGAACGAGGTGTGTTCGGGCGCATCGGCGTCAATACCCTGTTGTTTGAGCAGGTAGGCGGCGCGGTCGATGGGGGATTTCAGCGTGCGGTAGGCTTCGTTGAGAGTGGAAGCCATCATCATCGCCTGCTTCTGCTCAAACGCGGATGCGGCGGCGAATTTGTCGGGATGGAAACGGGCGGCGAGGCTGCGGTAGGTTTGCTCGAACGCGGCAGCGTCGATGTCGAATTGCGGCTCGAGTTGGAATAGGGTGAAGTATTGGTTCATGAGTGTTTGTCCGTGGTCAGGTTTCAGACGGCCTGATGCAGGAAAAAATATTGCTTCAGACGGCTGAAAAAGCCGTTTTGCCGCGTGGTTGCCAGCGCTTTTCCAATGGCCGGTTGCAGCGCTTCGGCGGCGGCATCGGACAAATCATTTTTGTGTTTGAAACCGAGCAGGGTGCGGGCGGCTGCATGGGCTGTATGGCGGTCGGCATCGTCGCAGAGTGTTGACAGTATGCCGATGCTTTCGGCTGAGGGCAGGATGGCGAGCGCGTCAATGCAACGCTGTTTCCAGTATGCATCCTGTTGCGGCAGGTTTTGTGCCAGCGCATTCCAGTCTTGCGCTTGAAAGGATTTCAGGCAGTTTTCGGCTTCAAACAAGGCGCAGTCGTGCCAATAATCGGCAGAAAATTGCTTGCTTTGTGTCAATAATAATTGTAATTGTGCAAACATAACGCTATACCCGTATTTTTGTTTATCAGAATATTTTGATTGGTAATGCCCAATCAATATTTTGATAAATTATAGCGCTTTATTTACAAACTTAAAATATATCTAACATGCGGAGGGTATGTTTCAAACGTGGAAGCTTTCGCCGCAGCCGCATTCGTCTTTGACATTGGGGTTTTCGAATTTGAAACCTTCCTGCAAGCCTTCTTTGGTGTAATCCAGTTGCGTGCCGTCGAGGTAGACATGGCTTTTCGGGTCGACAAAAATTTTAACGCCGTGGCCTTCGAATACGATGTCGTCGGCTTCGATGTCGTCAACAAATTCAAGCGTGTAGGCCATGCCGGAGCAGCCGCTGGTTTTCACGCCCAAGCGGATGCCTTCGCCTTTGCCGCGTTTGGTCAGGTAGTTTTGAATGTGGTTGGCGGCATTTTCTGTCAGGGTAATCATTGCCTAGTCCTTAAATTTTTTTCAATTACGAATGGTGGTTTCAGACGGCCTGTTGGCGGATGCCGAGGCCGTCTGAAAGGGTTTAAATCTTGTTTCACGGGCGTGACGGCTGCCATGCGGCGTGGGTTTGCCCGCAAAACCCAACGGAAGCGGTTTTGCCGTATTCAAGCGTATTCTATGCCATGTTAATCAACGTGTAAGCGTTGATTCGTGGGCAAAGCCCACGCTACTGTTTGAGGCCGTCTGAAAGTATTTGCTGTTGCGCCCAAGTGACGGCGGTTTGCATCGCGGCGCGGGCTTGCGGGCTGTTGCGCCAGCAGGTGGAGCCGCTGAGCGCCGCGCCTTGGGCGAGCATGTCGTCCACATCGGCGGCGGCGAGCTTGGCAACGTCGTCCAAACCCATTTGTTGCAGGCGGGTCAGGACGGTGGCGCCGATGCCTTTTTGCGCCAGCAGCGATTGTTGCTCTTCGGTGGTAAAGGGCATGGCGGGCTCCTGAGTTATTTCAGTTGGCTGTTTTTGCTGCCTCTGCGGTTATAGGCCGTCTGAAACTTTTCCCGTTCGTCGTGCTCGGCCTGGCAGGCAACGCAGAATTGCACACCGGGCAGGGCTTGGCGGCGGGCTTCGGGAATGGCTTCGCCGCATTCGGCGCAATAGCGGGCACTGTCGCCTTGCGGCAGGTTGGCACGGGCGTGTTGCAGGGCATCGTTGAGCGAATCGTCGATTTGCTGCTGCTCCGCGCCGTCGGGCGCCCAACCGCCGGCCATTTATTCGCCTTTTTTCTTTTTGTAGTCGGAAACGGCGGCTTTAATCGCGTCTTCGGCCAGAATCGAGCAGTGGACTTTCACCGGCGGCAGCTCCAGCTCTTCGGCGATTTCGCTGTTTTTGATGGCCATCGCTTCATCGAGGCTCTTGCCTTTGACCCATTCGGTAATCAGCGAAGAAGAAGCAATCGCCGAGCCGCAGCCGTAGGTTTTGAATTTGGCGTCTTCGATGATGCCGGCGTCGCTGACCTTGATTTGCAGCTTCATCACGTCGCCGCAGGCAGGCGCGCCGACCATGCCGGTGCCGATGCTGTCGTCGTTTTTGTCAAAAGAGCCGACGTTGCGGGGGTTTTCGTAGTGGTCGATGACCTTGTCGCTGTATGCCATGATGTGGTTTCCTTTTTGTGTTGTTGGTGTGTGGCCGTCTGAATGGTGTTTATATGGTTTCAGACGGCCTGTTTTTCAATATATTAATGCGCTGCCCATTCGACGGTATTCAAATCAATGCCGTCTTGGTGCATCTCCCACAAGGGCGACAATTCGCGCAGTTTGCCGATTTTGGATTTAATCAACTCGGCGGCAAAGGCGACTTCTTCTTCGGTGGTCATGCGGCCGAAGGTGATGCGCAGGGAGGAGTGGGCGAGTTCGTCGTTGCGGCCGAGGGCGCGGAGGACGTAGCTCGGCTCGAGCGAGGCGGAGGTGCAGGCAGAGCCGCTGGAAACGGCCAATTCTTTCACCGCCATAATCAGGCTTTCGCCTTCGACAAAGTTGAAGCTGACGTTGAGGTTGGTGGGTACGCGGTGTTCCAAATCGCCGTTGATGTAAACCTCTTCGATGCCTTCGATGCCTTTCAGGAACACGTCGCGCAGCTTGAAGGCGTGGGCGCGATCTTGTTCCAATTCTTCGCGGGCGAGGCGGCAGGCTTCGCCGAGGCCGACGATTTGGTGGGTAGCCAGCGTGCCGGAGCGGAAGCCGCGCTCGTGGCCGCCGCCGTGCATTTGCGCTTCGAGGCGCACGCGCGGTTTGCGGCGCACGTATAAAGCACCGATGCCTTTGGGACCGTAGATTTTGTGGGCGGAAATCGACAGCAAATCGACTTTGGCGGCTTCTACGTCAACCGGGGTTTTGCCACAGGCTTGGGCGGCATCGACGTGGAAAATGATTTTGCGTTCGCGGCAGATTTCGCCGATGGCGGGAATGTCTTGCACGACGCCGATTTCGTTGTTGACCCACATCACCGAAATCAGGATGGTGTCGTCGCGGATGGCGGCTTTGAGTTCGTCCAAATCGAGTAGGCCGTTTTCTTTCACGCCCAAATAGGTCACTTCAAAACCTTCGCGCTCCAATTCGCGCATGGTGTCGAGCACGGCTTTGTGTTCGGTTTTGACGGTGATGAGGTGCTTGCCTTTGCTTTGGTAGAAATGCGCCGCGCCTTTGATGGCGAGGTTGTTGGATTCGGTCGCGCCGCTGGTGAAGACGATTTCTTTGCTGTCGGCGTTGATCAGGCGGGCGATTTCGGCGCGGGCGTTTTCAACCGCTTCTTCGGCCGTCCAACCGAAGCTGTGGCTGCTGGAGGCTGGGTTGCCGAATAATTCGGTGAGGTAGGGAATCATTTTTTCGGCCACGCGTTTGTCAACCGGGGTGGTGGCGGCGTAGTCGAGGTAAATCGGGGTTTGGATGCTCATGGTGGTGGTCTTTCCGAATGGTTTTGTTTTAATGGATGTGGGTGAAGGTAACGATTTTATCGTTGCTTTCGCTTTGTCGGTTGATGACGGATTGCAGAGTGACGTTGCTTAAATAATCGTTGATGGTTTTGTTCAGGTTTTCCCATAAATCATGGGTGAGGCAGGGAGTGCCGTGGTGGCAGTTGGCCTTGCTTTTGCACTGGGTGGCGTCAAGTGTGTCTTCCGCAGCGGCAATGATTTGGGCGATGTTGATGTCGGCAGCATCGGCAGCGAGGATGTAGCCGCCGCCGGGGCCGCGGATGCTTTCTACCAGCTCGGCACGGCGCAGCTTGCTGAACAGCTGCTCCAGGTAGGAGAGGGAAATGTTTTGCCGCTCGCTGATGGCATTGAGCTTCACGGCGCCGTTTTGCGCGTGCATGGCCAAATCAATCATGGCGGTAACGGCGAAGCGGCCTTTGGTAGTCAATCGCATGGGTTGCGCCTGTGGGGCAATATTGTTTTGATGGGGTGATTGTCTAATATCCGAGTGTTTTAGTCAAGTATAAATCAGGGGCGATTGTTTGCGGCTATGGGGTTGGAAGAGAGATGGTTTTGCTGTAATTGGTGTGTGCGGTTTGGGGTTTCCTGCTGATGCATGAACATTGGAAAGCTCTAATGGTTGTATTTAAAAGTGATTCTTGGAAGAGGCCGTCTGAAAGCGCCGTGCGGGCTGTAGCCGCAGGTAAGGCGTTCTAATGAAAAGCATTTGCAATATTAGGGCGCTTGGTATAGATTTACGGGGATTTCTGCATCGGGTAGCCGATATGCCGTCTGAAATGTGTCGGAAAGGGATTTTGCCGGCGGTTTTTTGCTATCCGCAGAAGCTTCATCAAACATCAAGCCATAACAACAATGATCTAAAGGTAGACGAAATATGAAACGCGATTTGAGCAAGATGACCTGCATCGAAGATTTGCGCCGCGTGGCCAAGCGTAAAGTGCCGAAAATGTTTTACGATTACGCCGATTCCGGCTCGTGGACGGAAACCACTTATCGTGAAAATACCACCGATTTCCAAGACATCAAGTTCC
Organism: Neisseria sp.; assembly: GCA_030538415.1. Lineage (GTDB taxonomy): Bacteria > Pseudomonadota > Gammaproteobacteria > Burkholderiales > Neisseriaceae > Neisseria. The sequence continues at coordinate 5,078 of JAUNTY010000007.1, read as the reverse complement.
GTCAGAAAGTGTTGGTGGACATGGAAGGGCGCAGCCTGGCCACCAAAATGGTCGGTCAGGATGTGACCATGCCGACGGCGATTGCGCCCACCGGCTTTACCGGCATGCAGCATGCCGACGGCGAGATTCTGGCGGCACGCGCGGCGGAAAAATTCGGCGTGCCTTTTTCTTTGTCTACTATGTCGATTTGCTCGATTGAAGACGTTGCCGAGAATACCAGCGCGCCTTTTTGGTTTCAGCTTTATGTGATGCGCGACCAGGAATTCATGGAAAACCTGATTAAGCGCGCGCAGGCGGCCAATTGTTCGGCGCTGATTCTGACCGCCGATTTGCAGGTGCTCGGCCAGCGCCACAAAGACATCAAAAACGGCCTCTCCGCGCCGCCGAAACCGACCCTGAAAAACTGGATTAATCTGGCGACCAAGCCCGAATGGTGCATGAAAATGCTCAACACCGAGCGCCGCACCTTCCGCAATATCGTCGGCCATGCCAAGAGCGTGGGCGATTTGTCGTCGCTTTCCTCTTGGACGGCCGAGCAGTTCGATCCGCGCCTGAGCTGGGATGATGTGGCGCGCATCAAGGATTTGTGGGGCGGCAAGCTGATTATCAAAGGCATCATGGATCCGGAAGACGCCGAGATGGCGGTGAAAAGTGGGGCGGATGCGCTGATTGTGTCCAACCACGGCGGCCGCCAGCTTGACGGCGCGCCTTCCACCATCAAGGCCTTGCCGGATGTGGTCAGTGCGGTGGGCAGCGACATCGAAGTGTGGATGGACAGCGGCATCCGCAGCGGCCAGGATATCTTGAAAGCCTGGGCGCTGGGCGCCCGCGGCACCATGATCGGGCGGGCGTTTCTGTATGGATTGGGTGCTTACGGCGAAGAGGGTGTGACCCGCGCGCTGGAAATCCTGTATAAAGAAATGGATGTGTCGATGGCGTTTACCGGCCACCGCAATATTCACGATGTAGACAAGAATATCCTGATTAAAGGCACTTATCCCGAATAAGGACGGTTGCGGCATTACAAGGCCGTCTGAAAGCTTTTCAGACGGCCTTGTTGTTTGCGGAAGCCTGTGCGTTGCATAGTGCCGACGCCGTGGCAAACCGTTTGAAAAAGGAGCGGGAATTGTTCGGATGGCCAATCAAAACAGGCTGCACGGCAATGTATTTTTGTGTTAAAGTCTGATTTTAATAACACGGGCGGATGGCCGCCCAGGGGCTGTTTGGATTTAAAGGTCAGATTTCATCATGATTGATGGTGTGCGCTGGTTGTGCAGCGCGTCTGATTTATCGAATCCCGACAGCCCCGAATGACGTTTACAGGAAAGAAATCCGATGCAGTCTTGGCAACTTCCCGAGCATATCGCCGACATCCTGCCTTCTACCGCGCGCCAGTTGGAAAGCGCCAAAGAGCAGCTGTTGGGCTTGTTCCGCGTGCACGGTTATGAATTGGTGCACCCGCCGATGATGGAATACAGCAATTCGCTGCTCACACACATCGATGCGGGCTTGGCGCTGAAAACCATCCGTGTGGTCGACCAGCTCAGCGGCCGTCAGTTGGGCATCCGCGCCGACATCACGCCGCAGGTGGCGCGGATTGACGCGCATCTTTTGTCGGCCAACAACGGCATCAACCGTCTCTGCTATGCGGGCGCGGTGTTGCACGCGCGCCCCGATGGTTTTTTGAGCACGCGCGAGCCGTGGCAGGTCGGTGCGGAGCTGTATGGTTTTGACGGCATCGCCGCCGACATCGAATTGATTGATTTGATGCTCAAAAGCCTGAAAATCGGCGAAGTGGGCGAATTATTGCTGTCGCTCGGCCATGTCGGCGTGTTCCGCGCGCTGGCCGCCGCTGCCGAATTGAGCGATACTCGGTCTGCCGAATTGCTGGCGCTGATGCAGGACAAAGATGCGGCGGCGGTTCATGCCAAAGTGGCCGAATGGAAACTCGACGGCATGTGGGCAAAAGCCTTCGCGCTGCTGCCGACGCTCTACGGCGGCCGCGAAGTGTTGGCCGAAGCGCGTGCCAAGTTGCCCGATTTGTTTGCCGTCGGCGCGGCCTTGGACGATTTGCAGGCCGTTTGCGATGCCTTCCCCGCGCAAAAGGTGCACATTGATTTATCCGAACTGCGGGTGGACAACTACCACACCGGCCTGCTCTATGCCGCTTACGGCAGCAAATGCCACGATGCCGTGGCACGCGGCGGCCGTTACGACGGCTTGGGCGAATATTTCGGCCGCGCCCGCCCGGCTACCGGCTTCAGCTTCGACTTGCGCACCTTTACCGGCCGCTTGCCGAAAAGCCGCCGCTTACCTGCGATTGCGGTGGCGCAGCAGGATGCGGCACAAGCGGCGGAGATCATCGAACAACTCCGAGCCGAAGGGCAATGCGTGGTGGTCGATTACGGTATCGAATCGAATGCCAGCCGCGATGTCACCAGCCGACTGGTGGCAGAAAACGGCAAATGGGTCATCGTCGGCAATCCTTGATTAATTAGAGTGGAAAAATTTAATTTCTAATACAAGGCAGCAATCCGCAGACAGTACAGATAGTACGGGGCGGCGGACTTGCTGCTTCAGCAGCTTAGTCAAGCCCCCTCTTTGAGCAGGGCGCAGCAACACCGCAGTAGGAATTAAGGTTTTTCACTATAGATTTACAGACTTTCAATTCAGCTAAACGAAGGTATCGAAAATGGTAAAAAACGTAGTGGTAATCGGCGCCCAATGGGGCGATGAAGGCAAAGGCAAAATCGTGGACTGGCTGGCGGAAGAAACCAGCGGCGTGGTGCGCTTCCAGGGCGGCCACAATGCAGGCCACACTTTGGTGGTCGGCGGCAAGAAAACCATTTTGCGCCTGATTCCGAGCGGTATTTTGCACGAACAACTCGACTGCTTCATCGGCTCCGGCGTAGTAGTCAGCCCCGAAGCCTTGCTCAGCGAAATCGACGAATTGAACGCCGCCGGTGTGAAAAACGTCGAAGGCCGTCTGAAAATCGCCCCGACCTGTACCATCATCCTGCCTTACCACATCGCGCTCGACCAAGCCCGCGAAGCCTCGCGTGGCGCTGGCAAAATCGGCACCACCGGCCGCGGCATCGGTCCGGCTTACGAAGACAAAGTCGCCCGCCGCTCCATCCGCATGGTCGATTTACTCGATACCGACAAGCTGAAAGCCAAGCTGGAAAGCGTTTTGGCTTATTACAACGTGCAACTGCAACACCTGCACAACGCCGAGCCGGTCAAGCTCGAAGACGTGATGGCGCTGATTGAAAAAGTCGCCCCGCGCATCAAACCGATGCTGGCCGACGTATCGCGCACCCTCTACGACAAAAACCAAAACGGCGAAAAACTGTTGTTTGAAGGCGCGCAAGGCACGCTGCTGGATATCGACTACGGCACTTATCCGTTCGTCACCTCTTCAAACTGCCTCGCCGGTGCCGCTTCCGCAGGCGCGGGCGTGCCGCCGCAAATGCTCAATTATGTGCTCGGCATCGTCAAAGCCTACACCACCCGCGTCGGCTCGGGCCCGTTCCCGACCGAATTGTTCGACGACATCGGCGCAGGCTTGGCCAAACGCGGCAACGAATTCGGCTCGGTTACCGGCCGTGCCCGCCGCTGCGGCTGGTTTGATGCCGCCGCCTTGAAACGCTCGATTCAGGTCAACGGCATTTCCGGTATGTGCATCACCAAGCTGGATGTGATGGACGGCATCGAAAACATCAATATCTGCGTCGGCTACGAATTGCCGGATGGCAGCAAAACCGACATCCTGCCTTTCGGCGCCGATGCCGTTGCCGCTTGCACGCCGATTTACGAAACCCTGCCGGGCTGGAGCGAATCAACTTTCGGCGTGAAAAACTATGATGAATTGCCGCAAAATGCCAAGGCCTATTTGAAACGCATCGAAGAAGTCTGCGGCGCACCGGTGGCGATTGTGTCCACCGGCCCCGACCGTGAAGAAACCATCGTGCTGCAACACCCGTTTGCCTGATGTGAAGCAGAGTTGGCAAAAAGCGGTAAACACCATGTTTGCCGCTTTAGCGAGTTTTGAATACAGAAACGGAGAAGAAAATAATGGGGAAAACATTACTGACTTTGGCTTTGTGCTGCATAGCAACAAGCGTGATCGCACAGGGTAGATGGGCATACATCACCAAATCTACAAATAGTGGTGCAGTTTATATAGATACAAAAACCATTACAAACGATAGCGCATGGATAAAGCAATACAATATAGGACGTGTCAATGGGAGAAATACCAATGCCATAGCAAAGCACCATTTTCAATGTGGAAAGCATACACTTTCTTATAGCGTATGGAGGGAAACATACGCAGATACTGGAGAGGTTTACAACCACGGCATAGATGACAAAAACTCCATCATTGAAATAATTCCGGATACCACTACTGAGGTCATCTATGATTATTTCTGTTCTCATCATCCAAAACCTGCGGAGGGAGATAAATAATGGAACTCTATCTATACTCCATCATCGTTGTATTAACGCTGGCCTTGCTTTGGCTGCTGCTGTTTAAGCCAAGCAAGCCGCAGCCGCAGGTAATCCAACAGCCGCCACCCGCTCCGCCACCCGCGCCGACCGAAGTTATCATCATCCCCGTGCCGATAGAGCCGCCTATCATCGAATCACAAAACCAAGACCCACAGGCAGAGCTACCGTTTGACAAGCCCCGCCAAGGCCTGAAGCATTGCCCGCATTGCGGCAAAAACCGCAAAAAATCCAGCTTCTACCGCAGCACCAAAACCGCAGACGGCCTCACAAAATGGTGCAAATACTGCCACCGCCAATACCGCAAACAGCGCTAGGCCGTCTGAAAACCATTTTGTTGAAGCCAACAAAAAGCCCGCATTTGTTTTAGTGATGAGTGTGGAGGCCGTCTGAAAGCCGAAACGGGTTTTCAGATGGCATTACTCCGTCACCGATACTCCGATTAGTCTAAAGATGATCGGCAAAGCAACGGGACGGGCAGGTCTGAACTGACGCGCTTATAGTCGTTTCAATTTAGTTTGATACAGTATTGCTGCGCCTTGCCGTACTATAGTCGGAGAAATTAGATT
>JAUNTY010000105.1 GCA_030538415.1 Neisseria sp. | reverse complement strand
CTGTACTGTCTGCGGCTCGCCGCCTTGTATCAGAATCTAATTTCTCCGACTATAAGGCGCAGTAACTCCATACCGGTTTTACAGTGATTTCACTATATATTGAAATACGGAATCCCGCCCGCCCATGTCAAACAGGCCGTCTGAATGATTCAGACGGCCTGTTTCATCACCCGCGGTCAGCCTTTTTTCTTGCTGGCCACATTCAAGATGCAGCCTAAAATAAAGCCTGCCGAAGCCGGCACCAGCCAGCCGAGGCCGATATCATACAGCGGCAGGCTGTTGTTGATGGCGGCGGCGGCAGACTCGCTGAAACCAAACGCGGTTTTATAGGCGTCCAACAGCCCCACCACCAGCGTGGCAAAAATCGTACACACATAAACCAAACGGCTGCCGCCGAAAAATTTGTCGAGAAACGCCAGCAGGATAATCACCACAGTCAGCGGGTAGAGCAGCATCAACATCGGAATGGAAAAGCTGATGATGCCCGCCAGGCCTTTGTTGGCCAGCACGCAGGAAACCAGCGTGAAAATAATGGCAAACATGCGGTAAGACACGCGCGGCCAGATGCGGTTGAAATATTCGGCGCAAGAGGTAATCAAACCCACCGAAGTGGTGAGGCAGGCCAGAAACACAATCGCAGCCAGCAATACATTGCCGCCGATGCCGAAATAATGTTGCGCCGTTTGCGACAATACTGCCGCTCCGGTGTCCAGCAAACCAAACAAGCCGACACTGCTGGCGCCCATGTAGGCAATCAGCCCATACACCACCGCCAGACACACTGCCGCCAATACGCCCGCGCGGATGGTCAGGCCGGTCAGCGCTTTTTTGTCGCTGACGCCGCGCGCACGGATGGAGTCAATCACGATAATGGCAAACACCAACGATGCCAGCGCATCCATGGTGTTGTAGCCTTCCAGAAAGCCCTTGACCAAAGGCTGGGTGACGAATTCTCCCTGTGCGGGTTGCAGGCTGCCCATCGGTGATAACACCGCAGCGCCCACCAACACGGTGATGCACAACAACAGCATCGGCGTCAGTACTTTACCGATGCGGTCGATAAGCTTGCCCGGCGACATGGCCAGCCAATAGGAAACGGCAAAAAATGCCAGGCTGAAAGCGGCCAACGCCCACGATTTAGCCGTTGCAGACACAACACCTAAAAACGGCATCACGCCGATTTCAAACGATACCGTCGCCGTGCGCGGAATGGCAAACAGGGGGCCGATGGAAAGATACAGCAACACGGCAAACAACACGCCGTACAAAGGCGTTACCCGCGACGCCAGCTCCTGAACATCACGCGAACCGGAATAACCGATGGCTGCCACGCCCAGCAGCGGCAAACCCGCACCGGTCAGCATAAAGCCCAGCATGGCCGAAACGATGTGGTCACCGGCCTGCTGCCCCATTGCCGCCGGGAAAATCAAGTTGCCGGCACCAAAAAACAAGGCAAACAGCATCAGGCCGGTGGCCCAAAACAGCGATTTTTGTGTGGATGGATGAGCAGAAGTCGTCATGCGCATACCTTTTTGTTGATTTTATTAATAAATGCTGCATCCGCCGGCACTCAGGCCGTCAAGTGCAGCGCGGCAACATTCTGACGGCTCAGCCGCCATTCATTACCGCCCTCGGAACGATGGAATATAACAGATTTTTTACTGCCGCTGACAATTTCTTTACACGGCAACTGCTGCCAAGAGTTTTTGTCGGTTATATAGTCGTTTCAATTTAGATTGAGACAAGGCAGTAAGCCGCAGACAGTACAGA
>JAUNTY010000066.1 GCA_030538415.1 Neisseria sp. | reverse complement strand
CCCTCTCCCTAAGGGAGAGGGTTAGAGCCTGCCCCGTACTGGATACGGGGGTGAGGGTGGCAAACGGCACGTTTGCTTCAGCCTGTCTTTCTCAAGCAGCTAACGCATCTCTCCCTCGTTCACTCCGCCTCACCAATCACCACCACCGAATTATTGCCGCCAAAAGCAAACGACGAACTCGCCCCCACGCGGCGATCTCTCTGCCAGCGGCTTTCGGCATCGGTAAAGGCGATTTTTGGCAAGGCTGTATCGCGCACACCGTCCCACCGTTGCGGCGGCAGGCGGCCTTGGGGGTTGTGGCGGCGGCTGACCATGCCCCACAAAAACGCGGCTTCAATCGCACCCGCCGCGCCGAGGGTGTGGCCGGTGAGCGGTTTGGTGGAAGTAGAAGGCGTTTGGCAGCCGAATATTTCGGCCACGGCGAGGCTTTCCATGCTGTCGTTGTGTTGCGTGCCGGTGCCGTGCAGATTAATCCAGCCGATGTGTTCAGACGGCATCTGCGTGTGATTCAAGGCCGCCTGAAAGGCTTGCGCCGCGCCCAATCCGTCGGGGCGCGGCGACGACATATGATAAGCATCGCTGCTCACACCGAAGCCGAGCAAGGGTAAGTTTTCGCCGAAATCCGCTTCGCGGGTCATCACGAAAGCGGCGGCGGCTTCGCCGATGTTGATGCCGTTGCGGTGTTGCGAAAACGGATTGGCGATGCCGTCTGAAAGCACTTCGAGCGAGGCAAAGCCGTTGATGGTCAAAGGCGACAAGGTATCGACGCCGCCGCACACCACCGCGTCGCACAAGCCCGCCCGCAGCAGCCGCGCCGCGCTGATCAAGGCGCGCGCGCCCGATGTGCAGGCGGTGGAAACGGTGTAGCAGAGATTGTGCAAACCATAGGCGGCGGCGACAAAATCGGCGGGGGCGGAGAGGATTTGCTGCTGTTGGTTAAACGCTATCTCGCCCCATCCGCCGCCCTCGGCAATGTTTTGAAACATGGCCAGGTTTTCATCGACACCGCTTACGGAAGTGCCCATCACCACAGCGATGCGGTGGCTGCCGAAGTGTTGTTTGGCCGCTTCGATATCGGCTTCGATTTGCGCCAACGCGTGCCACAACAATTGGTTGTTGCGGCTTTGGTGGCCGTCTGAAAGCGTGTCGGCAAACGGGCGCAGCGTCTCGTTGACCGCACCGAATGCGAGGCGTTTGCCGCTCACCCATTGTTCGGAAAACGTCAGCGGCGAAGCGGCGGGCGGGTTGAGTAGCGCGTCGATATGGTTTTGCAGGCCGCTGCCGAGGGCACTGGTCACGGCGGGGGTGGTGAGGTAAACGGGGATACTCATATTATTTATCCAGAATGATACGAACCGTGGCGGCCTGCCATTATCGCAAAGAAAACAGGGTGAATCCATCCAATCAGACGCGCCGAAAGATTGCAATCCGCCCGTTATAGTCGAAGAAATGAGTTTCTGCTACGGCGTTGGCTCGCCTTGTATCAGAAGCTACATCTCCGACTATACTTTTCAGACGGCCTTTGCCCGTCCAATCAGATAATCCACCAACGGCGGCACGCCGTCTTTGGCTTTGCGGGCAATCACTTCCACGCCTGCGCCCATATTGCCAGGATGCGGGTCGACCAGATAAATATCTGCCCGGGGCGGCGCAAACTGCAGCAGCGAGGCGGCCGGATAGACTTTCAGCGAAGTGCCCACCACCATCACCACATCGGCGTTCTCCATCTCCGCCACCGCCGTTTCAAACAGAGGCACGCTCTCGCCGAACCAGACAATGTGCGGGCGCAGCGGATGGCCGTTTTTATCGGTATCGGTCAGCATCTGGTCGCCCTGCCAAGGAATGATGTCGTGTTCATCCGCGCTGCTGCGCACCTTGTCCAACTCGCCGTGCAGATGCAGGATGTGGCGGCTGCCTGCGCGCTCGTGCAGGTTGTCGACATTCTGCGTGATAATCTGCACATGGTAATGCGGCTCCAGCGCCACCAGCGCCTTGTGTGCCGCATTCGGTTCGGCAGCGGCGGCCTGGCGGCGGCGCTGGTTGTAGAAATCCAGCACCAGCTGCGGGTTGCGCGCAAACGCTTCCGGCGTGGCCACGTCTTCCACGCGGTGTCCTTCCCACAAACCGCCCGCATCGCGGAAGGTCTGCAGGCCGCTGTCGGCGCTGATGCCCGCGCCGGTAAGCACCACACATTTTTTCATGCTTTGTCCTTTCGGTGTGCAGGAGCGGCAGCACAGCCCGCAACGGAAGCCGTATCCGTTCAAAAAAAGCAGGCTTGCGGCCTGCTTTCCGTTTCTTCACTGCCAGCTTCGCGCTGCTTTTTCCAGCCGCGCCAAACCCTCCTGCATGTCTTCGTCATCCAACAGCAGGCTCGGTGCCAGGCGCACCACGTCACCGCCCGCCGCCAGAATCATCAATCCGTGTTGCAGGGCATGTTGCACGAATTCTCCGGCGCGCCCCTGATACTTATCGGCCAGCACGCAGCCTATCAGCATGCCCATGCCGCGCACGGTCTGAAACAGGCCGGTTTCCGCGCCCAAGGCCTGCAAGGCCGTCTGAAGTTTTGCGCCCTGCACAAGCGCATGTTGCAGCGTGGCCGGGGCGTTGATGATATCGAAAGCGCGGCTGCCGACGGCGCAGGCCAAGGGGTTGCCGCCGAAAGTGGAGCCGTGCGTGCCCGGGCCGAAGCTGGGGGCGATTTTGTCGGTGGTGAGCATGGCGCCGATGGGAAAGCCGCTGCCGAGCGCCTTGGCGCTGGTGAGGATGTCGGGGGTAACGCCGTAATATTCGTGGGCAAACAGCCTGCCTGTGCGCCCCATGCCGGTTTGCACTTCATCAAACACCAACAGGGCGTTGTGTGCATCGCAGGCACGGCGGGCGGCCTGCAAGAATGCCGCTTCGGCGGGCAATACGCCGCTCTCGCCCTGCACAGGCTCAATGATGACCGCGCAGGTTTGCGGCCCCACGGCGGCTTCAAGCGCGGCGGCGTCGTTAAACGGCACATGCGTAATCGCGGGCGGCAGCGGCGCAAAATCCCGGCTGTATTTCGGCTGGCCGCCCACCGATACGGTAAACAGCGTGCGCCCGTGAAAGGCGTTGACGCAGGCGACAATCTCGCCCTTGCCTTCGCCGAAGCCGTCGCGCGCGTATTTGCGCGCCAGCTTCAGCGCCGCCTCGTTGGCTTCTGCGCCCGAATTGCAGAAAAACACCTTATCGGCAAACGTGGCGTCCACCAGTTTTTTCGCCAGCTCCTGCGCGGGCTTTGTGGTATAGACATTGGACACATGCCACAATTCCTGCGCCTGCTCCGTCAGCGCCGCCACCAGCTCCGGATGGCAGTGCCCCAGCGCATTGACGGCGATTCCGCCCGCCAAATCAATATATTCACGCCCGTCTTCGCTCCACACCCGGCTGCCCAGCGCCCGCACGGGTATCATCGGTGCAAATGAAAAATTGGGGGTCAGATAGTTTTGCATGCTGTTTTCCTTATTGAATCTGTCTGAAACCGACACGGCCGGACGGCTGATTATGCGCCGCTAGCCAGCGCATTTCAATGGCGTCCTAATCCTGAAAATCGTTTTTCAACACAATGCGGTAGCGCGCATTGCCTGCTTCCAGATGCTCGATGGCTTCGTTAACCTGCGACATGGAAAACTGCTCCACAATCGGCTCGACCTGCTTGCGGGCGGCGAATTCAATCATGGTACGCAATTGCGCGGGCGAGCCGGTGGGCGAACCTGCGACGGCTTTTTGGCCCGAAATCAGCGAAAAGGCGTGAATATCCAGCGGCTCCAAGGTGGCGCCGACGATGTGCAGTTTGCCTTCGGGTTTCAATAGCGCCAGGTAGGCATTCCAGTCGAGCTTCACGTTGACGGTAGACACAATCAGATCCAGCGTACCCGCGGCTTCGGCAAAGGCTTGCGGGTCGCGCGAATTGAGGATTTTGTGTGCACCCATCTTGCGGATGTCGTCGTATTTGTCGGGATTGGAGCTGAACGCGGTCACTTCGCAACCCCAGGCATTAAAGAAATCCAGCGCCATGTGGCCGAGGCCGCCGATGCCGATGACGCCGACCTTGTGGCTGGCGTTGATGCCGTGTTGCAGCAGTGGCTCGAATACGGTGATGCCGCCGCACAGCAAGGGGCCGGCCTTGCTCAAATCAATGCCTTCCGGCAGCGGAATCACCCATTGCCACTGCGCGCGCACTTTGTCGGCAAAGCCGCCCTGATGCGGGCCGCCGAGTATGGTGGGCACGGCTTCGGCGCAAAAATTGGCGTGGCCGCCGATGCAGGGGTCGCAATGCTGGCACGATTCCGCCGTCCAGCCCAAGCCCACTTTCTGGCCGATTTGCAGGCCTTTTACCGCTTCGCCCATGCGCACCACTTCGCCCACGGCTTCATGGCCGGGCACCAGCGGGTAGTGGCTGAAGCCCCATTCGTTGTGCATCATCGACAAATCGGAATGGCAGATGCCGCAATATTCCACCTTGATTTCCACTTCGTCGCTCTTGAGCGCGCCCGCATCAAAATCATAACGCTCCAGCCTGCCGCCGGCTTCTTTGACCGCCCAGGCGCGAATCAGGTTTTCTTGGTTCATGGCACTATCCTCGCTATAGCATTGGCAACAATTGGTTTATGATAACAAAATCCGGCCGACAATTTCACTGCTTTACCTGCCGCTTTCAGACGGCCTTTGATTTTGATGGCAAAATCATGACGATGCTGGATTAAAATACAGAAGAAACCAGGCTGAAGGGCGCAGACAGCGCGCTGTCAGGAAGCCCTGTAACGCCGTATCTTTTTTATTTTGGTTCACTATATTTTCATCCACGCCAGCAGCGAGACTGCCCCATGAATGCACGTGCCTTTATCCTCAGCGACTGCGAATACCCAGAATGCGAAGAAAAACCCTATGCACTTTTGGTGGCCAACCCCACCAAAGGACACCATTTCATCTCGCAGACCGAGCAGCGCCAACATGCGTTCAACATCCACGTCAACCCGCAAAACCGCAACGTCTACCGTTGGCCGCTGACCCTGTTTGAAAAAAACCGCCACGGCGAAGCCCAAAGCGTCAACATCGAAAACAATCTGGAATACCTCAATCTTTACACCCTCACTTTTGTCGAGGGCGACGGCGGCAGGCAATACAACCTCGAAAGCTGGTTCAGCCGCTACGAGAGCGGCTACGAAGAAGCCTGCAACAGCCTGCTCGGTTTGCAGACAGGCCGTCTGAAATCGCCGCCTGCATTGTGGCGGGCATTGAAGCTGAAGCTGCTGGGCATTTTGCGCAACCCCTACAACCGCAGCGACCCTTTCGTTTACCAGCTGCATCAGGTATTGTTTGCGCAGCTGCCGCTGGTCAGCGCAGAATTCATCGGACTGATTGCCGAGAGGCCGCAGCAACGGCTCGACAAAATCCTGCATGCGTTCGGCTTCACCATCGAAGAATACACGCGCTGGCTGGCCAATCTTTACGGCATGCTCAGCGAAGGCGTGCACCGCCCTTCCCTGTTCGAACGGCTGTTTGCCAGCCTGTTTTCAGACCCCGAAGCGGTCAGAATCGAGCTCTACCGTTATGACGGCAAACACGACTGCTGCTTTTTCGCCGACAGCGGCTACTGCCTGCAAGCCTCGCAACAACGCTTCAGCATCGGCCTGAGCCTGAACGCGGGTATGTTTGCCATCGTGCACATCAGCCGCCACCATTGGGACGACATGAAAACCACCTTTCCCGAAGCCCCCGCCGGATTGGTCGGCGAAGTGTTCATCCGCGACAACGACCACACCCAGCGCCACACCTACAACCGCCTCACCATCCGTCAGGCACGCGACGCGGTATATGGCAAGAGTAACCGGCAGCAGGATTATTTTTAAGCCCCGGCTCATTGCAATCAAGAAGGCCGTCTGAAACCAGTAATCAGACGGCCTTCTTGATTTTTACTTTAATCAGCTCAATTGTTGCAGCGCTTCGCTGTCTTCCTCGGTCATTACACTGATGCCGTGCCGTTTCAAGATAGCTGTGGTAACACCGTTACCCGGTTTCACATTGCCGGAAAACGTACCGTCGTAAATACGGTTGCAGCCGCAGGAAGGGCTTTTCGCCTTCATCACCGCACAATCGGCTCCCGCTTCCAGCGCCAATTTCAATACCTTTTCGGCACCGGCCACAAATTCGGCGGTAACATCCGCACCGGTATTGGCTTTCACGCAAGCTTTGCCGTCGAGCACGTCTTCTCCGCTGGCATCGGCGATTTCGGAAGGCGGGCGCGGCGTGGCAAGGCCGCCCATTTCTTCGGGGCATACCGCAATAATGCGGCGGCCGGATTTTTGCAGGGAAATCAGAAAATCATTGGGTTTGCCTACGCCGTTGTATCGCACGGGTTGCCCGAGCAGGCAAGCGCTCACGATTAAAGGTTTGCCGGATTGATGTGTCATTTTATTTATTCAACTCTTTATTGACGTAACGTGCACACTATACATGAATAAGGCCGTCTGAAAGCGATATGCGTTCAGACGGCCTTTAAGGGCTATACCGCTTTATTTGGCAGATTGGTAAGTCTTGTCGGCTTCTTCAAATTTTTCCACCACACGCTGCGGCGCTTTGCCCAGCAGCGACACCACCACCACGGCAACGGCGCAGGCGATGAAGCCCGGCACGATTTCATACAGGCTGCTGCCGGTGGCTTTCCAGGCCACCACGGTTACCGCGCCGACAATCATGCCTGCCAGCGCACCCGCAGCCGTCATGCGTTTCCAGAACACCGACAAAATCACCACCGGGCCGAATGCCGCGCCGAAGCCCGCCCAAGCATAAGACACCAAACCCAGCACCTTACTTTCCGGGTCGGCGGCAATGATGATGGACACCACCGCCACCGCCAACACCATCAGGCGGCCGATCCACACCAATTCTTTCTGCGGCGCGTCGGGGCGCAGGAAGCCTTTGTAAAAATCTTCGGTAATCGCGCTGGAACACACCAGCAATTGGCAAGACAGGGTAGACATCACCGCCGCCAGAATCGCGCTCAGGATAATGCCTGCAATCCACGGATTAAACAGCAGCGTGGTCAGCGCAATGAAGATACGCTCGTTGTTGCCGCCCAGCGCGCCGATTTGGTCGGGATGCGCGCCGAAATAGGCAATGCCGAAATAGCCTACCGCCACCGCCCCGGCCAAACACAGAATCATCCAGCTCATGCCGATGCGGCGCGCGGCCACCAGCGATTTCACATTTTCCGCCGCCATGAAGCGCGCCAGAATGTGCGGCTGGCCGAAATAGCCCAAGCCCCAGGCCGCGGTGGAGATAATACCCATCAGCGTGGTGCCCGCAATCAGGCTGCTATATTCCTTGCCGGTGGTGGCGGCCACGCCCTGAATCGCCGCGTTCATCTCATCGGCGCCGCCCAGCGCCAGAAACACCATAATCGGCGTCAGAATCAGCGCAAAAATCATCAACGTTGCCTGCACGGTATCCGTCCAGCTTACCGCCAGAAAGCCGCCGATAAAGGTGTAGGCAATGGTCGCCCCTGCGCCCAGCCACATTGCCTGCGTATAGCTGATTTCAAACAGGCTTTGAAACAGGCGCGCGCCGGCCACAATGCCCGAAGCACAATAAATCGTGAAGAAAAACAGAATAATCGCCGCCGAAATCACTTTCATCAGACGGCCTTCCGCGCCGAAGCGGTGGAAGAAATAATCCGGCAGGGTCAGCGCGTTGTTGTTGTATTCTGTGTGCACACGCAAGCGCCCGGCCACCAGCCGCCAGTTGAAATACGCGCCGATGGTGAGGCCGATGGCAATCCATGCCTCGCTCAGGCCGACCGCGTAAATCGCGCCCGGCAGACCCATCAGCAGCCAGCCCGACATGTCCGACGCGCCCGCCGACAAGGCGGTGACGAAGCTGCCGAGGCTGCGGCCGCCGAGAATATAGTCGTCAAAGCTGCGGGTGGAAAAATAAGCCGCCAAACCAATCAGCAGCACGGCAATGATGTAAATCGAAAAAGTGACATACATCGGGTTGAAATTGCCCATAAATACCTCGGAATTCCTGTTGGTTATCCAATCCTGCCGCGCAGGCCGCCGCAGGGTTTTTCAATACAATGTCAAACAGCAGTCATAACTGTAAACTGCATTTAACCCGAACGGCAGGTTTTAGTCAAGAATAGTTAAACTTCGTTCAGACGGCCTCAAATCCGCAGCATGCACTGCCGACAGCGGCCGGGTCGGCATATTTTGCAAACGGGCGCTGCTGCCGTTGCGGGGCGGGAAAATGCTCAGAAGCGCCATCCGCCCAAAGAAAACGGCAAGCCCCGGGCGTTGAAGCACCCGACTCTTGGAGATGGCGGCTTGTGCCCGACAAACAACAAGGCCGTCTGAACGCGTTCAGACGGCCTTGTTTCCATCCATTCCGTTGCGGGAAAGCTCCCGGAGCTGGGCGGAGCTGCCCTTAATCCTTGCCGCAGCAGGCTTTGTATTTCTTGCCGCTGCCGCACGGGCAAGGGTCGTTGCGCCCGATTTTGCCGCCTTCGCGGCGCACGGTTTGCGGTTTATTGATGACACTCTGCCAATAGCGGTAGATATCCAGCAGGGCGTGCGGCAGTGTGCTTTCCAGCTGCGCCAGCTCTTTGTCGGTGAAAGTGATGATGCTCTTGCCCTCGTCTTCTTCATCATACACGCCGCCGAGCGCCATCACGGGATAAAACAGGTCTTCAAAATCATCATCGGCGGCTTTTTCAAACCAGTCGGTCGGCACCACTTCCAGCGCATAAAGATAGGCGTTGCACCAGGTATAGAAATCGCTGTCGCCGCGCTCGTCTTCATAGAGGCACAATTCGGGCAGGGTGTTGCCCGCCAGTTTTTCGCGCATGTCTGCCGCCCAGCTCAACACCAGTTTTTCCACTTCCTGTTTCTCGTCGGCATCAAACAGCTGCTCGTCGGCCAGCACTTCCGGCAGCCACTCTGCAGTATTGAGCGTATCGGGGCCGGAAAGCAGCGCCATCATAAAGCCCTGCACTTCATCACAGCGCATGGTGTTGCCGTTTTCGGCTCGGGTATCGAGCAGCGCGGCGAGGCGCTCGCGGGCGGCGGTGTCAAAGGTTTGCAGTTGCATGGTTTTTCCTCAAGGTATTCAGACGGCCCGGATTACAGGCCGTCTGCTATAGTCGGAGAGATTATAGCCGTTCCGTTAGTTTGATACAGCGTTGCTGCGCCTTGCCGTACTATAGTGGGAAAACTTACTCTAATACAAGGCAGCAAGCCGCAGACAGTACAGCTAGTACGGCTAGGCGCAGCAACGCCGTAGTAGGAATTAAGTTTTTCCACTATATCTGTACTGTCTGCGGCTCGCCGCCTTGTATCAGAACCTAATTTCTCCAACTATAATAACAAACGGTAAATTTCGGCGGCGCGCCCGGAGAAGCAGCACAATACCACGCTGTCGATACCGGGGCATTGCGTCAGGGTAGCACGCAGGCTTTGCAGCGCAATGACAGCGGCTTCATCGGGCGGATAAGCATACACGCCGGTGCTGATGTTGGGGAATGCGATGCTGCGGATGCCGTGCGCCTGCGCCAGCTTGAGCGAGTTGGCATAAGCGGCGGCCAACAATCCGGGCTCGCCACGGCAGCCGCCGCGCCATATCGGGCCGACGGTGTGAATCACGTATTTCGCAGGCAGGCGGTAGCCACGGGTGATTTTCGCTTCGCCGGTGCGGCAGCCGCGCAGGCTGCGACATTCGGCCAATAATTCGGCGCCCGCCGCAGCATGGATGGCACCGTCTACTCCGCCGCCGCCCAAAAGCGGCTCGGCAGCGGCATTGACGATGGCGTCCACGTGTAACGTGGTGATGTCGGCCACCACGATGCCGATTGTCGCATTCATTGCTTTACTCTTTCAGACGGCCTTACGATTCGAGGCGTTGGCGCATTTGCTCAAACAGGCAGACGGTGGCCGCCATCGCCACATTCAGCGATTCGGTGGCGCCCGACATGGGGATTTTCACCGTGCCGCTCACGCCGGCCAGCAATGCTTCGCTCACGCCGCTGCCCTCGTTGCCGAATATCCAGGCGGCAGGTTCGCGCAAATCCAGCGCATACAGGCTGTGGTTGTTGCAGTCGGCAAGCGCGGTGGCCCATACTTTGCCGCCGTAGCCTGCGCGCCACTGCGGCAAATCTGCGCGGCCGTGCAGCTTCAACAGAAAATGTGCGCCCATGCCGGCACGCAATACTTTCGGCGCCCACACATCGGCGCTGTCGCCGCTCAAAACAATATGCCCCACGCCCGAGGCCGCCGCGCTGCGCAAAATCGTGCCCACATTGCCCGGATCCTGCACGCGCTCCAGCACCACGCAGTCGCCAGCCTGCGGCAAATCGCCGGGCTGCGGAATCCCGACCAATGCCATGATTTCTTCGGCTTCGGCCAGGCTGGTGATTTTGGCAAGCGCGGCATGGCTCACCAGCGTAACCGAATCTTGCGGCAACTGCGAAACCAAATCGCGGATTTCAGCCTGCCCGGCCTTGCTTTCGGGCACATAAACCTGCTGCGGCAAATATCCGGCCTGCAGATAGGTTTGCAGCAGATGCACGCCTTCGAGCACGGTCTGCTTGTGTTCGCGGCGCGCTTTGGCCTGAGAAAGCAGCTTCGCCAGATGCTTGAGCTGCTCGTTGTGGGCGGAGGTAATCGTTTTCATGGCGCTATTATAGCGTTCGCCTGCCGTTTTGTATGCGCCGCGTCCAAGACCGTCTGAAAGCCTGCGCTGCGTTTCAGACGGCCTCTCTCGGGCTTCCTGACAGCGCAGCGGTGTTGTTTATGAGGGGATTTTTGTTCCTGAAAATGCAGATGCAAGCCTACTCAAAGAGGGCGGTTTTACACGCTGCGCTAGTAAAACCAGCCAAAACGCAGCAAGATTGGACATCTTGCGAGGCTTTTTAACGCAGCAGATGCGTTTTCAGGGGCAAAAAGCACCCGTAAATCGACACCGCTGCGCTGTCAGGAAGCCCTAGGCATACGGCCAATTTCAGTCGCGCACGGTGCGCCAGAAATGCGCCAACGGCCCGTGCCCTTGCCCCAGACGCCAATATTGTCCGGCCGCAATCGCGCCGTGCAGATAGCTTTTGGCGGCGGCCACGGCGAAGTTCAGGTTGCGGCGGTGCGGATACAGCGCCGCAATCGCCGCCGCCAGCGTGCAGCCGGTGCCGTGGGTGTTGTCGGTCGGAACGCGCGCGTTGACAAAGCATTGCGCCTCTGCCGCTTGCTGCACCAGCCAGTCACGCGCTTCCGTGCCGTGCGGCCAGTGTCCGCCCTTGAGCAGCGCCGCTTCTGCGCCTTTGGCCAACAACCGGCTGCCTTGCGCCAGCATCCCGCTTTCGTCTTGCGCCTGCGCGTTGCCGGTGAGCTGCGCCAATTCGCTCAGGTTGGGCGTGACCACATCCGCCAGCGGCAGCAATTCGGCGCACATCGCTCCGACGGTGTTTTCCAGCGCCAGCCTGTCGCCGGATGTAGCCACCAGCACCGGATCGAGCACCACAAACGGTATTTTGTATTTGCGCAATGCTGCTGCCACGGTTTCAATGCTCGCCACGTCGGGCAGCATGCCGATTTTCACGGCGTCGAAGCGGATGTCGCCCAGCACCGATTCGCATTGGGCAGCAATCATCTCCGGCGGCACCACGTGTACGGCCTGCACGCCCTGCGTGTTTTGCGCGGTCACCGCCGTAATCACGCTGGCACCATATGCGCCCAACGCGCCGAAAGTTTTCAAATCGGCCTGAATGCCTGCACCGCCGCCGGAATCGGATCCGGCAATAGTGAGCACGCGGGGGAAAGGTTTGTCGGGCTGCATGTTTTCTCCTTTATTTTTCAGACGGCCTGTCGTATTCGGCCGTCAATCAGGCCGAGACCTTTGCAAAAAAAACAACCGTCGCACCCGTGCAGGGAATTTTGCAAAGGTCTCAGGCCGTCTGAAAGGTTGATGCTTTCAGACGGCCTTTGGCAAGGCTTCCTGAACCAAGTGCACTGTCTGCAGCTTGCCGTCTTGTATGCAATATGCAAAATGTGTTATTCAGCTATATCTATATATAGCGCTTGCCGTTTACGGAGCCAGCCGCTCCTTGACCCATTCACCGTTTTGCAGGCGGTACTGGATGCGGTCGTGCAGGCGGCTCGGCCTGCCCTGCCAGAATTCCACCCGGTCGGGGATGACCACATAGCCGCCCCAATGCGGCGGACGCGGCACGCTGATGGGGTGTTTCAACCCCACGGCGGCGGCGCGTTTCACCAACACCGCCTTGTTGGCAATCACCGTGCTCTGCTCGCTCGCCCACGCGCCGATGCGGCTGGTGTAGGGGCGGCTTTTGAAATATTCGTCGGAAGCCGCATCGTCGAGCCTTTCCACGCGCCCTTCCACGCGCACCTGCCGCTCCAGCTCCGGCCAGAAAAAAACCAGCGCGGCAAACGGATGCGCCGCCAGCGATTTTCCCTTACGGCTCAGATAATTGCTGAAAAACACAAAGCCTTCGGCGTTTACTTCCTTCAAAAGCACCATGCGGCTGTTGGGGCGGCCGTCTTCGCCGACGGAGGCAATATTCATCGCCGTCGGCTCGTTGACCTCGGCGCGTATGGCTTCATTCATCCAGCGCTCGAATTCCGCCAACGGGCTGGCATCGCATTCCGCTTCCGACAACTCGCGCTTGCTGTAATCTTCGCGTATATCGTGTAAATCCATGATGGTTCCTCGGCAAGGATGTTTGTTCCGGAATATTCCGAATCGTTAACAGCATAACCAGCCCGCTTCCAATAATCAATAGGCCGTCTGAAAGCCTTTGATTATTTTGATGTTCAACAAATATTCCCATCCGTATGCCGTAAGAAAAACTATCGGCGGCAAACATTTTTTTCAATCGCCGTTTGCGCTATAATAGCGCGCTGAAACACACAGCCATTCCAAGATAAAAATGCAACTCACTGCCATCGGCCTCAACCACCAAACCGCCCCCCTGAGCATACGCGAAAAACTCGCGTTTGCCGCCGCATCGTTGCCGGATGCCGTGCGCGGGCTGGTTGACAGCGAAGCGGCCAAAGAAGCGGTGATTTTGTCTACCTGCAACCGCACCGAGCTCTATTGCGTGGGCGATGCCGAGCGTGTGATCGACTGGCTGGCCGAATACCACCACCTGCCCGCCGACGAAATCCGCCCCTATCTCTACACCCTCGGCTGCAGCGACACCATCCGCCACGCCTTCCGCGTGGCCTGCGGCCTTGATTCGATGGTGTTGGGCGAGCCGCAGATTCTCGGCCAAATCAAAGACGCCGTGCGCGTGGCGCAGGAGCAGGAAACGGTCGAAACCTGGCTCAACGCCCTCTTCCAGAAAACCTTTGCCGTGGCCAAAGAAGTGCGCACTGGCACCGCCGTGGGTGAAAATTCCGTTTCCATGGCCGCCGCTTCCGTCAAATTGGCCGAACAGATTTTCCCCGCCGTATCAGATTTGAATGTATTGTTTATCGGCGCCGGAGAAATGATTGAGCTGGTGGCCACGTATTTTGCCGCCAAAAATCCCAAGTTGATGACCGTTGCCAACCGCACCCTGCCGCGCGCGCAGGAATTGTGTGAGAAACTCGGCGTCAACGCCGAACCGCGCCTGCTCACCGACCTGCCCGCCATCCTCAGCGATTACGATGTGGTGGTATCCTCCACTGCCAGCCAATTGCCGCTGGTGGGCAAAGGTATGGTGGAGCGCGCCTTGAAAAAGCGCCAAAACAAACCCGTTTTCATGCTGGATTTGGCCGTGCCGCGCGACATCGAAGAAGAAGTGGAAGAGCTTGACGACGTTTACCTCTACACCGTCGACGACATGATGGGCATCGTGGAATCCGGCAAAGAAGCGCGCCAAAAAGCCGCCGCCGAAGCCGAAAACATGGTGGAA
>JAUNTY010000065.1 GCA_030538415.1 Neisseria sp. | reverse complement strand
TGCAGGAAGCCGCCCGCGACGGCATGAGCGTGGCCGAACTGATGCAATACGGCGCGACCCTGCTCGGCTACGACGACGTGATGGCAGGCGTGGCCGAGATGGTGCACGAAGTGCAAATCGAAGCCACCTTCCCCGACGGCACCAAGCTCGTGACCGTACACCAGCCCATCCGCTGAATCCGATTGATATAGTCGTTTCAATTTAGTTTGATACAGCGTTGCTGCGCCTAACCGTACTATCTGTACTGTCTGCGGCTTGCTGCCTTGTCTCAATCTAAATTGAAACGACTATAACAAAATCCTTTTCAGACGGCCTTGACACACAGCCGTAGCGTGGGCTCCGCCCACGAAGCCCCTTTCAGACGGCCTTTAACCCTGACAGGCTGTCAAACCCCAAACAAAAGGAAGCCCCCATGAATCCCGGAGAATAC
Source organism: Neisseria sp. (assembly GCA_030538415.1). GTDB lineage: Bacteria > Pseudomonadota > Gammaproteobacteria > Burkholderiales > Neisseriaceae > Neisseria. The sequence continues at coordinate 13,526 of JAUNTY010000065.1, read as the reverse complement.
CTGCCCGCCAGCGGCGACATCGCCGCCAACCTCGGCCGCGAAACGCGCACACTCGCCGTTGCCAACCGCGGCGACCGCCCGATTCAGGTGGGTTCGCACTATCATTTCTACGAAACCAACGCCGCGCTCGAATTCGACCGCGAAGCCGCCCGCGGTTTCCGGCTCAATATCCCCAGCGGCAACGCCGTGCGCTTCGAGCCGGGCGAGCGCAAAACCGTTGAATTGGTGGCCTTCGGCGGCGCGCAGGTTTTGCAAGGCTTCCACAATACCGTCAACGCCGCCGTGCCGACCGCGCCGCAAGCCGCCGACCAGGCCGCGCTCACCATTCCACGCGCGCAATATCTCGCCACTTACGGCCCGACCGTCGGCGACAAAATCCGCCTCGGCGACACCACCCTCTTCGCCACCATCGAGCAAGACCTGCTCAGTTACGGCGATGAAAACAAATTCGGCGGCGGCAAATCGGTGCGCGACGGCATGGCGCAATCGGCGACGGCCTGCCGCAGCGATGAAAACGTGCTCGATTTCGCCATCACCAATGTGGTGATTCTCGACCACAGCGGCATCATCAAGGCCGACATCGGCATCCGCGACGGCAAAATCGTCGGCATCGGCCAAGCGGGCAATCCCGATACCATGAGCGGCGTCAGCCCCAATATGGTCATCGGCGCGGCCACCGAAGTGCACAACGGCGCGCACCTTATCGCCACCGCCGGCGGCATCGATACCCACATCCACTACATCTGCCCGCAGCAAATCCACCACGCGATCGAAAGCGGCATCACCACCATGATAGGCGGCGGCACCGGCCCCGCCGACGGCACCAACGCCACCACCGTCACCCCCGGCGCGTTCCACATCCGCCGTATGTTGCAGGCCGCCGAAGCCTATCCCGTCAACCTCGGCTTTTTCGGCAAAGGCAATTGCGCCAGCCCCGAGCCCCTGCGCGAACAAATCGAAGCGGGCGCGCTCGGTCTGAAAATCCACGAAGATTGGGGCGCCACCCCGGCGGTGATCGATGCCAGCCTGCGCGTGGCCGATGAAATGGACATTCAAGTCGCCATCCACACCGACACCCTCAACGAAAGCGGCTTTCTCGAAGACACCATGCAAGCCATCGCAGGCCGCGTCATCCACACCTTCCACACCGAAGGCGCGGGCGGCGGCCATGCCCCCGACATCATCAAGGCGGCGATGTATCCCAACGTATTGCCCGCCTCCACCAACCCCACCCGCCCGTTTACCGTCAACACCATCGACGAGCACCTCGACATGCTGATGGTGTGCCACCACCTCGACAAACGCGTGGCCGAAGACGTGGCTTTCGCCGATTCGCGCATCCGCCCCGAAACCATCGCCGCCGAAGACATTTTGCACGACATGGGCGTGTTTTCCATCATGAGCTCCGACTCGCAAGCGATGGGGCGCGTGGCCGAAGTGATTATCCGCACCTGGCAGACCGCCGACAAAATGAAGCAACAACGCGGCGCATTGCCCGAAGATAGCGACGGCGGCGACAATTTCCGCATCAAACGCTACCTCGCCAAATACACCATCAACCCCGCCATCGCCCACGGCATCAGCGAATACGTCGGCTCCATCGAAGCGGGCAAAATGGCCGACATCGTGTTGTGGAAACCCGCCTTTTTCGGCGTGAAGCCCGAGCTCATCATCAAAAACGGCAGCATCAGCTACGCGCGCATGGGCGACCCCAACGCCTCGATTCCCACCCCGCAGCCCGTGGTGTACCGGCCGATGTTCGGCGCACACGGCAAAGCCGTTGCCGACACCGCCGTGTTGTTCGTCTCGCAAGCCGCCGCCGATGCCGACATCCGCCAACAATACGGCCTGAGCAAACAAACCCTGCCCGTGCGCAACTGCCGCAACATCGGCAAAAAAGATTTGATACACAACAGCGCCACCCCCGACATCACCGTCGATCCCGAGCGCTACGAAGTGCGGGTCAACGGCGAACACATTACCTGCGAACCGGCGCAAAAAGTGCCGTTGGCGCAGCGTTATTTTTTGTTTTAACCGCACCATTATAGATTTATAGTCGGAGATGTAGATTCTGATACAAGGCGGCAAGCCGCAGACAGCACAGATAGTACGGCAAGGCAAGCCAACGCCGTAGCAGAATCTAATTGCTTCGCCCATATCTGCCCACGCAACGGCGATGCACGAAAGCGGGAGCAACATAGTAGTCGGCTCAAACCAGCCCACAAAGCTGCCTGAAGCCCACTCAGGCAGCCTAAAGAAAAAATATACAATTTCAGTAAACCTTGCATAAACCTGAAATCCGGTTCCCTCCCCCGTCCGAACAGGGGAGGGTTAGGGTGGGGGCAACACTTCCCCGAAAACATTCCAACAAGCAGCCCGACGCGATATAAAAAGCAAGCCATGCCCAGAAACCACCAGCAAACCCAACGCGCCCGCGCCCTGCGCACCAACCCGACCGAAGCCGAACAACGGCTGTGGCAGCAGCTGCGCGGCAAACAGCTGCACGGCATCAAATTCCGCCGCCAACACAATATAGGCCGCTACATCGTTGATTTTGTCAACCTGGAGCGAAAGCTGGTTATCGAATTGGACGGCGGGCAACATGCCGAACAGCTTGATTACGACCACCAACGCACGGCGTATCTGGAAAGCCAAGGGTTTCGGGTATTGCGGTTTTGGAATCATGAAGTGTTGCAGCAAACGATTGAGGTATTGGCAGAAATCGAGCGACATTGCCGGATTGCCACAGATTCACCCCCACCCTAACCCTCCCCCGTTGGGACGGGGGAGGGAATCAGATTGCTGAATATCCGAATGTTCCGACATATGAAACATTTCGGATTTCAGCATTGGCGAATTACCCTGCAATCCAGTTCCCTCCCCCGCCCCTGCGGGGGAGGGTTAGGGTGGGGGTAAAACGGTAACCCACCAAACACCCGATACCAAGCCGCTCGAACCCTTTCAGACGGCCTGAAAAAAATAACGATTGCAGCAACAGCCAATCACCCGGCAATCCAGTCCCCTCCCCCGTCCCGACGGGGGAGGGTTAGGGTGGGGGAAAAACCGCATCCCCCACCAACCCAAACCCCGTCCGAAACCTTTTCAGACGGCCTAACGAAACCCTAATAAATGAACCTCATCATCCAAAACATCCTCGCCCCCGACACCGTCATCCCGCCGCAAACCGAGCGCGATACGGTCAGCTTGCAATGGTTTGAAGCCGACCGCCGCATCTTGCGCAAAACCAGCGCGGGCGGGCGCGATGTAGCGTTTCGTCTGTTGAAAGAAGGCCAGCGCCTGCGCCACGGCGATGTGGTTTACCTCGACCACAGCCTCGTTATCACGGTAGCCATCGAGCCTTCGGAAGTGATGGTGTTGTCGCCGCAAACCCTGCCCGAAATGGCGCGCGCCTGTTATGAAATCGGCAACAAACACACGCCGCTGTTTCTCGACGGCGACGAACTGCTGCTGCCCTACGACAAACCGCTGTTTGAATGGCTCGCCGCTGCCGGTTTCGCTCCCCGCCGCGACCAACGCCGCCTGAGCGAGCAATTGCGTGCCAACTCCGCCCAAGGCATCGGCGGCCACGACCACGGTCATCACCATCACGGCCACAGCCATGACTACCGCCACGGATAATGCCGCGCTGATGCGGCTCGGCGCGTTGCTGCATCTGGTCGATCCCACCCTGCCCATCGGCGGTTTCAACCATTCCAACGGCCTCGAAACCTTTGTGCAGCAAGGCGCGGTGCACGATGCCGCGAGCCTCGGCGAATACGTGGCGGTGCAGCTGGCGCAAAACTGGGTTTACAACGACGGCGCGTATGTGTCGCTGGCCTACGATGCCGCCCGCGCAGGCGATGCCGCCGCCCTGATGGCGCTGGACGAAAAAATCGGCGCCGCCAAACCCGCACGGGAAATGCGCGAAGGCAGCTTCAAGCTCGGCGTGCGGCTGTTGAAAATCTTCGCCCGCCACGAAAGCGCCGATATTTTGACCACTTTTCAGACGGCCTTGAACGCGCAACAGGCCAAAGGCTATTTCCCGCTCGTCTTCGGCCTCATCGCCGCCTGTATGGGCTTGGACAAGGCGCAGGCGCTGTATGCGTTTTACTACAACGCCGCCGTCGGCACGGTCACCAACGGCGTGAAGCTGATTCCGCTGAGCCAAATGGCCGGGCAGGATATCTTGTTTGAATTGCGCGAAGCCATCGCCGACGCGGTAAACGAAAGCCTGACACCCGATCAAGACTGGCTCGGCGCCGCCACCCTCGCCGCCGACATCCGCGCCATGCAGCACGAGCGGCTTTATACGCGGCTGTATATGAGTTGAGGCCGTCTGAAAAAAACACGCTGGTCGGGCAATGAGAGAAAACCGTTTCAGACGGCCTGAAACAATAGAATGTGAATTCTATATAATAATTTGAAATATATGATGATTTTTAGAAAAATATTTCTCCGCGAGGCAGACAGAATCCGCAAGGATTCGCCATGAGCTTCGTAAACCGCTACCAATGTCGGCTTGCAGCCGACTGCCCTCACCCCCGTATCCAGTACGGGGGTGAGGGCAGCAAACCGCAGGTTTGCCTGTTTGCCGCCTCCCGAACATGAGGAAAAAACAGGCCGTCTGAAACCCTGCTACAACGACACGCCCGACACCACTGCAATACCCAAGCGCGAACAAACGCCGCACCCGAAAACCCACTGTTTGATCCCAAAAAGGAAAAGCCATGAAAAAACTGCTCCCCCTCCTCATCCTCGCCGCCGCGCCCGCCGCCGCATTCGCCCACCCCGGCCATGCCGACAGCGGTTTTCTGAGCGGTGCGCTCCACCCCGTCGGCGGCCTCGACCACATCCTCGCCATGCTGGCGGTGGGTCTGTGGGCAGCTTCGTTCGGCGGCAAGGCGCGTTGGGCGGTTCCGGCCAGCTTCGTCGGCGTGATGGCTTTGGGCTTTGTTTTCGGTGCCAACGGCGGCAGCATGCCGATGTTGGAGCAAGGCATTGCTGCTTCGGTGTTGGTGATCGGTTTGGCCGCGGCTTGGGCGAAACGCATACCCGCGCTCGCCGCCGCTGCCATAGTCGGCGCATTCGCGCTCTTTCACGGCGTGGCGCACGGCCTGGAAATGCACGGTGCATCGGCTGCGGCCTATGCTGCGGGCTTTATCCTCTCCACCGCCCTGCTGCACGCCGCCGGTTTCTTTACCGGCACCGCCCTGGCCAAAAACGTATGGCTTAACCGCGCCGTCGGCAGCGCCATCGGTATTGCAGGCTTGGGCTTGTTGTTTGCATAGAAAAGCCGTCTGAAAAAACACCGGCGTTGCCGGATAACCTAGCATCGGCTCCGCCCGCGAACAAATGGCGGCATCGAATGCGGCCGACGTTTCAGACGGCCAGATATCCGCTATCCGCCCTGACATTGAAACCAACCACAAAGAATCGGAATAATCTTATGCGCAACTACATCAAAATCGGCGTAGCCGGCCCCGTCGGCGCGGGCAAAACTGCGTTGATTGAGCGGCTCACCCGCCAAATCGCCCGGCAATACAGCGTGGCGGTCATCACCAACGACATCTACACGCAGGAAGACGCCGAATTCCTCACCAAAAACAGCCTGCTGCCGCCCGAACGGATTATGGGCGTGGAAACCGGCGGCTGCCCGCACACGGCGATTCGCGAAGATGCTTCGATGAATCTGGAAGCAGTCGACGAGATGGCGGCGCGTTTTCCCGATGTGGAAATCGTGTTTATCGAATCGGGCGGCGACAACCTTTCCGCCACCTTCAGCCCCGATTTGGCCGACGTCACCATTTTTGTCATCGACGTGGCGCAGGGCGAGAAAATCCCGCGCAAGGGCGGCCCCGGCATCACCCGCTCGGATTTGCTGGTCATCAACAAAACCGACCTCGCCCCGTATGTGGGCGCCAGCCTCGAGGTGATGGAGCGCGACGCGCGGCGCATGCGCGGCGGCCAGCCGTTTGTGTTTACCAACCTGATGAAAGACGAAAATCTGGCCGCGGTCATCGGCTGGATTCAGAAATACGCACTGTTGGAAAACAGCGAAGAGCCGGCGGCATTAATCCGTTAAACCCAAAGGCCGTCTGAAATCTTTCAGACGGCCTCTCCAACCAAACGCCATGCAATCCAAGCTTACCCTCTCCACCCGCCAACGCGGCGGCCACACCGTATTGGGCAACTGCTTCGCCAGCCCGCCGCTGAAGCTGCTCACGCTGCCGCAGCAAAGCGACGGCGTTTTGCGGGCGATACAAATGTCGTCCTCCCCCGGCCTTTTGGCGGGCGACCGCATCGACATCGGCATCACTCTGGCGGAAAACAGCGCGCTGCACCTTGCCACGCAGGCGTTTACGCGCGTATTGAGCATGCACGCAGGGCAAGCGGCCGAACAACACCACCGCATCACGCTCGCCGCAGGCAGCCGCCTCACCTACCTGCCGCACCCGCTGGTCTTGCACGACGGCAGCACGCTCAAGCAAACCACGCAAATCAACCTCGCCGACCGCTGCCGCCTGATATACGGCGAAATCAGCGCCGCCGGGCGCGTGCTCAACGATGAGTGTTTCGCCTTTGCCCGATTCTCATCACAACTGGAAATCCGCCATCACCACCAGCTGTTGGTGTGCGACAACATCCAGTGGCAGCCCGACCGCCACCCGCTGCAAACGCTGGGGCAGATGGAATCCTATACCCATCAGGCCAGCTTGTATTATGCCGACACCACTGCGGAAAAGCCCTTGAAAACCGCGCTCGACCATCTTTACCACACCTTGTCCGCCGAGTTTTCAGACGGCTTCTTGTGGGGCGCCAGCCTCGCCGCCGACAATGTTATCTGCCTGCGCGCCCTTTCGCATCAGGCCGAAATATTGGAACGCTTGTTGCGCCACGCCGCCGCCTGCCTGCAAACAACGGCTGCCTGATTCGAACAATCACTCCAGCGCCGCCTTTGCAGGCCGTCTGAAAACATGATACAAACAGGTTTCGCACCGATAAACAGGAGAAAACCATGAGCGATTTGAAACAACGCTTCGAACAGGCGCAACAAGATGTGGTCAGCCTGGCCGAGCGCCCCGACAACGCCACGCTGCTGAAACTGTATTCTTTCTACAAACAAGCCACCGATGGCGATGTCAGCGGCGACAAACCGGGCATGTTCGACCTCGTAGCCAAGAAGAAATACGAAGCCTGGAGCGGCCTGCAAGGCATGTCGGCCGATGAGGCGATGCAGGGCTATGTCGCCGAAGTCGAGCGTTTATTGAACGAAGAATAAGCAGTCTGAGGCTTTTGCAAAAAGAAAGCCGTCGCACCCGCGCAGGCGGGTGCCCAGTGCAAAGCGCAGCTTTGCTTGTCTGCCTATTTCTCTGATTCTAAAAATCCATTATGAATTATGAGGCTGTGCATTTTCAGGGCTGGCAAGTTTAAGCTGAAGCTGCGATTCAGACTGGGCACCCGCCTGCGCGGGTGCGACGGTGGTTTTTTACAAAGGTTTTAGTCTGCAAATTAAAGAAAGGCCGTCTGAAAAAGGTTTCAGACGGCCTGCATTCTGTTTCAATACAACAACTTAACCAGCAAACGCGGCAATCTCCACCGTCTCGCCGCAAGCCGCGCTCAAGGCTTCGTTCAACACGGCGAAAAACTCGCTGCCGTCGCGGGTGGCGAGCCATCGGCCGTTTCGTTCGGCAAAATGATAGCCGCCGCTCTTGGCCGCAATCCACAATTCCTGATTGGGCGTATGGCGGTTGACGATGATTTGCGTGCCGTCGTCGGCTTCGATGGTCAGCACATTGCCGCCAAACTGGCAGTCGAAATCCCAGCCGCCCTCGTCGATTTGGTCTTCGATATATGAAAATAACGCATCGGAATGTTGTAAAAATTCGCTTTCGGTCATCATGGCTTTGTGTATCCGGGCATTTTTGTTTAAGATACCGAATCTTGCCACATTCCTGCGCATGAAGAAAGAATCAGCATGAAAACCACCGCATTTTTGCTCGCCGCCGCCGTGATTTTGAGCGGTTGCGGCTACAAGGGCGACCTTTACCTGCCCAAAGAAGACGACAAAGCCCGTTTCGGCGTTATCCAGACCGGCCTGCAATTCGAACCGAAAGAACCGACCACCCAACCGGAACCATAATGACCCAAGCCCTGCACTGCGAAAACATCTCTTTTACCGACCTGGCCGAACAATTCGGCACCCCGCTCTACGTATACAGCCAAAGCGCGCTCACCGCAGCATTCGAGGCCTATACCACCGCCTTTGCCGCGCAGCAGCCGCTGGTTTGCTACGCCGTGAAAGCCAACGGCAACCTCAGCATCCTCAGGCATTTCGCCGCGCTGGGCAGCGGCTTTGACATTGTTTCCGGCGGCGAACTCGCGCGCGTATTGGCCGCGGGCGGCGATGCAGGCAAAACCATTTTCTCGGGCGTGGGCAAAAGCGAAGCGGAAATCGAATTCGCGCTCGAAGCGGGCGTGTTGTGCTTTAATGTGGAATCGCTGCCCGAGCTCGACCGCATCAACGCCGTGGCCGAACGCCTGGGCACAACCGCGCCGGTTTCCCTGCGCATCAACCCTGATGTCGATGCCAAAACCCACCCCTATATTTCCACCGGCCTCAAAGCCAACAAATTCGGCATTGCTTATGCCGATGCCTTGGCCGCCTACCGCCATGCCGCTTCGTTAGGCCGTCTGAACATCGTCGGCATCGACTGCCACATCGGCTCCCAGCTCACCGATTTGAGCCCGCTGGTGGAAGCTTGTGCGCGTATTTTGCTGCTGGTCGACCAGTTGGCGGCCGAAGGGATTGTGTTGCACCACGTCGATTTGGGCGGCGGCATCGGCATTGTTTATGACAACGAAGCTGAACCCGATTTGGCAGGCTACGCCGCTGCGGTGCAACGCCTGTTTGACGGCCGCCCGCAAAAGCTGGTGCTGGAGCCCGGCCGCAGCCTGGTGGGCAACGCAGGCACGCTGCTGAGCCGCGTCGAATTCGTCAAACACGGCGAAGAGAAAAACTTTGTGATTACCGATGCGGCCATGAACGATTTGATGCGCCCCGCGCTTTACGATGCCTATCACCGCATCGAAGCGGTGGTGCCGAAAAACATCCCGCCGATGGTGGCCGATGTGGTCGGGCCGATTTGCGAAACCGGCGATTTTATCGGCAAAAACCGCACACTGGCCTGCGAAGCGGGCGACCTGCTCGCCATCCGCAGCGCCGGTGCCTACGCCGCCAGCATGGCCAGCAACTACAACACCCGCAACCGTGCGGCGGAAGTGCTGGTGAACGGCAGCGAAGCCAAGCTGGTTCGCCGCCGCGAAAGCTACGAACAGCAGTTTGCCAACGAGCAGGCCTGCTTGTAAGCCCGACCGGCATTGAGGCCGTCTGAATGCTTTCAGACGGCCTGAGACCTTTGCAAAATACTTTTTTCTTGGAAATATCCATTACATCCGTCATTCCGGCGCAGGCCGGAATCCATAGCTCGCCATGAAAACTCATTTGAAATCAAATAACTGAATCTTGGAGAAATAGATTCCGGCCTGCGCCGGAATGACGGATCGGATGCTTTTGCGATGCAGCAAAAGGTATTTTGCAAAGGCCTCGGCCTCGGTTTTCTTTCAAACAATAAAACCACCTTGCTCAAGGTGGTTTTTGTTCCCTATTCCAATCAGCGGCGGCGGCCGAAAATCATCGACACCACAGCCAAAATGATAAAACCGATAAACAAAATCTTCGCAATGCCTGCGGCGCTACCGGCAATGCCACTGAACCCGAATACCGCTGCAATAATGGCAATAACAAAAAATACGACGGCGTAATGTAACATAAAGTCTTCTCCTCATCAGTTGATTACGAACGACTACTCGCTTACATTCTGCATCCGCATCCCGCAGAAGGCATGCAGACATTTCACTATAACATGACAACAATTACTTCAACAAATCTCGCTTGATGCCACACATACACTCTATTTACGTTATCTGACAAATATAAACAATATATTTGTCATTTTAATCCGAACATCCAGCGGGTAACCCCGTTGCTGCGGATAAGAAGATAAATACCGAACGAAAGAATATAAGTGATGCCGCTTACCAACAGGAAATAAACCACACTGTTCAAGCCCGGCACATCCAGGTAATACGCCAACACGATGACCAGCGGATGGTGAAAAAGATAAACGACGATGGCCGAATTCACCAGAAAAGCCGTGCTTTTGGAAAAGCGGAAATGCGCTTTCGCAAAAAAACCGAACAGCAGCCCCGCCACGGCAAGTCCGGTGATGTGCTGGGCAAAAAGCATGCCTACGCGCACCAATATAGAGGCATTCTCACGATCGGCGCCGATTTGGTTGGTCAAAAATACCAGGCCGATGACACTCACTATGCCGAGCACCCGCATCACAGACTTGCCCTGAATCCGTTTTCGAGCCGCTTCATCGGCATACAGCCAATAACCGGCAAAGAAATAGATGCTGTAATACAACGTTTTCTCAATCAGATAACCATAAGCGGCATAAAAAGTGGGGTGATTGTCCATCGGCAGGATATGGGTCAACACAAATTTCAAACCAAACGGCAGCAACACATAGAAAATAAAGAAACCTGTTTGCAGCGGCCATTGCCAGCTTTTGAATACCGCCAGCATCTTGTCGATCGGCAATGCGTAACACATCAGCGAAATCAGCATCAGCGTCAGCAAAAACCACGAATGCACGATAAAATCGCCCAAGCCGATTTGCGCCCACGGCGTGATGCCCTGCGACACCACGAAATACACTTCGAACGTATTGATAAGCGCAATGGAGAAAATCAGCGGAATCAACACCCGCTTCACCCGCCCCTGCATGAAATAGCGCTTGTCTTTACGATAAAGCACCAGGCAGGAAAAGAACCCCGCAATCAGGAAAAACGCTTCCATGCGGAAAAAATGGGTGAAATAAATCAAGTCAAACAAGACGTCGTTTTTATAGAAATGGCTGTTGTAATTCCATTTATACGGCCCGATGGTAGCGGCACTGTGCACCAGCACGCCAATCAGCATCAGCGCCGCGCGCAGCTGGTCGAGCCCATAATAATAGGTTGCCTTTTTTTCAATATTTGCCATTTATGTCACTTCACTCCGGATGAATACAATTTTTATCACGCTACCGACAGACAACATCACATATTTTGATTACCAAACGATAAAACGGGCGGGCTATAGCGGTTGGGCACCTATTTAAAAATAACGTTATCCCCCGCACTGGCTGCACAGCCGTTGGCAGGCATGGCTTTGGATTATGGGGTACGCTCCGACTTCCGGCCAACATAACAGGTTTGGCGGTCTCATCCCCAAAGGCCTTATTTTGCGGGCTTACACGAAGCCGATTCCGCACGGGTTTTGCTGCCCGACTGGGATTTCCTGACACAGAACCAGACCATTTTGTATTTCTGCTCAAACAAATCATCAATTTGTCTGGAAAAATAGCGATGCGTCTATTTCCGCTGCCTTACCATATGCCGTTATCGGGTGTTTGAGTAATAAAACGTTGTTTTGTTCAACTGCAAAATCAGCACTGACTTTAGAGCAACCATTAAAATTTGCCCGAAGCGGTCGATAACGCAACAAAAAAAGCAGCCCGAAAGGCTGCTCTGCTATATTTATTCACATTTTTATAGTCGTTCCAATTTAGTTTGATACAGCGTTGTTGCGCCTTGTCGTACTACCTGTACTGCCTGCGGCTTGCCACCTTGTCTCAATCCAAATTGAAACGACTAATTGAAACGACTATAAAAAATCTTAATAATGCGGTGGAACTTCATCTTTCAAACCATAAGCGTCATTGCTGTCTGCCGGATGTTTGTCCTGCATGCGCTGATACAACAGCCGCAATTGCGCCTGCTGCAGCGCCAGATTCTGCTGCATTGCGGCCACGGTATCATTCAGACTGTCGATTAAATCGGCTTGCAAGGCCGCCTGAATTTCCAGCTCCACCACACGGTTTTCCAGGCTGTTCATCACAGCACCATCGCCGCAATCCAACCCGACACCATCAGCGGTAGGTTATAGTGCAGGAAAGTCGGAATCACCGTATCGCGCATATGATCGTGCTGGCCGTCGACATTCAAACCGGCGGTCGGCCCCAGCGTGGAATCGGAGGCTGGCGAACCGGCATCGCCCAAGGCGCCCGCGGTGCCGATAATCGCCACGGTTGCCATCGGCGAAAAGCCCATGCCGATGCACAAAGGCACATAAATAGCCGTGATAATCGGCAATGTAGAAAACGAGCTGCCGATGCCCATCGTCACCAGCAGGCCGACCAGCAGCATCACCAGCGCCGCCATGCCTTTGCTGCCCGCAAACATTTCCGCAGAGGCCGTGACCAGCGGCTCAATCTGGCCGGTGGCTTTCATCACTTCGGCAAAGCCCTGCGCGGTAATCATGATGAAACCGATCATCGCCATCATTTTTACACCGTTGTTAAACACCGCGTCGGCTTCGCCCCAGCGCACCACACCCAGCGCCATAAACACGGCAAAGCCGACCATGGCGCCCAGCAGCAGCGAATCGGCCCACAGCTGCACCGCAAACGACACCACGATGGCAATCAGCGCCACGGTGCTGCGGTAAGTGGAAATCTGCGGCTGCTTGGCTGCCAGCTGGTTCGCCTGCAAATCGGCGGCTGTGTTTTGATACGGGCGCGGGCGTCGGTAGCTGACAAACACGGCAATCAGCAAACCGGCCACCATGCCCAATGCCGGTATGGTCATCGCCGCCATCACATTGATGTTGTCCACATTCAGACCGGATTTAGTGATGTTGCCGAGCAGAATCTGCTTCAGGAAGATTTCGCCGAAACCGTAGGGCAGCCACATATAGGTAGTGACCAGACCGAAAGTCATCAGACAGGCCAACAGGCGGCGGTCTATCTGCATGCGGTTGAATACCAGCAGCAGCGGCGGAATAATCAGCGGGATAAAGGCGATGTGAATCGGAATCAGGTTTTGGCTCATGATGCTCATGGCCAGCAAGGCCAACAGCAAGCCCCATTTTACCTTATTGAAACGGCTCGGCACCTGATCGCGCACCTGACCCGCGTCCAGCTTGCGGATAACGGTGTTGGCCAGCGTTTGCGGCAAACCCGAATGGGCAATCGCCACGGCAAACGCACCCAACATGGCATACGACAAGGCAATTTGTGCGCCGTTGGACAGGCCGGTTTGAAACACTTCCATGGTTTTGGCCAGCCCCAAACCGCCCATCAGCCCCCCGGCCAGCGCGCCCAGCAACAGGCTGAGCACCACGTGCACACGCGCCAGCGACAAGCCCAACATCACAATCACGGCGATGACTACTGCATTCATAATGTCTCCAAAAATCTGCGGTCGCGCCCGACCGCCGGTGCGGCACACCGCCAACCGGCGGCATGCCTGCTTCTCAATAAAGGAAATATCATAACCTAACATGATTTTACATGCCAGTTTATTTATAGTCGAAGAAATTAGTTTCTGCTACGGCGTTGGCTCGCCTTGTCGTACTA
>JAUNTY010000006.1 GCA_030538415.1 Neisseria sp. | reverse complement strand
TGCGCCGGAATGACGGATGTAATGGATATTTCCAAGAAAAAAGTATTTTGCAAAGACCTCAGGCCGTCTGAAAACATATAGTCGTTTCAATTTAGATTGAGACAAGGCAGCAAGTCGCAGACAGTACAGATAGTACGGCTAGGCGCAGCAACACCGTAGTAGGAATTAAGTTTTTTCACTATATATTTGATTGAATCCAGCACGTTCGCAAACAAAAGGCCGTCTGAAAACTTTCAGACGGCCTTTTGTTTTACCGCGTGACCGGCTTGTAACGAATCCGTTTCGGTTTCGCGCCCTCTTCGCCCAAACGGCGTTTCTTGTCGGCTTCGTATTCCTGATAGTTACCGTCGAAGAACACCCATTTCGAGTCGCCCTCCGCCGCCAGGATATGCGTGGCGATGCGGTCGAGGAACCAGCGGTCGTGCGAAATCACCATCACGCTGCCGGCAAATTCGAGCAAGGCATCTTCCAGCGCGCGCAGGGTTTCTACGTCCAAATCATTGGACGGTTCGTCGAGCAGCAACACGTTGCCGCCCGCAATCAGGGTTTTGGCCAAATGCAGACGGCCGCGTTCGCCGCCGGAGAGGTTGCCGACGATTTTGCTCTGGTCGCTGCCTTTGAAGTTGAAACGACCGAGGTAGGCGCGGGCGGGGATTTCAAATTGGCCGACTTGCAGAATGTCTCGGCCTTCGGCGATTTCGTCGAATACGGTTTTGTCGTTGCCCAAACCTTCGCGGCTTTGGTCGATGAGCGACATTTTCACGGTTGAACCGATTTTCACTTCGCCGGAATCGGGCTGCTCTTTACCGGCAATCATTTTGAAAAGCGTCGATTTACCCGCGCCGTTGGGGCCGATAATGCCGACAATCGCGCCGGCGGGCACTTTGAAGCTCAAGTCGTCAATCAGCAGTTTGTCGCCAAACGATTTGCTCACGTTGGTAAACTCAATCACTTCGTTGCCCAAACGCTCGGCCACGGGAATGAAAATCTCCTGCGTTTCGTTGCGCTTTTGGTATTCGTAGTTGCTCATCTCTTCAAAACGCGCCAAACGCGCTTTCGATTTGGCTTGGCGGCCTTTGGCATTCTGGCGCACCCATTCCAATTCCTGCTTCATTGCCTTGATGCGGGCGGCTTCGGATTTGGCTTCGTTGGCAAGGCGTTGCTCTTTTTGCTCCAGCCAGGAAGAGTAATTGCCTTTCCACGGGATGCCGTGGCCGCGGTCGAGCTCCAAAATCCATTCGGCGGCGTTGTCGAGGAAATAGCGGTCGTGGGTCACCGCCACCACGGTGCCGGGGAAACGCACCAAGAATTGCTCCAGCCATTCCACCGATTCCGCGTCCAAGTGGTTGGTCGGCTCGTCCAAAAGCAGCATATCGGGCTTGCTCAACAGCAGTTTGCACAAGGCCACGCGGCGTTTTTCACCACCGGAAAGGTTGCCGATTTTGGCATCCCAATCGGGCAGGCGCAGCGCGTCGGCGGCGATTTCCAATTCGTGTTCCGCGCCGCCGCCGGTCGATGAACCCGCCGCAATAATCGCTTCCAAACGGCCTTGTTCTTCGGCCAACGCATCGAAATCGGCATCGGGATCGGCATAGGCGGCATACACTTCTTCGAGGCGTTTTTGCGCATCGGCCACTTCGCCCAAACCGCTTTCCACTTCTTCGCGCACGGTTTTTTCAGGGTCGAGCTGCGGCTCTTGCGGCAGATAGCCGATGTTGATGCCGCTCATCGGAATCGCTTCGCCGTCAAATTCTTTGTCCACGCCCGCCATGATGCGCAACACGGTCGATTTGCCCGCGCCGTTGAGGCCGAGCAGGCCGATTTTGGCACCGGGGAAGAAAGAAAGGGAAATGTCTTTGATGATGGTTTTCTGCGGCGGCACTACTTTGCTCACGCGCAGCATGGAATAAACGTATTGGCTCATAAATTAAAATTCTCTTCGATGATGTTGGTTTCAGACGGCCTGCAGACGATAAAAGGCCGTCTGGAAGCAAAAAATTTTCAAATCAGCGGACGGCCTGTTTGTCGCCAACCAGCCGCTTCTGCATAAAGTGGCGCACATGGTTTGAAAGTGTCTTTATTCTAACCGAAGCCGCTGCAATCACAAAACGAAAAGCCGTCTGAACACCTTTCAGACGGCCTTAGTAGATTACTTGGTCAACCGCGCGGCTCCGAAGCCTGGCGCTCCTGCTGCTGTTTTTCCCGCTCGCGCCGCTTTTCGTCGCGGGCACGCTGTTTGTGTTCGCGAACGCGGCGGCTTTCTTCCAGCTTGTCGGAAATGCGTTGCCCCAACGGGCGCTTGCTTTTGGCCGACTTCTGACGCGGGCCGATGGCCAGGCCGTTGGCCGCCAGCGTGTCGCCCCCCTCCGCCAGCCTGACCGTTTCAAGCTGCACAGGGGCGGCGGTTTCCGCCGCCGCAAGCGGAGGCATCAACAGACACAAGGCCGGCAGCAACAGCAGATATCGTTTGTTCATCACACTCTCCTTGCTTCATGCTGTTTGACAGTCTGTTCTTTTCCCGACGGTTTGTACACCCGGCCGCTGCGCCCGTTTGATTTAAATCATGCAGCAGCAGAAAGGCCGTCTGAATCCTGCACGGATTCAGACGGCCTTTGGCCTTTCGGCTGACGCGCCGACTTAACCCGCGCGCTTTTGCTGCGCCGGTTTTTTAACGGTCTGCTTTTTCACCGCCTGTTTTTTGTTGGTTTTTTTCACAGACTTGGCGGCCTGCTTTTTGTTGGTGCCTTGCTTGGCGACTGTTTTTTTGGCCGCTGCTTTTTTGGTGGCGGCTTTCTTGTTGGCGGCCTGTTTTTTCACTTGGGCGGCTTGCGGTTTGTCGCTGTGGGCAGGTGCAGCCAGCGCCATCGGAGCCACGGTGAGGCTGGCGGACACCAGCAGCAGGGAAGCCAATTTGGTCAGGATTTTCATGTCGTTGCTTTCTTGATTGGGTTGATTATCCGGATGCAGCGGTCATCTGCTGCCGCTGCACATCATAGCCGCCCGGGCGTTAACGGCAGTTATTGCCGTGTAAAAATTCGGGAATCCGCTATAGTGAAAAAACTTACTCTACTACCGCGTTGCTGCGCCTAGCCGTACTATAGTCATTTCAATTTAGATTGATACAAGGCAGCAAGCCGCCGTATGGTGAAATAAAAACCTGCCTTGCGGCAGGTTTTCAGAGCAGTCGGAGCGGGCTTATTGGCCGCTGCCGGGAACAGGAGTTTGCACGCCTGAAGCATCAGCCGGAGCAGAAGCATCGGTAGCAGGTGCGCTGGCCGTTACCACTTGCTGGATTTCATCGGTCGGCGCCTGAGTGGCCGGAGCAGCCACGGCTGCGCTTGACAAGATGGCGGCTGATACGAGTACGGCAAATTTCTTCATAACGGAATCCTCTTCTTTCGGTTTAAAAACAGCATGTCAAAAGCATTTTACTTTGTTAACATGTACCTTTGAGAAAAGCCCTAGAGTAAAAAGTTCAAAATTATTTTGCATGTTTACACAATATCCCGACAAAATATTCAGACGGCCTTTTGAAAAACCAACAGGCCGTCTGAAATCATTTTCAATTTTTATATCTAACAAAATCAATATATTAAATAATTCCACTCTTTAACCCAGCGACACCATTTCAATCTGCTCCATGCTGCGGCCGAGAAAACGCTCGCCGATAGTGCGGAAACGCAGCGGAATATCGCTGACGTAAAAGCGGTAATCGGGGGCGGGATTGTCGGTGTTGAGCAAACCTGCCGCCGCCAGCGCCCCGGCGGTGGCCTCGGCGGTGGTGAGGGCGGAATCCACCAGCGCCACGCCCGGCGCCTCGGCGTGAATCAGCGGCTTGAGCAGCGGATAGTGGGTGCAGCCCAACACCAGCGTGTCGATGTTGTCGGCCAGAAGCGGCTTGAGGTATTCGCGGGCGGTGAGGCGGGTGACTTCGTGGTCGAGCCAGCCCTCTTCCACCAGCGGCACCAATAGCGGCGCGGCCTGCGACTGCACGCGCGTATCGGGGTTGCGGCTGTGGATGGCGCGCGCGTAGGCGTTGCTGTTGACGGTGGTGCTGGTGGCAATCACGCCGATGTGGTTGGTGCGCGTGGTGGCCAGCGCCGCTTCCGCGCCGGCGGTAATCACGTCCAGCACCGGCATGTTGCCCGCCATCGCGCGCACTTTCTGCCCGGCCACAGCGGCGATGGTGTTGCAGGCAATCACCAGCGCCTTCACTTCGTTTTGCAGCAGAAATTCGACGATTTGCGCGGTAAACGCTTCAATGGTGGCGCGCGATTTCACGCCGTAAGGCACGCGGGCGGTGTCGCCGAAATACACGATGTTTTCCATCGGCAACCGCTCCATCAGCGCGCGCACATTGGTGAGCCCGCCGACGCCGGAATCGAATACGCCGATGGGGCGTTGTTTGGTATTATTCATGTCCGCCTCGTCTCTTCCAAAAACAAAGACCGTCTCCAGGGCTTTCTGACCTTGCGGGCGCGTTCCCGACCAGCGACAGCAGACGGTTTTTCAGTATAAATGCCGCATTGTACACCTTTCAGACGGCCTCAAAGCAGGAAACTTTAATCTAATTTAGCAATCCATAAGGTTTGCAAAGCGTTTGAATTACCGCATAATTAACATTTCGATATTTATCAGAGTGACACATGAGCCGCAGCGCGCCGATTTCCCGTTTTCTGCCCGACGAAGCCGCCACGGCGGCGCTGGGCGCGAGCTGGGCGGCATCTCTCGGCGCGCCTTTGGTGGTGTATCTGAGCGGCGATTTGGGCGCAGGCAAAACCACATTCACGCGCGGCCTGTTGCGCGGCCTCGGCCACAGCGGCGCGGTCAAAAGCCCCACCTACGCCATCGTGGAAAGCTACCCGCTCGCGGCGCTGACGCTGCATCATTTCGACCTCTACCGCTTCGGCAGCCCCGAAGAATGGGAAGATGCCGGGCTGGACGAACTGTTTGACGACAACAGCGTCTGCCTCATCGAATGGCCGCAGCAGGCCGCAGGCTTTGTGCCGCCCGCCGACCTCACCGTCGCCCTCGGCCATGCCGAAACCGGCAGAATGTGCACCCTCACCGCCCACACACACCAAGGCAAAAAAAGTTTAGAAGCATGGTTAAATTGACTCGTCGCCAAATCGTTTGCCGCGCTGCCGCCGGCTTATTGTTCACCATCACCCCGGTGGCCGCCCTGGCCAAAGCCGCCCAGCAATTCGTCGCCGTGCGCATCTGGCCCGCCAGCGCCTATACCCGCATCACGCTGGAAGCCGCGCAACCGATGCAATACAAACATTTCACCCTCGACAACCCGGCCCGTCTGGTGGTCGACATCGAAGGCGCCACCCTCAACAACGTGTTGCAGACCATCGCCACCAAAGTTCAGCGCAGCGACCCCTATATCGCCAACATCCGCGTCGGCCAAAACACCGCCACCACCGTGCGCGTGGTGATTGATTTGAAACAGGCCGTCAACCCGCAGGTATTCACCCTCGCGCCGGTGGCCAATTTCCGCAACCGGCTGGTGGTCGACCTCTACCCCTCTGCCGCCGCCGCGCTGGCCGCCGAAGCCGACGACCCGCTGATGGCGCTGCTCAACGATTATTCCAAAGGCCGCATCCGCAGCGACGGCACCAGCAACAACGGCGCCGTGCCGCCTGTCAAGGAGCGCGCCCCGGCCATCGTCGACACGCCCGCCCCCTCCCCGCGCCCGCTCAACCGCAAGCCGGTCATCGTGCTCGACCCCGGCCACGGCGGTGAAGACCCCGGCGCCATCGGCCCCAGCGGCCTGCGTGAAAAAGACGTGGTGCTGGCCATCGCCCGCGAAACCAAAAAGCGCCTCGATGCCTTGGGCTACCGCACCTACATGACCCGCAACGAAGACGTGTTCATCCCGCTGGGCGTGCGTGTGGCCAAAGCGCGCTCGCTCAAGGCCGACCTGTTTATTTCCATCCACGCCGATGCATTTACCAGCCCCAGCGCCCGCGGCACCGGCGTTTACGCGCTCAGCACCCGCGGCGCCACCAGCGCCGCCGCCCGCTTTTTGGAACAAACCCAAAACAGCGCCGACCTGATTGGCGGCGTGCAGAAAGTGGGCAACAAAAACGTCGACAACACCCTCTTCGACATGACCCAAACCGCCACCATCAAAGACAGCCTCGTGCTCGGCCGCAACGTGCTCACTGAATTGGGCAAACTCAACAAGCTGCACAAAGGCCATGTCGACCAAGCCAATTTCGCCGTGTTGCGCGCGCCGGATATCCCCTCGATTCTGGTGGAAACCGCCTTTATCTCCAACCCCACCGAAGAGCGCCTGCTCGCCAGCAGCTCGTTCCGCCAAAAAACCGCCGCCTCCATCACCCAGGGTGTGCGCAATTATCTGAGCAAGGCCGTGCTGGCGCGGCGTTGAGCAGCCGGTCAATCAGGAGCGTCTTCCTGTAAATAACCGCACAACAGATTCCATCAAAACATCAGGCCGTCTGAAACTCTGTTTCAGACGGCCTGAGACCTTTGCAAAATACCTTTTGCTGCGTCGCAAAAGCATCCACTCCGTCATTCCGGCGCAGGCCAGAATCCATAGCTCACCATGAAAACCCATTTAAAATCAAATAACTTAACCTTGGAAAAATGGATTCCGGCCTGCGCCGGAATGACGGATGGAATGGATATTTCCAAGAAAAAAGTATTTTGCAAAGGTCTCGGCCTGATGTTTTTGCAAAATACCTTTTTGTCGCACCCGCGCAGGCGGGTGTCCAGTCTGAAGCAACGCTTCAGCTCAAACTGGCCAGCACTGAAAATTTACAATCCTATGATTCATATTGGATTTTTAGAATCAGGGAAATAGGTAGACAAGCAAAGCTGCGCTTTGCACTGGGCACCCGCCTGCGCGGGTGCGACGGATATTATTTTTTGCAAAAGTCTTGACCTGATGTTTTGCACAGTGCCTGCATCATGGCTTCTGCGCGGGAAAATTCGACGTATAGTCGGATAAATGATTTTCTGCTACGGCGTTGGCTCGCCTTGTATCAGAATCTCATTTATCCGACTATAGCGCACGGCTTGGCCTGTCAGGTTATCGGCGCTTCATACAGCATTGCTGCGCCCGCCGTGACAGGTTCCGCCGTTTATTCTGCCCCGAAATTTGGCTGCAGCAATGCGCACTTCGGCTGTTCGCGGCGGCTGCGGCGGGAACGCCCCGCTATCTTGCCGCAAGCCGAGCCCGGGTCGCTGCTGCGTTCGTTTTGGCGTTCGGCAGCGCGGCCTTCGCGCACCGGGCGGTTTTCCCGGCCTTCGCGGTTGCTGCTGCCGCTGCTGCGCCCCCGTTCCCGTTCCCGCTCCGTGCGCGCTGCGGCAACCGGCTCGGCCGTGCCGTTGCCGTCCGCCCACCAGCGCGGCTCGAAGCCTTCGATGCGCTCCACTTCCACTTCGCTGCCGGTCAGCGCCTTGATGGCTTCAAACATTTTCTGCTCTTGTTCGTCCATCAGCGAAATCGCTACGCCGTCGGCACCTGCGCGGCCGGTGCGGCCGATGCGGTGCACATAATCTTCGGCCTGGGTCGGCAGCTCGTAGTTGATGACAAACGGCAATTCGGCAATATCCAGACCGCGTGCGGCCACATCGGTCGCCACCAACACGCGCAGGCGGCCTTCCTTGAAAGCATTGAGGGTTTCGAGGCGGGTTTGCTGCGATTTGTCGCCGTGAATGGCTTGGGCGGAGATTTCACGGCGCACCAAGTCGCGGGTGACCTGGTCGACGCTCTGTTTGGTTTTGCAGAACACGATAACCTGGTTCATGTTCAAATCGACAATCAGCCGCTCCAACAGATTGCGCTTCTTCATGGTATCCACCGCAATCACATGCTGCTCCACATTGGCGTTGGCGGTATTTTGCGCGGCCACTTCCACCTGCTCGGGGTTTTTCATGAAGTCTTGCGCCAGCTTGCGGATGGGCGGCGCGAAAGTGGCGGAAAACAACAGGGTCTGGCGCTGCTTGGGCAACATCTGCATGATGCTGCGGATGTCGTCGATAAAGCCCATGTCAAGCATGCGGTCGGCTTCGTCGAGCACCACGATTTCGACTTTGCTCAGGTTGATGTTTTTCTGCTTCACATGGTCGAGCAGGCGGCCGACGGTGGCGACGACGATTTCGCAACCGGCGCGCAGGTCGCGGGTTTGCGCGTCCATATTCACGCCGCCGAACAATACGGTGTGGCGCAGCGGCAGGTTTTTGATGTAGGCCGACGTGTTTTGATCAATCTGGTCGGCCAATTCGCGCGTCGGCGTGAGCACCAGCATGCGCACGGGGTGCATGGCGGGCGAAGTGCTGGGGGTGGCGTAGCGTTTCAGGCGCTCCAAGCTCGGCAGCATAAAGGCGGCGGTTTTGCCGGTGCCGGTTTGGGCGGCGGCGAGCAGGTCGTGTCCGGCCAGCGCTTTGGGAATGGCGGCGGCCTGAATCGGCGTCGGCGTTTCGTAGCCTTGCTCGGTCAGCGCGGCAACGATTTCATTGCCGAGGCCGAGGGATGCAAATGGGTTCATAAATTCATGGTTCTTTCTTTCAGACGGCCACGGCAGATAACGGAGGCCGTCTGAAAAAGGGAGGTTCGGGCTGCATGCGGTCATTCAATCGGCATGCAGCCGGCTGGAAATAAGGATGGCTATTATGCCATAAATCGGCCGCATGTTCAGAACCGCCTGCGGTGTTTCAGACGGCCTCACCAGTCGCCCGTGCGCTGCAAATCATGTTGCGCCAGCGTATCGGCATGCTCGCTGCGGCTTTGGTATTCTCGGTCGAGGTGCAGGCTTTCGGCCACGTAGCTCAAATGCCCTTCTGCAATCCGCGCCGCCTCCTGCGGCTGCTTTTGCTCGATGGCTTCAAACAGGGCGCGGTGGTGCTTGATCAGCGTCGGGCGCGGGTCTTCGATTTTTTCGGTGTGCATGATGTAGCTGCGCGTCTGCCGGTAGAGCATTTTCAACAGGCCGTCTGAAAGCTGGGCAAACAGGATATTGTGTGCCGCTCCGGCAATGGCCTGGTGAAAGCTCGCATCGGCTTCCGCCTGCTGTTCGCGGCTGCCGCTGCGGTAGGCCTGTTCGAATTTCTCCAGCCAGAAGGCCATCCGCTTCAAGTCGGCATCGGTGCGCCGCTCCGCCGCCAGCGCCGCCATGCAGCCTTCCATGCTGCGGCTGAAATCAAACACATCGTTTTCCCAGTCCGGATGGTTGCCGAGCAGGCTCTGCCAACCGAGCAGGAAATCCTGTTGCGGCTTGGCCGACACATAATAGCCGTCGCCCTGCCGTGCTTCGAGCATGTCGCGCGCCACCAACATTTTCAGCGCCGAGCGCAGCGACGGGCGCGACACGCCGAATTCTTCCGCCAATCTGCGCTCCGGCGGCAGCTTGCTGCCGACGGGATATTCGCCCGACACGATACGCTCCTCCAATACCACCAGAATCTGTTCGCTGATTTTCCGGGGTCTGATAACCGTTTGCTGCACCATTCCGATAATCCTTGTTGTCATGATGGATTCAAGACTTTTGCCAAATCTGCCCGGATGCCGTCTGAAAGATTGGCTTTATCAGTTTACCAATTTCCCCGGGAACATCATTCAAATTTGGCACAAACACTGCATTCCACTACCTTTTGCCGTCTTGAAAGTGTAAAAACCACACCTCCCGCCCTTTTCCAAACACAAGGTAAAAATAATAATTTATTTTAAAATTCAAAAAACTAAATTCGATTTTAACACGCAGCCATCCGAGATTCGGCGCCGCGCCACACCACCGTCCCGCGCACAGCTATTGACCGTTAATGTAACCTTTTGTAAAGTATAACACACTTGGCTTAATTGGTAATACCAATTTACCAAAGAAAAAGAAAAACCGGCATCCGCCGGCTTTATTTCACACAACAACCCAATCGGAGAGACCATGAGTATTCTCAACACTTTGCTGGCGCTGGCGCCCATCCTCACCGTATTTATCCTGCTGGTGGTATTGAAGCTGTCGGCCAAAATTTCGATGGCCGCCGCCTATGTGGTCACTGCCCTGCTGGCGCTGCTGGTATGGCAGGCTTCGCCCGCCGTGGTGGCCGCCGCCACCGTCAACGGCGTGATTGTATCGCTGACCATCCTGTATATCGTATTCGGCGCCATCCTGATGCTGAACACGCTCAAGGAAAGCGGCGCCATCCACTCCATCCGCCAGGGTTTTATGGACATCTCGCCCGACCGCCGCGTGCAGATGATTATCGTCGCCTGGCTGTTCGGCTCGCTGGTGGAAGGCTCTTCCGGCTTCGGCACGCCTTCTGCCGTGGGCGCACCGCTGCTGCTGGCGCTGGGTTTTCCCGCCATGGCCTCGGTGATGGCGATGCTGATTATCCAGTCGACGCCGGTATCGTTTGGTGCCGTGGGCACGCCGCTCTTGGTGGGCGTGTGGTCGGGCATCAGCAATAAAGACGACGTTGCCGCCGCCATCGCGCCGCAAACCGTCGACCAATACCTGCTCCACATCACCGCCAACGTCGGCCTTTTGCACGCCCTGATCGGCTTTTTGATTCCGCTGATTCTCTGCGGCATGCTCACCCGCTTTTACGGCGAAAAACGCTCGTTTGCCGAAGGCCTGAAAGCCTGGAAATTCGCCATTTTCGCGGGTATCGCCTTCACCGTGCCGTATTATCTGGTCGCCCGCTTCATGGGCCCGGAATTTCCCTCTATGGTAGGCGGCTTCATCGGCCTGATGCTGGTGGTGCCCGCAGCCAAGCGCGGCTGGTTTGTGCCGAAAGAAACCTTCGACTTCCCGCCGCGCGAGCGCTGGGAAAGCCGTTGGGCAGGCGTGCTCAAGGGCAACGCCCAGGATGACGATGATACCCCTTCTTTCTCCGTGTTCCGTGCGTTTGCACCTTATGTGATTGTGATTGTGCTGCTGGTGCTGACCCGCGTCATCCAGCCGCTGAAGGCCTTTCTCACCGGCGATTTGACTACCATCACGCTCGCCAACCTGTTCGGCACTTCCATCACCAGCAAAGTGCAGTTCGGCTACTCGCCCGGCACCATTCTGATTCTGGTGGCCATCGCCTGCATTTTCATCTTCAAAATGGACATCAAGCGCTTCAAACGCGGCTGGGGCGAAGCCGGCAACACGCTGATTTCCGCTGCTCCGGCGCTCTTTTTGGCCGTGCCGATGGTGCAGGTGTTTATCAACTCGCAATCGGGCGACATGAGCGCCGCCGGTGCGCTGCCTGCCATGCCGATGGTGCTGGCGCAAAGTGCCGCACACTGGTTCAGCGGTTTATGGCCGAACTTCGCACCCGCCATCGGTGCGCTGGGCGCCTTTATCGCAGGCTCCAACACAGTCAGCAACATGATGTTTTCCTACTTCCAGTTTTCCACCGCGCAGCAAATCGGCCTCGACACCGACCTCTCCTCTATTGTGGTGGCGCTGCAGGCCATCGGTGGCGCGGCGGGCAACATGATTTCCGTGCATAACGTTGTGGCCGCCGCCGCCGTGGTCGGCTTGCTCAACCGCGAAGGCGAGATTATCCGCCAAACGCTGATTCCGATGAGCTATTACATCCTGCAGGCCGGTTTTATCGGCCAGGCGCTGATTACCGGCAGCATAATATGGTGGGGCATTGCCGTTATCTGCCCGCTGGCATTCTTCGCCATCATGTCGCTCACCGGCAAAAAGCCGACGGCCTGATTCCGACCGGCAAAAGCCCGCTCCATCGAGCGGGCTTTTTTGTCTGCGCCCGTGCGGCAGCCCTGCTGTGCGACCCGTTTCAGAAGCGTCATTTCCGCATGCCGCTGTCAGGAAGCTCTAAACATCCTGCCGCAAAAAAAATGCCACCTGCCTATCCCGTTTTCACATAAAAATGAACTTAATCTGCCGCCACCCACTCTATAACCCCATGCACGGCATCATGCCGTCATGATATCCATTACACCTGCCGCCCCACGCGGCCTGCAGGCGCAATCGGTATCCGCCGCAACTGCGCGGCAGCTTTTCAGGCCGTCTGAAAAGACTACACCCCAATAAAGAAAGGTTTAAACATGAAAAAATTACTGGCAACTGCCGCTTTTGCTCTGATTCTGTCCGCCTGCGCCAGCAACGGCGACCACAAAGAACCGAAACCGCAACAAGGCGCCAACCCGGCTGTAGAGCAAGCTCTGCAAGAATGCCAACAAGCCGTGGGCGCCAGCCAGGATCGCGCTGCCTTCGACGCCTGCATGAAAGAAAAAGGCTTCGAGCGCCCGGCGCAAGCACCTGCCGCTCCGGCACCTGCGCCTGCACAATAAGCCTGCCGGCAAAACAAAACCGCCCTCTGCTCGGGCGGTTTTTTATATTTAGGCAAAATAGTCAAAGGCCGTCTGAAAGCATGCTTTTCAGACGGCCTGAGACCTTTGCAAAATACTTTTTTCTTGGAAATATCCATTCCATCCGTCATTCCGGCGCAGGCCGGAATCCATTTTTCCAAGATTCAGTTATTTGATTTCAAATGGGTTTTCATGGCAAGCTATGGATTCCGGCCTGCGCCGGAATGACAGAGTGGATGCTTTTGCGATGCAGCAAAAGGTATTTTGCAAAGGTCTCGGCCTTGTTTAACCAGCCAGGCTTACAAACCCAATTCCTGCCACAGCAAATCCACTTTCGCCACCGTGGCCGCGTCGCGCTCGATTACTCTGCCCCACTCGCGGTCGGTTTCGCCCGGCCATTTGTTGGTGGCATCCAAGCCCATTTTGCCGCCCAATCCGCTGACGGGGCTGGCGAAGTCGAGGTAGTCGATGGGGGTGTTTTCCACCATCACCGCATCGCGCACGGGATCCATACGGGTCGTAATCGCCCAAATCACTTCTTTCCAGTCGCGGCAATCGACATCGTCGTCCACCACCACGATGAATTTGGTGTACATAAACTGGCGTAAAAAGCTCCAACAGCCCATCATCACCCGTTTGGCGTGGCCTGCGTATTGCTTTTTGATGCTGACCACCGCCATCCGGTAGGAGCAGCCTTCGGGCGGCAGGTAGAAATCGACGATTTCGGGAAACTGTTTTTGCAACAGCGGCACAAACACTTCGTTCAAAGCCACGCCGAGGACAGCGGGTTCGTCGGGCGGTTTGCCGGTGTAAGTGCTGTGATAAATCGGGTTTTCGCGCATGGTGATGCGCTCGACGGTGAAGACGGGGAAATAATCCTGCTCGTTGTAATAGCCGGTGTGGTCGCCGTAAGGCCCTTCGAGCGCGGTTTCATCGGGATGAATCACGCCCTCAAGCACGATTTCGGCGCGCGCGGGCACTTGCAAATCATTGCCGATGCATTTCACCAATTCGGTGCGCGAGCCGCGCAGCAAACCGGCAAACTGATATTCGCTCAAGGTATCGGGCACGGGCGTGACCGCGCCTAAAATCGTGGCAGGGTCGCAGCCGAGCACCACCGCCACGGGATAAGGCACGCCGGGATGGGCTTTTTTGTGCGCCTGAAAATCGAGTGCGCCGCCGCGATGCGCCAACCAGCGCATAATCAGCTTGTTTTTACCGATTAATTGTTGGCGGTAGATGCCGAGGTTTTGGCGTTTTTTGTGCGGCCCGCGCGTGACCGTCAAGCCCCAAGTCACCAGCGGCGCGATGTCTTCCGGCCAGCAATGCTGAATCGGCAGGCGGTTCAAATCCACCTCGTCGCCTTCCCAGACGATTTCCTGACACGGCGCTTTTTTCACCACGTTCGGCGCCATGCTCCAGATGTCTTTCAACAGCGGCAGTTTGGCAAACGCGTCTTTGATGCCTTTGGGCGGTTCGGGCTCTTTCAGATAGGCCAGCGTTTGGCCTATTTCGCGCAATTGGGCGATGCTCTCCGCGCCCATACCCATCGCCACCCGCTCGGGCGTGCCGAAAAGATTGACCAGTACGGGATAATCGTAGCGGCTGCCGTCGGCGCGCACCGCGTTTTCAAACAGCAATGCAGGCCCTTCGGCGCGCAACACGCGGTCGGCGATTTCGGTCATTTCCAAATGCGGCGACACCGGCAGGGCAATGCGCTTGAGCTTGCCTTCCTGCTCCAGCTTGCGGATAAAATCGCGCAAATCATGATATTTCATATTGCCTCCTCAGCCATCAGTGAAACAACTTAATATCTGACAGAAAGCAACCAAGCCGCAGCAGACATTAAGCCGTTTACCATAAAAGGCCGTCTGAAACCTTTTCAGACGGCCTTTACCGTATATTCAGTGCTGCCGATTATAGCTTTTTCGACTGCGTTGCGTAAGCACAAAACGCGCCGCTATAGTCGAAGAAATGAGTTTCTGCTACGGCGTTGGCTCGCCTTGTATCAAAATCTACATCTCCGGTTATATACCGCATTCATTTCTTTTTCCGCCGCGCCCGCCTGCAACGCCTCATGCGCTTTCCAGCGAAAAAACCACCTCCATGTAATCCAAGAAAGATGCACGGATAAAGCGCTCACGCCCGCCACGAGCAGAGCCGCCAGCCATTGTTCGTTCATGTTGCCACCTTGAGTAAATCGGCAGACGAATCCATCATCCTGCGCTGCATCATGATGGCTTTGCCGCCCTGTTTCTTGTTTTCACGCAGATTGCTCTGCACCCGTAAATCCGTTTCCACTTTTGCCACGGGGAAACGAGGCGCCAGTATGCAAACAAGCCGAAGCAGCGTCAAGCCGATTATCTTATTTTTTAACCTTTTATCCTGATTTTTGCAAAAAACCACCAAACAGGCCGTCTGAAACTTCAGACGGCCTCCATCGCGGCGCTATATAATCCGTCAACCAACATCATCCCTTTTTCCGAACGCCCGACCATGTCTGCCCCCGTCCGCCTGATTTTCGGTTTTCTCACCGCCCTTGCCGGGGCGCAACTGGCTTTATTGCTCAAACTGCCGCTGCCGTGGCTGCTGGGGCCGCTGCTGGCCACCGCCGTCTGCTCGTCGCGCGGCTGGGCGGTTGGCGGCCACAATGTGTTCCGCAATGCCGGGCAATGGTGTATCGGCACGTCGCTGGGGCTGTATTTCACCCCCGCCATCCTCGGCGCGATTGCGGCCAACCTGCCCGCGCTGGCGGCATCGGTGGCTTTTTCCATTTTGCTCGGCGCGCTGGGCTCGGCGGCCTATTGCCGCTTCGGCGCTGTGGATTTCAAAACCGCCTGGTTTGCCTCCGCCATTGGTGGCGCCAGCGAAATGGCCAATCTGGCGGCGCACCATCAGGCCGAAGTCGATAAAGTGGTGTCGGCGCACAGCCTGCGCGTGTTGCTGGTGGTGATGATTATTCCGTTTGCCTACCAGTTTGCGGGCATACAAGGCTTCGACGACGGCGCGGCGTTCGGCAAAAATCCGCACGTTGATTACGGCGGCTTCCTGCTGCTGGTCGGCTGGACGGCCTTGTTCGGGCTGGCGTTCAAGCGTTTCGGCTGGATCAATCCGTGGGTGTTCGGCCCCTTGCTGGCGGCGATTATCCTCACCGCGCTCAGCCTCCACTTGTCGGCCATCCCGCCCGCCGTGCAATATCTGGGGCAACTCTTTATCGGCTGGTCGCTCGGCTGCAAATTCACCCCCGGCTTTTTCCGCCGTTCGCCGCGCTTTCTCGCCACCGTTGCCTGGGTGACGCTGGCGGGGCTGCTGCTCACCGTGCTGGCCGCCTGGCTGCTGAGCCGCGCCACAAATTTGCCCTACCCGACCGTAATGCTGGGTATGTCGCCCGGCGGCATCGCCGAAATGACCATCACCGCCAAAGTGTTGCAACTGGGCGTGCCGCTGGTGACGGTGTTCCACGTCAGCCGCATGGTCTGCGTATTGCTCAGCAGCGGCGCGCTCTACCACTTGATTGCCCGCCGCTTCGGATTACCGTCTTGATGGCCGTCTGAAGGTTTTTGTTCAAGAAATTTCCACTTTCAATACAATTAAATAGCATAAACTCTTTGCAAAAACACCCGTCGCGCCCGCGCAGGCGGATGTCTGGTGCAAAGCGTAGCTTTGCTTGTCTGCTCATTTTTGTGATTCCCAAAAACATCATACAAATCAAAACTTGTTCATTTTCAAGGCTGATAGGTTTAAGCTGAAGCTATGCTTCAAACTAGGCACCCGCCTGTGCGGGTGCGACGGTTGTTTTTTGCCAACACCTCCGTATATCAGACGACAATAAACAGAGCAACTTTTTCCGCCTCCTCTCCGCCGTTTCTTCTCTTTGCATTTTCGGCATCCATTAATGATAAATCGGTAAAACTCTCCATATATGTTGATAATCATTTCTATTTGATTTATTATTATCAAACATTAACCCGATTATCATTTAATTTTACATACTTCAGGAAAAGCCATGTCTCCCTCCGCCCCCGTTTTCCGCCTGTCTTTACTTTCTTTCAGCCTGATGGCCGGTTTCGCCCATGCCGCCGATATTGACAGCAGCGCCGAACTCGACACCGTTTACGTGACCGCCGAGCGTCAGTTGCAGCAATCTTTGGGCGTATCGAAAATTTCAGCCGAAGATTTGGACAGACAGCCCGCGGTCAACGACGTCTCCGATTTGGTGCGCACCATGCCGGGCGTCAACCTCAGCGGCAACACCGCCACCGGCCAGCGCGGCAACAAGCGCCAGATTGATTTGCGCGGCATGGGGCCGGAAAACACGCTGATTCTGATCGACGGCAAACCCGTTACCTCGCGCAATTCCGAGCGCATCAGCATGCGCGGCGAGCGCAACACCCGCGGCGACTCCAACTGGGTGCCGGTGGAAGCCATCGAATCCATCGAAGTCATCCGCGGCCCGGCGGCGGCGCGCTACGGCTCCGGCGCGATGGGCGGCGTGGTCAACATCACCACCAAAAAAATCACCAACGAATTCGAAGGCTCGGTGAATTACTACACCAACCAGCCGCAAGACGATGACGAAGGCGCCACCAACCGCGTCGGCTTCAACCTCAGCGGCCCGATTGTCAAAGACGTATTGAGCTTCCGCCTCTACGGCAACATCAACAAAACCGACGCCGATTCGCCTAGCATCAATGCCGCCGCAGGCAATGCGGCCGCGGCCGGCGTGGAAGGCGTACGCAACAAAGACATTGCCGCCCGCCTGCACTGGAAAATCAACCCCGCCCACAGCCTCACCTTCGACACCGGTTTCAGCCGCCAAGGCAATATCTACAACGGCGACACCCAAAACAGCGTCCGCCATCCCTCCAACGCCGCGCTGATTGAAAGCCTGCTTGGCGCGGAAACCGCCCGCCTCTACCGCAGCAACTTCGCCCTCACCCACACCGGCTCGTATGATTGGGGCGACAGCAAGTCTTACCTCAGCTACGACCGCACCACCAACAGCCGCCTGCCCGAAGCATTGGCCGGCGGCCCCGAAGGCAGCTACAACGGCACCGACTTTACCGACAGCGACCTGAAAAACCTGCGCTTGAGCAGCGAAGCCTATATCCCGTTCGACTGGGGTGTGCCGCACGTTTTGACCATCGGCACCGAATTCGCCGACAGCCGTCTGAAAGATGCTTCGTCCAACAGCCAAGGCTTCACCGACCAAGGCAACACCGATGTGTTTGACGGCATTGCCGCCAACCGCAGCGGCAAGCGTTCGCAACAAGAATGGGCAGTGTATGCCGAAGACAACATCGCCGTTACCGAGCGCACCCGCCTGATTCCCACCCTGCGCTTCGACCACCACAGCAAATCCGGCGGCAATATCAGCGGCGGCCTCAACTTCTCGCAGCAGATCGGCGACAACTGGTTGATCAAAGGCGGCATCGCCCGCGCCTACAAAGCGCCCAACCTGTATCAAACCGACCCCAATTTCATCCTCTACACCCGCGGCAACGGCTGCCCCATCGGCACGGCAGGCCGCTGCTACTACATGGGCAACGCCGATTTGAAACCGGAAACCAGCTGGAACAAAGAAATCGGCGCAGAGTGGAACAAAAACGGCTGGCAGGCTTCCGCCACTTATTTCCACAACAATTACCGCAACAAAATCGTCATCGGCGACGTGTTGATTGCCCAAAGCGACATCGGCAACGCGCTCTACCAATGGAGCAACACCCCCAAAGCCACCATTGCCGGCATCGAAGGCAACCTCGTGATTCCCTTGCACGATAAATTGAAGTGGAGCAACAACTTTACCTATATGCAAAAATCGGAAGACTACCGAGGCAACCCCCTGTCGATGACACCCAAACACACCATCAACAGCACCTTGGCCTGGACGCCCAACGAACGCTGGGACAGCAACCTCACCTTCACCCACTACGGCCGCATCAAACCGCGAACCGTGGTAATCAACCGCACCGAAGACAACAACGGCCTGAGCAGCAACGAAGTCGGCAGCTACGGCTTGTGGGGTGTGAACGCGGGCTACAACTGGAGCAAAAAAGTGCACGTACGCGCAGGCGTGAGCAATATTTTCGACAAGAAAATCTACCGCACCGCCGACGGCGCGCAAACCTTCAACCAACACGGCCGCGCGTTTTACGGCAGCTTGAAGGTCGGTTTCTAAGTGCAGTTGAGGCCGTCTGAAAGCATATCCGGCGTTTCAGACGGCCTGTATCTATTAACGTGTATTTGTATTGATGAGTGCAGGAGGCGTGCAAACCTTGCGGTTTGCTATCCTCACCCCCGTATCCAGTACGGGGGTGAGGATAGCAAACGGCACGTTTGCATGCCGCCAAGGAATGCCTCAGCGCCATAGATCTGCCCGACCTGCACCAACTACCGCCATTCCGCTAACCCAAAGGAGTTTTCATTCATGAAAAAAACCACCGCATTATTGCTCGCCGCCGCCCTCGGCTTCTCCAGCCTGCCCGCCCTTGCCGCAGGCTTCGGCAACCAGCAAACCCTCAGCTATGCCGGACAAAACCTGCGCGTGGCCGACACCTCAGCCCGCATTCTCGGCAATGCCCGAGGCAACGCGCCCGAACTCGTGGCCGACATTTACGACGGCCTCGGCAAAACCAAA
Source organism: Neisseria sp. (assembly GCA_030538415.1). Lineage (GTDB taxonomy): Bacteria > Pseudomonadota > Gammaproteobacteria > Burkholderiales > Neisseriaceae > Neisseria. The sequence goes on along the minus strand of JAUNTY010000006.1, from coordinate 54,302 downwards.
ACCCCCGGCTACAAAATCCAAATCATGAGCCGCAGCTATTCGATGGCCGCCGATGCCCGCCCCGCGCGCGAAGGCCAAGGCTGGAGCGACAACCGCCACATCCATCGCGGCGTGAAACTGCTGGTCGGTATCCCCGTCCGAAACAATCAGCCCGTCTTGAATCAGGCCGCCATCCTCAGTATGGCACTGATTGACGACAGCGGCGTGCCGGACACCTTCAAGGCCGAAGACAAAATCCGCCCGCGCGGCAAGCAACTAATGAAAAAAGAAACCACCGTTGCCAACCCGCGCCTGCAATTGACTGAGCTGCAACTGCCCGACATGACCAGCGGCGAAACCAGCGGCGGCGGCGTGAAACTCACCGCCAGCGCCACCATCGACGGCAAACCCGCCGGCATCGCCATCAACAGCACCTTCCGCGAATTTGAAACAGCCAAACCCGATGCCACACGCGGTTTTGCCGCCGATGCGCGCTTTGTGCGGGGTAAATAAGGGTTGAGGCCGCCTGAACGCTTATCCAGTCATATTCAGGCGGCCGCAAACATTGCCGTTTCGCATGTAGCAATCGAGGATGGTTTCTACCTCCTGTGTAGGCAAACCTGCGGTTTGCTACCCTCACCCCCGTATCAAGTACGGGGCAGGCTCTAACCCTCTCCCTTTTGCTCAAAGAGGGCAAGATTGACACGCTGCGCTAGTCAATCTAAGCCGGAGAGGGGACTTAGGTTACAGGCCGTCTGAAAAGATTGCTGTGGTTTCGAGAATTTCTGCTCGCTCATAGAACCAGATTTCGTGGGCGTAGCCCACGCTACAAAACTGTTTCTGCTTGCTCAAACAATGAAGTTGTAATGTTTGAGGCCGTCTGAAACCTTTTTTCCCCAGTAACTTGATCCCCTCTCACTAAGGGAGAGGGTGAGGGTGGCAAGCCACAGGCTTGCCCAATATCCACCAACCGACACAAACGCCCATGACCTTTATCCGATTCCTATTTCCGCTATTGCTGCTGTTTGCCTCCGCTGCAAACTTGGCCGCACCGCCGCCCGATATGAACCGCAAAGCCGATTTTTCTGTGTTTGCGGCGGCGGATAGCGGCTACCGTTTTACCACGCTCGATTTTGCCGACCAGCAAGGCAAACCGCGCCACCGCGTGTATGTCGGCATTCCCGATGCACCCGCTCCGAAACAAGGTTTTCCCGCCTTGTTTGCGCTGGATGGCAATATGCCGTCTGAACTTCTGACCGCAGCGCAACTGCGCCGCCTTGCCGAAACCACGCCGCTGGTGTTGGTGTTGATTGGCCATGCCAACGATTTGCGGCTCGACGGCAATGCCCGCAGCTATGATTACACGCCGCCCGATACGCAAGGCCGAAGCCTGCCCGATGCTTTGAACCCGGGCCGTCTGAACGGCGGCGCGGCTGATTTTCTGCAATTGATTAATCAACACATCCGCCCGGCGGTAGCCAAACGCGCGCCGCTGGATGCGCAGCGGCAAACGCTGTGGGGGCATTCTTACGGCGGCCTGTTTGTGCTGTATGCCTTGCTGCACCAGCCCGATGCGTTCAGTCAATATGTCGCCGCCGATCCCGCTTTGTGGTGGCAGCAAGGTTTGTTTTTGCAGCAGGCGCAAACCGCGTTCAGACGGCCTCTTGATGTGCCGCCGCACACCCGCTTGCGGCTGTTGAAAAGCGGCCGAACCGAACGCAAAACCGCCGAAAATGCCGCACAGCAACAACGCATCCGCGCCCGTGAGCAGGCTACCGCCGCCGTATCGCCCGCCGCCGCACAGCAATTTGCCGAGCGCCTCGCCGCCCTGCCCGGCCTGAGCGTGGTGCAGCAAACTTATCCGCAACACAACCACGGCAGCCTGTTGCCCGCTTCGTTTTTGCAAGCCCTCAGCCTTGCCGCCGGAGAAAACCGCCCATGACTACGCCCAACCCGAAACGCCCGCGCCTGATTGCGGTGCAAAGCTGGCACGACCTCAGCCCCAATCTGCGCCGCATTGTGTTTCACAGCCCCGAATTGGCCGATTACCCGTTTGAGCGCAACGGCGCGCACATCAAGATTTTTCTGCCGCTGCCCGGCCAAAGCGAGCCGGTGCTGCCTGAAATCAGCGAGCGCGGCCCAAGTTGGCCGGACAAAACCGCCATGCCCTACAAACGCTCCTACACCTTGAGCGCGTTTGACCGCCAAGCCTGCACCCTTTCGATTGATTTCGTGCTGCACGGCGACAACGGCCCGGCTTCCGCGTTTGCCGAAAACGTGCAAAGCGGCCAAACCATCGGCCTGTCGCCGCCCGCGGGCAAGCGCGGCCTTATCGAAGCCGCGCCCGCCTGTCTGCTGGCCGGTGATTTGAGCGCCCTGCCCGCCATCACCGCCATGCTCGCCGAGATGTCGCCCGACGTGCAGGGCAAGGTGTTGCTGTGGCTGCCCGAGGCTGCCGATTTGCCTGCCGACTGGCGCAAACCCGAGGGCATGGCGGTGCAACTGTTTACCGATGCCGACCCCGAGCCGATGGCGCAACTCGTCCGCGCCGCCGCCGACTGGCAACCCGCCTGCGCCGACTACCGCGTCTGGTTTGCCGGAGAAGCGGAGATGGTGGCCGCCCTGCGCCCCATCGCGCGCGTGCAATGGCAATTGCCCGCCGAGCGCTGTTATGCCGTGCCGTTTTGGCGCAAAAACGAAAGCGAAGAGCAATACCACCAAAGCCGCCACGATTTTATCGACGACCCGAACGGGTAAAAATCGCCCGCAGACTGGATTTTATGACCGTCTTGTGTCAAAATGAAAGATAACCATTATCACTATGAAATGCCGTCTGAAACGGTTGTTTGTATAGTCGAATAAATTTGGTTTGAGACAAGGCAGCAAGCCGCAGACAGTACAAATAGTACGGCAAGGCGCAGCAACGCTGTATCAAGCTAAATTGAAACGACTATAGTACGGGGCGGCGGACTTGCTGCTTCAGCAGCTTAGTCAAGCCCCCTCTTTGAGCCGGGCGTAGCAACGCTGTATCCAATCAAATTTAAATGACTATACTTTTTCAGACGGCCTCTTTCTGATTTCCACCTACTAGGAGAATGTGCAACATGATGTTACGCAAAACCGCTTTCGCCCTTTGCTGTGCCGCCGCGCTGGCTGCCTGTTCGCAACAAAACCAAACCGCCGCCGACCCGCAGGCCGCTTCGGCCGTGAGCGCGGCGGTCGCCGAAAATGCAGGCAGTGTGACGGTAGAAACCGCCCGCGGCGAAGCCGGCGTACCCGCCCATCCCGAACGCATCGCCGTATACGACTGGGGCATGCTCGACACCCTCACCAAACTCGGCGTGCCGGTTGGCGCGACCACCAGCAATGTGCGCCTCGACTACCTCAAAGACGCCAGCCAAAACATGAAAACCGTCGGCACGCTGTTTGAGCCGGATTACGAAGCCCTCAATGCCTTCCAGCCGCAATTGATCATCACCGGCTCGCGCACCGCCAAAGCATTCGAGCAACTCGGCCAGCTCGCGCCCACCATCGAGATGACCGCCGACACCACCAAAATGCGCGAAAGCACCGAAGCGCGCATTGATGCCTTTGCCAAAATCTTCGGCAAGGAAACCGAAGCGGCGGCCTTGAAACAAGAAATCGACGATGCCTTCGTAGCCGCCAAAGCAGCGGCGGAAGGCAAGGGCAACGGGCTGATTATTCTGGTCAACGGCGGCAAGATGTCGGCTTTCGGCCCCGATTCGCGTTTCGGCTGGATTCACCGCGACGTGGGCGTACCGCCGGTTGACGACAACATCAAGGAAGGCAGCCACGGCCAGCCGATTACCTTCGAATACATCAAACAGCGCAACCCCGACTGGCTGTTTGTGCTCGACCGCAGCTCCGCCATCGGTGAAGACGGCGAAGCGGCGCAAAAAGTATTGGACAACCCGCTGGTTACCGGCACCACCGCATGGCAGAAAGGCCAAGTGGTTTACCTGCTGCCGGAAAACTATCTGGCCGCGGGCGGCGCACAACAGCTTTTGAACGCCACCGCGCAGGTGCGCGAAGCGTTTGAAGCGGCCAAATAAAGCGGCTTCGGCAAACACAGAACGCCTGGGCAGGCTTCTGTGTTTCTGCTTTTTCAGACGGCCTGAGACAGTAGCGGGTAGCGTGGGCTATGCCCACGTCGTCGATTGATTTTATACCGTTATTTTCAGACGGCCTGAGACCTTTGCAAAAAAGCACATTGTCGCACCCGCGCAGGCGGGTGCCCAGTGCAAAGCACAGCTTTGCTTGTTTATCTATTTTTTTATGATTTCAAAAGAAACTATAAAAATCAAAATGTTGTGCACTTTCAGAGCTGGTGGGTTTGAGCTGAAGCGTTGCTTCAGACTGGGCACCCGCCTGCGCGGGTGCGACGAACAAAGGAATTTTGCAAAAGTCTCGGCCTGAAAATAAATATGGCCGGTAGCGTGGGCTACGCCCACGTTATCGATTGATTTTTATGCCGTTATTTTCAGACGGCCTGTGCGGTTTCGCGGGCAGAACCCACGCTACGGCTGCATCGGTTTGAAGGCCGTCTGAAACCGATTCGGTCAAGTCGGTGGCGTGGATTCCGCCACGTTATTGATTGATTTTGATGCTGTTATTTTCAGACGGCCTGTGCGGTTTCGCGGGCGGAGCCCACGCTACGATTGCATCGGTTTGAAGACCGTCTGAAACCGATTCGGTCAAGCCGGTAGCGTGGGCTACGCCCACGTTGTTGATTGATTTTGATGCCGTTATTTTCAGACGGCCTGTGCGGTTTCGCGGGCGGAGCCCACGCTACGATTGCATCGGTTTGAAGACCGTCTGAAACCGATTCGGTCAAGCCGGTAGCGTGGGCTACGCCCACGTTGTTGATTGATTTTGATGCCGTTATTTTCAGACGGCCTATGCTATTTCGCGGGCAGATCCCACGCTACGATTGCATCGGTTTGAAGGCCGTCTGAAACCGATTCGGCAAAGCCGAAAGCGTAGGCTCCGCCCACGTTGTTGATTGATTTTATGTCGTTCTTTTCAGACAGCCTGCACTGTTTCGCTGGCAGAGCCCACGCTACGGCAGTTTGAAGGCCGTCTGAAACCCAACCCGTTTGCAGAAATTTTCCATGTTACGCAAAGTCTCCTCACTCAACCTTTTCAGCCTCGCCGCATTGGCGCTGCTGTTTGCAGTCAGCCTTTCCATCGGCGTGGCCGATTTCAGTTGGCGCAATCTTTTCAATATGTCCGACGAATGGCAGCTGCTGTTCACCAGCCGCCTGCCGCGCACATTTGCGATTGTGCTCACGGGCGCGTCAATGGCGGTGGCGGGCATGATGTTGCAGATTCTGATGAAAAACCGCTTTATCGAGCCTTCGATGGTGGGGGCGACGCAGAGCGCTTCGTTCGGCCTGTTGATGATGGCGCTGTTTTTTCCCGCTGCTTCGCTGATGCTGAAGATGACCGCGGCTTCGGTGGCGGCGATGACGGGGATGTTGGTGTTTATGCTGCTGATCCGCCGCCTGCCGCCGACCGCCCAATTGATGGTGCCTTTGGTGGGGATTATTTTCGGCAGTATCATCGAATCGGCCACGGTGTTTGTCGCTTACGAAACCGAAACCCTGCAAATGCTGAGCGTGTGGCATCAGGGCGATTTTTCGGGGGTGTTGCTGGGGCGTTACGAATTGCTGTGGCTGGCGGGCATACTGGCGTTGGCGGCCTATTTTATTGCCGACCAGCTCACCATTCTCGGCCTCGGCGAAACGGTGAGCGTAAATCTGGGGCTGAACCGCCGCACGATTTTGTGGGTGAGCCTGGTGATTGTGGCGCTGATTACTTCGCTGGTGGTGGTGACGGTGGGCAGCATTCCGTTTATCGGGCTGGTGGTGCCCAATATCGTCAGCCGCCTGATGGGCGACAAGCTGCGCCAGAGCCTGCCGTCGGTGGCGCTGCTCGGCGCGGCGATGGTGTTGTTGTGCGACATCATCGGCCGGGTGATCCGCTATCCGTTTGAGATTCCGGTGTCGACGGTGTTCGGCGTGTTGGGCACGGTGTTGTTTTTGTGGTTGTTGATGAGGAAGCCTGCCCATGCCGTCTGAAAAAAGAAACCTGCTGCTGGCTTTTGCGCTGCTGCTTGTGAGTTGCGCGCTGTTTATGACCCTCAATGCCCACGGCAACTGGGATTTCGTATTGCCTCTGCGCGGCACCAAGCTGCTGGCGATTTTGCTGGTGGCCTATTCCATCGGCGTATCGACGATGTTGTTTCAAACGCTGACCCACAATCCGATTCTCACGCCGTCGCTGTTGGGTTTCGACACTATGTATGTGTTTCTGCAAACGCTGATGGTGGTGGTGTTCGGCAGCATGAGCTACGCCCAGTTTGATCCCACGCTGAAATTCGGCGGCGAATTGGTGGTGATGCTGTTTGGCTCGCTGCTGCTGTTTCAGGTATTGCTGCGTCAGGGCGGCCGCGATTTGGCGCGGATGATTCTCATCGGCGTGATTTTCGGCATTTTCTTCCGCAGCATCACCAGCCTGTTGCAGCGGCTGATCGACCCGGAAGAATTCGCGGTGGCGCAAGCCTTTTCCTATGCCTCGTTCAATTCGTTTAACCGCGGTTTGTTGTGGCCTGCATTGATGGTGGTGCTGTTAAGCATGGTGCTGATTTGGCGCGAACGCCACCGCTTGGATGTGCATCTGCTCGGCCGCGACCAAACCATCAACCTCGGCATCCATTATCAGCGCAACACCTTGTGGATTCTCGTATGGATTGCCATTCTGGTGGCGACGTCCACCGCGCTGGTGGGGCCGTTCGGCTATCCGGTCAGCTTCTTCGGCCTGCTCGTTTGCGCGCTCGCCAACCATTTCACCGCCACCCTGCGCCACAGCATCCGTCTGCCGATGTCGTTTTTAGTCGCGGCCATCCTGTTGGTGGGCGGCCAAACCATTTTCGAACACGTTTTGAGTATGCAGGCCGTGTTGAGCGTGGTGGTCGAATTCGTCGGCGGCCTGGTATTCCTGTATCTGATTTTGCGGAAAAAACAAGCATGATTAAAATTGAAAACGTCAGCCATCAAATCGGCAGCCAAACCATTTTAGACGATGTCAATCTGGAGATTCCGGCGGGCGGCATCACCGCGCTGATCGGCCCCAACGGCGCGGGCAAATCCACCCTGCTCTCGCTGATGGCGCGGCTGCAACCGCTCGCCCACGGCAACATCAGCTACGACGGCAAAAGCATTGCCGCCACGCCCACCACTGAGCTGGCGCGCACCTTGGCCATCCTCACCCAGGAAAACAGCATCCACAGCCGTATTTCGGTGCGCGATTTGCTGATGTTCGGCCGTTATCCTTATCACCAAGGGCGGCCGCAAGAAACCGACCGCCAAATCGTCGCCGAAGCCCTGAAAGAATTCCAGCTCGAGCCGCTGGCCGAGCGCTACCTCACCGAGCTTTCCGGCGGCCAACGCCAACGCGCCATGATTGCGATGGTGTTTTGCCAAAGCACCGATTACGTGCTGCTCGACGAGCCGCTAAACAATCTCGACATGTATTACGCCCGCAACCTGATGCAGCTCCTGCACCGCCTCACCCACGAGCACAACCGCACCACCGTGGTGGTGTTGCACGACATCAACCAGGCCGCCGCCTATGCCGACCACATCATTGCCATGCAAAACGGCAAAGTGGTCTTCACCGGCTCGCCCGATGAAATATTCACCCCCCGCCGCATCCGCGAATTATTCGACATGGATGTGGCCGTGCTCGATTACGAAGGCAAAAAACTGGTGGTACACCACGTGTAACGGGAGCAGCCCAAGCATCAACCGAGGCCGTCTGAACGCTTTCAGACGGCCTTTTCTCTATAGTCGGAGAAATGAGTTTCTGCTACGGCGTTGGCTCACCTTGTCGTACTACCTGTACTGTCTGCGGCTCGCCGCCTTGTATCAGAATCTCATTTCTCCGACTATATATTCATTTACATAAAAACACATTCTGTTTTTCAGACGGCCTCTGCAATAATTAAATGATTTTAATCAATAAATGTTTACGCAAATCAATCCGTAACACACTACATCCGATTACATTGTTGTCATTTCCGCCCGCTTCTGATAGCTTCTATGCAAGCTTCGCAAACTTGCTGCGCAAACCGCGCCCCAAATGCCCGGACACCTTCTTTTATTCCTTGAAACGAGAAAACCATGCAGCTCCACATCCTCAACAATCCCAAAGACGCCCCGCTCGCCGCCGACGCCGAATTCCTCACCCGCGCGCTGTTCAATCTGTTGCAAAACGAAACCACCGACACCGTGCTCAACGCCATCAAGGCCATCGCCCGCGACGACCACGGCGGCAACAACATTGAAGCGCTACTGCCCGAGTTGAACGAATCGCAAACGCAAAACCTGATTCTCGCCTGCGGCCTGTTTGCGCAAATGCTCAACATCGCCGAAGACGTGCACCACGAGCGCCGCCGCCAGATTCACGAAAGCGCCGGCCACAGCGCCATCGAAGGCAGCCTGGCCGAAACCGTGCGCCGGATTCAGGCGGTGGGGCTGAATGCAGAGGCGGTGCAGGCGCAGCTCGACCACACCCACATCGCCGCCGTGCTCACCGCCCATCCCACCGAAGTGCAGCGCCAGGCCACGCTCAATTTCCACCGCCGCATCCGCGCGCTGCTGCCGCAACGCGAATATTGCGCCAGCGAAGAAGCCTTGGCCGAGCTGAGCCGCGAAGTGGAGGCAACGCTGCTGGCTCTGTGGCAGACCAGCGAAACCCGCCATTTCAAAATCACCGTCAAAGACGAAATCAACAACGGTGTGTCGATTTTCCCGCTCAGCTTTTTCCAGGCGCTGCCCAAGCTTTACCGCAGCGTCGAACAGCAGTTTCAGACGGCCTGGCCGGGCATCAACGTGCCCAACCTGCTGCAAGTGGGCGGCTGGATCGGCGGCGACCGCGACGGCAACCCGTTTGTATCCGCCGACACGCTGCGCCACGCCTTCACCCGCCATGCCGACACCGTGTTCCACTATTACCGCAAGCAGCTGGCCGAGCTGTATCAGGATTTGCCGCTCTCGATCCGCCGTGTGCGGGTGAGTGAAGCGGTGCTGCATCTGTCGGCGCAATCGCCCGACACCGAAATCGCCCACGAAGAAGAGCCCTACCGCCGTGCCATCGCCCACATCATGGCGCGCCTGATTGCCAAAGGCCGCGAAATCGGCCTCACTCTCGGCTGCCGCTTCGGCCTCGCCGAGCCTTACCCCGATGCCGCAAGCTTTATTGCCGACCTGAAAACCCTGCAACAATCGCTGCGCGACAACGGCAGCGCCGCGCTGGCCGATGCCCGCATCGCCGACTTGGTCCGCACCGCCTCGCTGTTCGGCTTCTTCATGATGCCGCTCGATTTGCGCCAACACGGCGGCAAACATGCCGAAGTGGTGGCCGAATTGTTCCGCCACGCCGGTCTGGAAGACTACGCGGCCTTGAGCGAGCAGGAAAAACAAAGCGTGTTGTTGCGCGAGCTGCACAACCAGCGCCCGCTCTACAATCGCTACATCAGCTACAGCGAAGCCGCCGAACACGAATTGGCCATTTTCAACGAAGCGCGCAAAATCAAAAACGAGCTGGGCGAACAGGCCATCAACCAAAGCATCATTTCCAATGCCGAGCAGGCCAGCGATTTGCTCACCCTTGCCTTGTTGCTGAAAGAAAGCGGCCTGCTGGTGCTGGAAAACGGCAAACCGGTAAGCCGTCTGAACATCGTGCCTTTGTTTGAAACCATCGAAGCGCTGGAAAATGCCTGCCCGGTGATGGAGACCATGCTCGGCCTGCCCTGGTATCAGGATTTGCTCGCCAGCCGCGGCAATATCCAGGAAATCATGCTCGGCTATTCCGATTCCAACAAAGACGGCGGCTACGTCACCAGCTCGTGGGGCTTGTATCAGGCCGAATTGGGGCTGGTCGAATTGTTCAAACGCTTCAACGTGCGCATGCGCCTGTTTCACGGCCGCGGCGGCAGCGTCGGCCGCGGCGGCGGCCCCTCTTACCAGGCCATCATCGCCCAACCCGCAGGCAGCGTGGCCGGGCAAATCCGCATCACCGAGCAGGGCGAAGTCATCACCGCCAAATATGCCGATGCCGGCAACGCCCGCCGCAATCTGGAAACGCTGGTGGCGGCCACGTTGGAAGCCAGCCTTTTGACCGAACAGCAAGACCCCGACCACGAATTGATGCAGGCCTTGTCCGACAGCGCGTTTGCCCATTACCGCGCGCTAATTACCCATCCCGATTTCATCGACTATTTCCTGCAAACCAGCCCGATTCAGGAAATCGCCACCCTCAACCTCGGCAGCCGCCCCGCCAGCCGCAAAACGCTGGCGCGGATTCAGGATTTGCGCGCGATCCCGTGGGTATTCTCGTGGACGCAAAACCGCCTGATGCTGCCCGCCTGGTATGGCTTCGGCAGCGCCGTGGAAGCCTTGTGCGCCGAAGATGCAGGCCGTCTGAAAGCCTTGCAAACCCATGCGCAAAGCAACCCCTTCTTCCAGGCCATGCTGTCGAACATGGAGCAGGTGATGGCGAAAACCGACCTCACGTTGGCGGAAAAATATGCCGGCCTGAGCGAGTCACCCGAAAAAGCCGCCGCCATTTTCAGCATGATTCAAGCCGAGTATCTGAAAAGCCGCCGCGCGCTTCTGAACATCCTGCAAACCGAAGAGCTGCTCTCCGACAACCGCACCCTCGCCCGCTCGCTGGCCTTGCGCATCCCCTACCTCAATGCGCTCGGCAGCCTGCAAGTCGCCCTGCTCAAAGCCCTGCGCAAAGACCCGGAAAACCCGCACCTGCTGCAAATGGTACACCTCACCATCAACGGTGTGGCACAGGGCTTGCGCAACACCGGCTGATATTATCCGACCGGCAAAGGCCGTCTGAACGCGTTCAGACGGCCTTTTCATGCATGGTTGTATGCTATAATTTTACGATAATCAAAACTGTTGCAGCCACAAGGACAACGCCATGAGCAAACTCTTCCCCACCGCCGAACCGCGCACCCGCGCACCCTACCGCTTCGACATCGTCGGCAGCTTCCTGCGCCCCGATGCGCTCAAGCAAGCACGCCGCCAATGCGCCTGCGGCGACTGCAGCGTTGACGAGCTGCACAGCGTCGAAAGCGCGGAAATCCGCAAGCTGATCGACAGCCAAAAACAAGTCGGCCTGCCCGCCGTGACCGACGGCGAATTCCGCCGCACCTGGTGGCATCTTGATTTTCTGTTCGAACTCATCGGCGTGGAGCTGGAAGAAGTGGCCGAATACAACACCACATTCCAGGCACACATGCACCGCCCCGTCACCCTCAAAATCATCGACAAAATCGAATGGCCGAACGTGCATCCGTTTTTGGAACACTACCGCGCGCTGCAAGAAGAAGCCGCAGGCTACCCGGTGAAATTCACCATCCCCTCGCCCAGCATGCTGCACCTGATTACCTGCGTGCGCACCGCCAACCCGCAGCTGATTGAACGCTATGCCGGTAAAAACGACGTATTGCTGGCCGACATTACCGCCGCCTACATCAAAGCCGTCAAAGCGTTTTACGACCTCGGCTGCCGCAACCTGCAACTGGACGACACCTCGTGGGGCGAATTCTGCTCCGAAGAAAAGCGCGCGCTCTACGCTTCGCAAGGCACCGACGTCGACCAAACCGCCCGCGATTATGTGAAAATGCTCAACGACATCCGCGCCGCCGCGCCTGAAGACATGGCGATTACCATGCACATCTGCCGCGGCAATTTCCGCTCCACCTGGTTTTCCAGCGGCGGCTACGAGCCGGTGGCCGAAACCCTCTTCGGCGGCTGCCACGTCGACGGCTTCTACCTCGAATACGACAGCGACCGCGCCGGCGACTTCAAACCGCTGCGCTTCATCAAAGACCAACAAGTGGTGTTGGGCTTGGTCACTTCCAAATCAGGCGACTTGGAAGACAAAAACGAAATCATCGAGCGCATTCAAGAAGCGGCTCAATATGTAGACATCAACCAATTATGCCTCAGCCCGCAATGCGGCTTTGCCTCCACCGAAGAAGGCAACGTGTTGAGCGAAGAAGAACAATGGCAGAAACTCGCCTTTATCCGCGACATCGCCGAAGAAGTGTGGGGCAAAGCCTGAACATTTACACCGCCGATTAAAAAAGCCCGCACCTGCGGGCTTTTTCTGTTCAGACGGCCTTGATATACAGCATTTAATCCAGCACCCAGATCCGATCCGTTCGCAAGCAAGCCTGCTTCAATTAGCCACAACCGTAGCGTGGACTCTGCCCACGAAAAACCACACACCGCCTCCCATCTACAGCATGAGAAAATCGCGTTTCTGGAATCACGGCACAAGAGCTTTAGCAAAAACGTGGGCAAAGCCCACGCTACGCACTGCATGCCGATTGACAAAGTCCGCAACCCGAAGGCTTTTTATGTTCAGACGGCCTTGATAGGCAGTAAACCCTGTATTGCTATAGTCGGAGAAATTAGTTTCTGCTACGGCGTTGGCTCGCCTTGTCGTACTACCTGTACTGTCTGCGGCTCACCGCCTTGTATCAGAATCTAATTTCTCCGACTATATCGAGGCCGTCTGAAAGCCATTCAAATTTGATTTACATTAAACCGACGAAATAAAGTTGCACGTAATCAGCATGTTTCGTTTATCCTGATAGCCATTTGACGCAACGCATTCCGAAAGGCGCTTTATGAACCCACACAGCGACATCCTCATTGTCGGCGCCGGCCCCGCCGGGCTGAGCTTCGCCGCCGAACTCGCAGGCAGCGGCCTCTCCGTGACCATCATCGAAAAGCAGCCGCTTGCTACCCTGCAAGACCCGCCCTACGACGGCCGTGAAATCGCCCTCACCCACGTATCGCGCGAAACCATGCAGCGGCTCGGTATCTGGCAGCGTATTCCCGCCGATGAGATTTATCCGCTGCGCGACGCCAAAGTACTCAACGGCCAGTCTTCCTACCAACTGCATTTCCCGCAACCCACGCAGGCGCTGGGCGAACCGGCCGACTGCCTCGGTTTTCTGGTTTCCAACCACAATATCCGCAAGGCCGCCTATGAAACCGTGGCCGAACTCGACAACGTTACCCTGCTCTGCGAAACCGGCGTTTCCAGCGCCCAAACCACAACGCAGCAAGCCAGCGTAACCTTATACAACGGCGACACCCTCACTGCCCGCCTGCTGATTGCCGCCGACAGCCGCTTCTCGCAAACGCGCCGCCAGCTCGGCATCGCCTGCGACATGCACGACTACAGCCGCACCATGTTTGTCTGCCGCATGAAACACAGCCTCTCCAACCACCACACCGCTTACGAATGTTTTCACTACGGCCGCACCATCGCGCTGCTGCCGTTAGAAGAACACCTCACCAACACCGTGATTACCGTCGACAGCGACAAAGCCGCCGAACTGCAAGCCATGAGCCCGGAAGCCCTGGCCGCCAGCGTGCAAAAACAACTGGAAGGCCGCTTGGGCGAGATGGAATTGGTCAGCAGCATCCACGCTTATCCGCTGGTGGGCATGATTGCCCAACGCTGCTACGGCACCCGCTGCGCCCTCGTCGGCGACGCCGCCGTCGGCATGCACCCGGTTACCGCCCACGGTTTCAACCTGGGGCTTGCCAGCGCCGACATTTTGGCGAAACTGGTGCTCGAAGCCGAACGCCAAGGCAAAGACATCGGTGCGCAAAGCCTGTTGTCGCAATACGACACCAAACACATGCTGCACGCCAAACCGCTCTATCACGGCACCAACATGCTGCTGAAGCTCTTCACCGACGAAACCCCGCCCGCCAAACTGCTGCGCAACGTGGTGCTGCGGGTCAGCAACAACCTGCCGCCGCTGAAAAAGCTGATTACCAAGCAGCTGACAGGTTGATGCAATACCTTCAAACGCAGGCCGTCTGAAACAATATGGTGTTCAGACGGCCTGCGGTCTTTTCAGACGGCCTGAGCAATAAAAAAGCCTTTGTATCGCTACAAAGGCTTTTGCGTATCTCGCACGGGAAACCGGATTATTTCAATTTGGTTTCTTTGTAGATAACGTGTTTGCGGGCTACCGGGTCAAATTTTTTGATTTCCAGTTTGCCGGGCATGGTGCGTTTGTTTTTGGTAGTGGTGTAAAAATGACCAGTACCTGCACTTGATTCCAGTTTGATTTTATCGCGCATTGCAGTAATCCTTAATTAATCATGAAATTAAGCTTCGCCGCGAGCACGCAAATCAGCCAATACGACGTCAATGCCTACTTTATCGATGGTGCGCAATGCGGCGTTTGATACGCGCAGGCGAACCCAGCGGTTTTCACTCTCTACCCAAAAACGACGTGATTGCAAGTTGGGCAAAAAACGGCGTTTGGTTTTGTTGTTGGCGTGTGATACGTTATTGCCAGCCATCGGGCGCTTACCGGTCACTTTGCAAACTCGTGCCATGGTTAGTCTCCAAACTTCTAAAATAGTAAAACGCGATTTATACCACGAAACAGCGATGCGTTTCAAGTAGCTTTTTGAAACGGCTGTATTTTTAATGGCTGCAAACCGCCTGAATGTTGTTTTTCCCAAACAAAACAAAATCTGCGGGAAAGGGCAGCGATTATACACGCAAGCGCACCGGCATGCACGCTTATAGTCGGAAAGATAATTTCAGACGGCCTTTACAAACAACGGTGCGCCAATGCAGGCAGACGGGTACGCACGCTGGCCAGCCGCGCCGGATCGAGCTTGGCCGCCACCACGCCTTCGCCTTCGGGCTGTATATCCAGCACCTCGCCCCACGGATCGATAATCATGCTGTGGCCGAATGTGCGCCGACCGCTTTCGTGGATGCCGCCCTGCGCCGACGCCACCACATAACACTGGTTTTCCACCGCGCGGGCTCGCAGCAGCAATTCCCAATGCGCAAGGCCGGTGGTGTAGGTAAACGCGGCGGGCAGCAGCAACACCTCAAACGGCATTTGCGCCCGGAAAAACTCGGGAAAGCGCACGTCGTAACACACGCCCGCAGCCACGCCGGTATCGTCTACGCTCAGGCGCGGCACTTCTTTGCCCGCCGCAATCGTATCCGCCTCGGCATAGCGCTCGCCCAAACCCGAATAGCCGAACAAATGCATTTTGTCGTAATGACCGATGCGCGCGCCGTCGCGGCCATACGCCAGCATCGTGTTCAACACCTTGCCGGTGTCGCCGCTTTGCAAGGGCACCGTACCGCCGAACAACACAATACCGTGTTTGCGCGCGGTTTCACTCATGGCCGTCTGAAAAACGCCGCTGCCCAAAGGCTCGGCAAACGCCAGCTTGTCGGTGTCTTTCGCGCCCATCAGCGGCCAATATTCGGGCAACAACACCCAATCCGCCCCGCGTGCAGCCGCTTCGGCCACCAGGCGGCGCATGGCGGCAATGTTTTCTTCTGGGCGTGTGGTCGACACCATTTGTATTGCGGCAGCATTGATTGCATTCATCGGCGGCTCCTTGCCATGTTTTGCGTTTTTTAGAATTTCTTCACGGCCAATCTGTTACACTTATTTGCATTATTTCCAACTGCTTTCATGCTACAAGAAAACCGCCATGAATAAAACCGTTTTCGCCCTCTTCGCCCTCCTGCCCGCGCTGGCGCTGGCCGATGTCAACCTTTACGGCAACATCCGCAGCGGCATTACCGTGTCGCAAACCAAAATCGGCGGCCAAAGCGTGAGCGGCAGCTCGGTTGACGATTTGGGCAGCTATATCGGCATGCGCGGCTCGCATCCGATTAGCGGCGGCAGCAACCTTATCTGGCAATATCAGGAAGATGTGCCGGTAGGCCGCAGCGATTCCTTGCGCGAACATTTCCGCCAGCGTAAGGAAAACAGCTCGCAAAGCGGCTGGTCGGTGGGTGTCGGAGGCTAATCCGCAATATGCACCCTGTCAGCAACCAAGCATCAATAAAGGCCGTCTGAAAGCGTTCAGACGGCCTGAGACCTTTGCAAAATTCTTCTTCCTGTCGCACCCGCGCAGGCGGGTGCCTAGTGCAAAGCGTAGCTTTGCTTGCCTGTTCATTTTTCTGACTTCAAAAACCAACTGCGAATCAAAAGGTTGTGCATTTTCAAGGCTGGGGCGTTTAAGCTGAAGCTACGCTTCAGACTGGGCACCCGCCTGCGCGGGCGCGACGGTTGTTTTTTGCAAAGGCCTCGGCCTTTATACAGCCGATTAACGCGAAACAGCAGCCGTAACCGTAGCGTGGATCTCTCCCACGAAACACCGCTATTCTCCAAACATAACATCACCATCAAAAACGCGGGCAGAGCCCACGCTACTTGCTCAAACCATTCAGACGGCCTTTTATCAATCGACCGCATGTTTCAGGCAGGCCACCTGATGCCGGTTCACACCTTGCAACAATGGTTTGATTTGAGCGCATCCGCCGTCCGCTTCTGGGCAGCGCGTGCGGAATGCGCAGCCCGAAGGCGGGTTAAGCGGGCTAGGTAAATCACCGGGCAACAGCTCGATGGTTTTGCCGCGCTCGGCCACGGGGTCGGGAATCGGCACGGCGCTCATCAGGGCGCGGGTGTAAGGATGTGCGGGCGCGCCGTAAACGGCTTCATCGTCGCCAAGCTCCACCGCATTGCCCAAATACATCACCAATACGCGGTCGGAAATGTGCTTCACCACCGACAAATCATGGGCGATAAAAATCATCGCCAGCCCCATTTCCTGCTGCACCGCTTTCAAGAGATTCACCACCTGCGCCTGTATCGACACATCCAGCGCCGACACCGGCTCGTCGCAAATCAACAGTTTCGGTTTCAGAATCAGCGCGCGGGCGATGCCGATGCGCTGGCACTGGCCGCCTGAAAATTCATGCGGATAGCGGTTAATCTGATTGGGCAGCAAGCCCACTTTCCGCATCATTTCCTTCACTTGCCGCATGGCTTCGGCTTTGCCAAGCTCAGGATAAAACGTGCGCAACGGCTCGGCAATGATGTCGCCCACGGTCATGCGCGGATTCAGCGAAGCGAGCGGATCCTGAAAAATCATCTGAATGTCGCGCCGTTGCAGCCGCAGCGCTTTTTCGCCCAGCGCAGTCAGCTCCCGCCCCTGCCACAACACGCTGCCCGACTCGGCTTTCACGAGGCCGATAATCGCACGCGCCAGCGTGGATTTGCCGCAGCCCGATTCGCCCACCACGCCCAGCGTTTCGCCGGGCTGCAAATCAAACGACACGCCGTTTACCGCCTGCAAGCGCCCCGCTTTCTGCCACGGCCAGCTTTTGGCCCGGCGCACGCGAAACACCACGCGCAAATCGCGCACCTGCAATAAAGCTTCCTGGCCGCTCATACACCCGCTCCTTCCGCTTGCCAATGGCAGGCACAACGGCTGCCGTTTGCCAGCGCCAGCAGCGGCGGCTCGGCTTCGCGGCACACTGCCATCACATGCCCGCAGCGCGCCTGAAACGGGCAGCCCGGCGGCAATGCCGCCGGATTGGGCGGATTGCCCGCAATGGTGGGCAGCTCGTCCTCTTCACGGTCGAAGCGCGGCACCGCGCCCAACAGGCCGATGGTATACGGGTGGCGCGGCTGATAAAAAATCTGCTCCACGCCGCCGTATTCCATGGTTTTACCGGCATACATCACCAATACGTGGTCGCAAATGCCCGCCACCACGCCCAAATCGTGGGTAATCATGATGATGGTGGTGCCGAAATCACGCTTCAATTCGCTGAGCAGCGCCATAATCTGCGCCTGCACCGTTACATCCAGCGCAGTGGTGGGCTCGTCGGCAATCAAGAGTTTGGGGCGGCAAAGCAAAGCCATCGCAATCATCACGCGCTGGCGCATGCCGCCTGAAAATTCGTGCGGATACATCTGCATGCGCTTTTGCGCTTCGGGAATTTTCACCGCATCGAGCATGCGCACGGCTTCCGCGCGCGCCGCCGCCTTGCCCATGCCCTGATGCAGCGACAACACTTCGGCCAACTGCGCGCCCACTTTCATATAGGGATTGAGCGAAGTCATCGGATCCTGAAAAATCATGGCGATTTCACGGGCGCGAATCCGGTTCAGACGGCCTTCGCCGATATTGAGGATTTCCTGCCCGTCGAATTTCACCGAGCCGCGCGCCCGGCCGTTTTTCGCCAGCAAGCCCATGATGGCAAACGCGGTTTGCGATTTGCCCGAGCCCGATTCCCCCACGATGCCCAGCGTTTCGCCTGCGGCCAAATCGAAATTCAGCTTGTTGACCGCGGTAACGTCGCCGTCGTCGGTGTGGAACACCACTTGCAGATTTTCTACGTTTAATAAGCTCATGATTCGGCCTTATCTGTCTTTCGGGTCGAGCGCATCGCGCAGGCCGTCGCCGATAAAATTGAAGCAAAACAGCGTCACCACCAGCAACACGCTCGGCACCAGCAGCTGCCACGGCGCCACCTGCATGGTTTGCGCGCCTTCCTGCAGGAGCGCGCCCCAGCTCGTCATCGGCTCTTGCACGCCCAAGCCCAAAAAGCTCAAAAACGATTCAAACAAAATCATGCCGGGCACCAGCAGCGAAGCGTAAACCACCACCACGCCGAGCACGTTGGGCACGATGTGGCGCCACACAATCGCCGGTTTCGATACGCCGCCCACTTCGGCCGCTTCCACAAACTCCTTGCGTCGCAAGCTCAAGGTTTGGCCGCGCACAATCCGCGCCACATCCAGCCACGACACCAGCCCGATGGCCACGAAAATAAACACCAGATTGCGGCCGAAAAAAGTCACCAGCAAAATCACGAAAAACATAAACGGAAACGCATTCAGAATTTCCAGAAAGCGCATCATCAGCATATCGGTTTTGCCGCCGAAAAAACCGGACACCGCGCCGTAAACCGTGCCGAACAACACCGCCACCAGTGCGCCCGCCAGCCCCACCGTCAGCGAAATACGCCCGCCCACGGCCACGCGTACCAGCAAATCGCGGCCGAGCGAATCGGTGCCGAAATAATGGCCGTCGGCAAATGAAGGCGGCATCTGCATCGCGCCCCAATCGGTATCGGCATAGCCAAACGGCGACATCAGCGGCACGAGCAATACAAACAGCGCCACCAAAAACAATACCGCCATGCTCGCCACCGCCGCCCGATTGCGCCGGAAGCGGCGCCAGGCATCCTGCCACAGGCTGCGGCCTTTTACTTCGGGCGCGTCAGCCAGCGTTTCTAGCGCGGCAAGCTGATTTTTGGTCAGTTTCATGGTGTGTTCTTGTGGTAAAAATAGTGTTTGAGGCCGTCTGAAAGCCATTCCGGCAAACAGGCGGGTTATTCGTTTTTGCCAAAACTGGCCTATGCAAGCCTTCAGACGGCCTCCGTTTCAATAACGTATCTTCGGATCAATCACCGCATACAAAATATCCACCAGCGCATTGAATGCGATGGTGAGCACGCCTACCAAAATGGTGAGGCTCAACACCATGCCGTAATCGCGGTTGAGCGCGCCGTTGACAAACAATTGGCCGATGCCGGGCAGGCCGAAGATGGTTTCGATGACGATGGAGCCGGTGATGATGCCCACAAATGCGGGGCCGAGGTAAGACACCACCGGCAGCATGGCCGGGCGCAGCGCGTGTTTCCACACAATTTGCCGCATCGGCAGCCCTTTGGCGCGGGCGGTGCGGATAAACGGGCTGTTCATCACTTCAATCATCGAGCCGCGCATGATGCGGGCGATACCGGCCACATAAGCCAGCGCCAAGGCGGCAACGGGCAGCACCAGATTCGGCAGCGCGCCGCCGTTCCAGCCGCCCGCGGGCAGCCATTTGAGTACGATGGCAAACACCAGCACCAACAGCGGTGCTTTCACAAAGCTCGGAATCACCACGCCGGTCATCGCCACGCCCATCAGCGTGTAATCCAGCCAAGAGTTTTGTTTCAATGCGGCAATCACGCCGAGCGCCACGCCCGACACCAGTGCGATTACAAAAGCATACAAGCCCAGCTCGAGCGACACGGGAAACGCCTGCGCGAGCAATTCGTTAACCGAATAATCTTTATATTTGAACGAAGGCCCGAAATCGCCTTGCGCCAGTTGCTTCAAATAATTCACATATTGCAGCGGCAAGGGATCGTCGAGATGGTATTTGGCTTCGATATTGGCCAACACCGCCGGCGGCAGGTTGCGCTCGCCGGTAAACGGGCTGCCGGGCGCCAGCCGCATCATGAAAAACGACACGGTAATCAGCACCAGCAGCGTGGGAATGGCTTCGAGCAGGCGGCGGAAAATCAGTTTCAGCATAAATTCCTTTCAGACGGCCTGCGGCTGATTGGCGGCATCCAGTTTTTTTTCCACCGCCTGCCATACGGCATCTACCGGAATCGCGCCCAGCAAGCGCGTTTGGTCATCCGTATTGATACTGTCGGGATGCGGCAGCGCGCCGTAATCGCCCGCCCACACCACTTCCGCCGCTTTTGAATAAGGCCGCCAACGGTTGACCCAACTGGGGCCGAACAGCGCCACCTGCGGCTTGTCAAACGCGGCGGCCATGTGCATCGGCACGGAATCGACGCCGATAAAGAGTTTGCTTTGCCCGATTGCCGCCGCCAGCTCGCGCAGGCTCAAACAGCCCGACAATACCCACAGCTTCGCCGCGCCACCGGTTTTCAGACGGCCGGTAATCATTTCTATCATCGCTTTTTCGCGTGCATCGGGTGAGGCGGTGAGTACGATGTTTTCGCCGCGGTCGAGCAGCTTTTGCAGCAGCCCGATGAATTTTTCATCTTCCCAGCATTTGAAAAACCAGCGCGAGCCGGGGTGCACCAACACATAATCTTCGCCCTGCCAGCCCTGCGCGCGCAATTTGTCTTGCAACGAGGCGCGGGTGGCCGCCGACACGGCCATGTTTACCGGGTTGTAGCTGCCGAAAAAATCCAGCTTCAAGGGCTTGAGGCTGTTGAGGTTGTCAGCCACCACATGGGTATCCACATCGGCGGGCGCCACCAAATCGCTGTGCGCCCAACGCCAGGCGGCATTGTCGCGCCGCGCCAAGGCATAGCCGATGCGCTTTTTCGCACCGCTGTATTTGCTCAGTGCCGCCGCCCGCCACGGCGCGGCAAGATTGACCACGACATCGTAGCCGCGCGCCCGCAGAGCCTGCGCCAAGGCCAGCTCCTGCCTGATTTGGTAACGCAGCCCCTGCTTTTTCCACTGCCTGTCGACCACATGGATTCGGGCGATATCGGTGTTGTCGCGCAACACATCGGCGGTTTCCTGATACACCAGCATGTCCACTTCGCAATCGGGATGGGCTTTTTTCATCACCGTTACCGGCGCGGTGGCCAGCAGCACGTCGCCGTGGTGGCCGAATTGGATGATCAACACGCGCTTGGGCATGATGTTTCCTTAAAATCAGTCTGCAATATCAGCAGAAGTGTAAACAGCGCCGTTGCCGCGGTCAATATGGCTTGAGGCCGTCTGAAACCTTTCAGACGGCCTCAAACATTGTTATGATGATTGTTTGATATTGTTCCCTTTCAGCCGCCATCATGACCATCCTCGCCACCGCCCGCCGCTATTCGCAATACCTCGCCCGCCACCTCGACAACGGCAACCTCAAGCCCGAAATCCTCGCGCCTATGCTGGATAAAGCGCTCACCCGCGAAGATTTCCAACGCTTCGCCGATTGGACGCAGCTTCAAGCCGAGGAAAACGAAGCCGAAATCGCCCGCCAGTTGAGGCTGTTGCGCCGCTATGTGATGGCGCAGATCATCAGCCGCGACCTCGCCCGCGTTAGCGATTTGGCCGAAGTCACCCGCACCATCACCCTCTTCGCCGATTTCGCTGTCAATACCGCGCTCGATTACGCCTATGCCTATTATCAGGATATGTACGGCACGCCCATCGGCCGGCACACGCAAACGCCGCAGCATTTGAGCGTGGTGGCGATGGGCAAGGCGGGCGGTTATGAATTGAATGTGTCGTCCGACATTGATTTGATTTTCGTTTATCAGGAAGCGGGCGACACCGACGGCAAACGCGAGCGCACCAATCAGGAATTTTTCACCAAAGTCGGCCAGAAGCTGATTAGCTTGTTGAACGACATCACCGGCGACGGCCAGGTGTTCCGCGTCGATATGCGGCTGCGTCCCGACGGCGATTCCGGCCCCCTAGTGCTGAACGAAACCGCGCTGGAGCAATACCTGATTACCCAAGGGCGCGAGTGGGAACGCTATGCCTGGTGCAAAGGCCGCGTGGTCACGCCCTACCTCAACGACATCAACGCCTTGGTACGCCCGTTTGTGTTCCGCAAATACCTCGATTTCAACGCCTACGAAGCCATGCGCGGCCTGCACCGCCAAATCCGCCAGGAAGTCACCCGCAAAGGCATGGCGGATAATGTGAAGCTCGGCGCGGGCGGCATCCGCGAAGTCGAATTTATCGCGCAGATTTTCCAATTGATACGCGGCGGCCAAGTGCGCGCGCTGCAACTGAAAGGCACGCAGGAAACGCTGCTCAAACTGCAAGAGCTGGAGATGCTCGACGCCGACACCGTCGCCACCCTCTTGGCCGCCTACCGCTTTTTGCGCGACGTCGAACACCGCCTGCAATATTGGGACGACCAGCAAACCCAAATGCTGCCCGACAATCCCGAGCAGCAGCAACTCTTGGCCGAAAGCATGGGCTTTGCCGACTACGCCGCCTTTTCAGACGGCCTCAACGCCCACCGCCGAAAAGTAAACGCCATCTTCAACGAAATCCTCAGCGAGCCCGAAGAGCAAGCCCACAGCCTCGAAGCCTGCTGGCATTGCGTTTGGCAGGAAAACCCCGACGAAGAAGAACGCTACAACCAGCTTGCCGCCCGCGGTTTTGAAGCCGGCATCATCGCCAAACGCCTCGACCAAATGCGCGCCAGCCAAAAATACCGCCAACTCTCGCGCACCGCCCAGCCGCGCTTCGACGCCATCGTGCCGCTGCTGGTGCAGGCCGCCGCCGCGCAAGCCAAGCCCACCGCCACCCTGTTGCGCCTGCTCGATTTTCTCGAAAACATCAGCCGCCGCTCCTCCTACCTCGCCCTGTTGCACGAACGCCCGCAAGCCCTCGCGCAACTGGCCGCACTGATGAGCCAAAGCGCGTGGGTGGCCTCTTATCTGATGCAACACCCGATTCTGCTCGACGATTTGCTCAGCGCCCAATTGATGGAAACCGACCACGATTGGGCGAAACTCGCCGCCGAACTTTCAGACGGCCTCAACAACGCAGCAGGCGACACCGAAGCGCAAATGGACGTATTACGCCATTTCCAACACAGCCAAGTGTTCCGCCTCGCCGTGCAGGATTTGGCGGGCTTGTGGACAGTCGAAGCCCTCTCCGACCAACTCTCCGCGCTGGCCGACACCATCCTCGCCGCCGCCATCCCCTGCGTGTGGGCCGACACCCCCAAAACCCACAGCGACACCCCCCATATCGGCATCATCGGCTACGGCAAGCTTGGCGGCAAAGAGCTCGGCTATACCTCCGACCTCGACCTCGTTTACGTTTACGACGACCCGCATCCCGACGCGCCCGACCTCTACGGCCGCTTTGCCCGCCGCCTCACCAACTGGCTCTCCGCTGCCACCGGCGCAGGTTCGCTCTACGACGTCGATTTGCGCCTGCGCCCCAACGGCGATTCCGGCTTCCTCGCCTGCTCCGTCGCCACCTTTGAAAAATACCAACGCGAAAGCGCCTGGACGTGGGAACACCAATCCCTCACCCGCGCCCGCTTTATCGCAGGCCACGCCCCCGTCGGCACCGCCTTCGACGCCCTGCGCCAAGAAATCCTCACCCGCCCCCGCAACCGCGCCGAACTCGCTGCCGAAATCATCGCCATGCGCGAAAAAATGTTCCCCACCCACCCCGCCGACGACGGCAACGTCAAATACGCCCGCGGCGGCGTGGTCGATGTCGAATTCATCGTCCAATACCTCATCCTCGCCTACGCCTGCGAACACCCGCAACTGCTCGACAACTACGGCAACATCGCCCTCCTGAATATCGCCGCCGACGCCGGCCTCATCGACCACCAACACGCCGAAACCGCCCGCATCGCCTACCGCTACTACCGCCAGCAACAGCACAACACCAAATTGCGCGATGCCGAAAAAGTGGAGGTCAACGAAGAAGTGACGGCGTATTACCGAAGCGTAAGAGAATTGTGGGCGCAGGTATTTGGGGAAGAAGTCAGGTTTGAAGCACGGTGATTTGAAGTAGAGATAAAAACAAGGCCGTCTGAACGATAAATACGTTTCAGACGGCCTGTCATTGGAAAACGCGTGCGTTCCAGACAGAGTCACACATGCTACAAACAGGCTACGCTACGCTTGCTTACCTGCTACCAGCTCTACTTCTCCAATTGTTCATAAGTAATAAAAAAGTCTGACATGCGAATGCCTAGTGCATTACATATTTGGTGAAGCATGGAAACCGTAGGTGTGCTTTCGTCTCTTTCAATTCTTCCATAATATTTCTCATTAATACCTGAATATTCAGCCAACTGAGACTGAGTAAAGTTGTTATCTACACGATATTTTTTAATAATTTTTCCAATTTTCATAATTACCGTATATATGCGGTTTCTTTTGAACATTCTTTTCTCTACACTAAAAACAACTCCTTTACAAGAGCTATATTAATTACTCAAGGAAAAATCATGAAATCCAAGACATTTAAATTTCCTGTAACTGCATATCGCATGATGCCAAATCCTTACGGAGAGTTTACGAATAACCTTAAAAACCCAATCGTGTTCGAATGCTATGTTGACATTCAAAACTTGCCTGATAATTTTCCCATGGAAACAAATCCCCGAGAGCAAAATTTAAAAACACGAGTAGCTCGCAGCATTGTGGAAAGTTTAAAATCGGGAGAAGAAAATTTCCATATTAAAAATAGAGGTATTGTAGTTTCTGCAAAAGAGGTTTCCCACGCTTCAAAACATTCCGAGATAACCATTACAATGGATGATCCAGAGGTACACGGCAACATTGATGGTGGACACACCTATCAAATTATCTTGAAAAATAGAGATTCCATATCTGAGAAACAATATGTCCGCTTAGAGATTATTGTTGGTGCAGAAGATTTTTTCCAAGATCTAGCAAAAGCCCGCAACACATCAGTACAAGTAAAAGATACCTCAATAGCCGAATTGGAAAATAAATTTGACTTTATCAAAGATTCCCTTGGAGACTTATCTAATGATGTTGCATTTAAAGAAAATGATTCTGACAAAAGGATTACTGTTGAAAACTTAATTTCGATTTTATACACTTTTAACTTACAAGAGTTTTCGGATACTGAAAAGCAACCTACTTGTACATATAGCCAAAAAAGTTATTGCGTGAACCAATACATCAAGCTATATGATAACACCCTCGAAGAAGGAGCAAAACAGATAGATAACCCCTTCTATAAAATGACCAAAATAATTCCCGAAATTTTATCTTTATATGACTATATCGAATCAACATTACAAGATAAATATAAAGAAGCCGAACCTTCTGGGAAATATGGCGCACTGAAAGGAGTACAGTCTAAAAAAGAAGGAAGTAATGCTACGTTCCTGACTGAAATTTACGCCAATGAAATTAAATATAAAAGTCCAAGATCCTTTATTCTTCCAATCTTAGCTGCTTTCAGAGCTCTTATTAAAGAGAACGAAGATGGTTTTTACGAATGGAAAGAAAATCCAAAAGAATATTTTGATCTACTAGGTGGACAAATGATTAAAAACACAAAAGAGCGTTCTAGGTCATTAGGCAATAATGTTAATGCACTGGGAAAAGATATTGGACACTGGCGTGATTTATTCAATATGGTAGATCTAGAATATAAAAACAAGCTTATCGAGCAACTTTTAGCAGCCAATAATTAATTTAATCAATACAGCACCTATTGCATATAACCTACTAAAAGCGAGTGCACCCACATACAAGCTGCGCTCGCTTACGATGAAAACTTAAACAGAATTGGGATTAATTTATGAGCAATATAGTACAATGGGAAGATAGAACTAAAACAATTAAAGAACTGATTAAGGAACTTCAAAGTTTTGAAGACCAAGATTTAATTGTTATGGTAACGAATGACGAAGGTGCAACATTCAATTCTGTAAAACTCGTGAGTAAGGGTTTTGTGCCGAGCAAAGATGACCCAAATAAAGATGAAAAAGTTTATTGTGCGTTGCATATCTAAACAATGACTCATAAAAATAGCCGATTTTTAAATCGGCTATTTTTATGAGCTAACGACCACAGGGCAGGTCATATCTACGTTTGTTACGAAACAATATTCTTTCTATAGAGGGAAAACTTAATTCCTACTACGGCGTTGCTGCGCCTGGCCGTACTATCTGTACTGTCTGCGGCTTGCTGCCTTGTATTAGAAATTAAGTTTTCCCTCTATAAATCTCACAGTAACAGGCCGTCTGAATGGTTCTACAGGCTCACCAACCCATTCAGACGGCCTCGATTGCCGCTAAAACCCCAACCTACCCCCTACGCCTATCCCACCACGCAAACAGGTTGCCCAATACCGTGCCCGATACCGAATGCCACACGCAGGCGACGGCGGTGGCGACGGCGGATTCGGCGTTGGCGGGGAAGAATTTGGCGGAGAGGCCGGTGGCGAGGCCGGCGTTTTGGACGCCGACTTCGATCGCCAGCGTGCGTTTTTTCGGCACGCTCATGCCGAACAAGGCGCCGGAATAATAGCCGAGGATGTAGCCGAAAATATTGTGGGCGGCGATGGCGAACACCATCACCAGCGCGGATTCGAGGAAGCGGTGGCCGTGTACCGCCGCCACGCCGCCGACGATGCAGGCAAAGGCCAACACTGCCACGCCGGGCATGGTGGCGCGCACGTCTTCAAACCAGTGTTTTTTGTGCAGCAGCATATTGGCCGCCGAGCCGATGACCACGGGCAAGAGCGTCACCAGCAGCATGAATTTGAACATCCCCCAGCCGTCCATATCAACTGTTTCGCCAACCAGATACATCAGCCACAGCGGGGTCATCACCGGCGCGAGCAGGGTGGAAACGGTGGTCATGCCGACCGAATAGGCCACGTCGCCCTTGGCCAGAAAGCTCATGATGTTGGACGACACGCCGCCCGGGCAGGTACCGACCAGCACCAGACCGAGCGTCAGCCCCGGCGAGAGGTTGAAGGCTTTGGCAATCGCCAGTGCCAACAACGGCATGATGGTGTATTGCGCCGCCGCGCCGATGAAAATATCCAGCGGCCGCTGCGCCAGAATACGGTAGTCTTGCTTGCCCAGCGTCATGCCCATGCCGAGCATGATGATGCCCAACACCACGATTTGGGTGTCGCCTTTCACCCATGAAAACGTAGCGGGCTCGATCATGGCGGCGATGGCGGCGAGGATAATCACCAGCGCGGTGAAGCGGGTCAGTTGGGCGCTGAGGGCGGCGAGAAATTTCATGTGTTATCCTTGATGTTTTTTAAACAAAAATGTCATATTTTTACAGAAACCATGTATCAGGGCAAGCATGGCGATGGCTTGAAGCGCGTCCGTCAAACAGGTGATTCGAGGCCGTCTGAAAGCCGTTCAATCCCATGATTTGCTTGGAAATATGCCAGCCTGCACTGCTTTCCCGCGTTTTGTCCCGAACAATATAGTCGGAGAAATTAGATTCTGATACAAGGCGGCGAGCCGCAGACAGTACGGATAGTACGACAAGGCGTAGCAACGCTGTATCAAACTAACGGAACGACTATAATTTCTCCGGCTATAAAACGTGGGCAAAGCCCACGCTACCCATCTGCGGCCTTTACAAAATTCCCTGCCCAGCTGCTGGACAACACATGCCTAATAAATAAAATGAGGCCGTCTGAAACATATGGAGGCGGCCTTGATTTTGTCTGCGCGGCTTAGGGCTGTATCTTCACCTCGCCTTTCAGCCCATACACGGTCACGCTGTTTTGCTTGTAGGCCAAGATGTATCGGCGCATGTCTGTCAAGGTGATTTTGTCGTATTCAAACGGCACAATCACCCGCCCCTTGCGGTCGATCACGCCTTTTTTGCCGTTTTTTTCGGCCACCAGCCGATTATGCCGATTAAATGCAGTGTTGAAGTAAGCAATCAGGTTGTTGGCGTAAATTTTGGAAGCCGTTTCCATCTGCAACAGCTGCTGCAAGGTTTCGCGATTATCCGGGTTGTCGGGATTTATCGCGGAAATGCTGTATTCGGGGGCAATCAGCCATTCGCCTGCCTGATTGACAAAGCCTTCCTGCCTCAGCATCTGCGTGCGATCGGCGCTG
Source organism: Neisseria sp. (assembly GCA_030538415.1). GTDB lineage: Bacteria > Pseudomonadota > Gammaproteobacteria > Burkholderiales > Neisseriaceae > Neisseria. Next base: position 26,022 of record JAUNTY010000006.1, on the reverse strand, counting down.
ATTCTGCGGGCGAGGCCGTAGCCCTGCTGGTCAAATCCCCACACCAGCTCGATGCCTTTGTCGACAAACGGTGCATCCGTCTTGCCGCTGCCCAGCCGCCCGTATTCAAAACGGCGTTTACCGCCATCCTCTTGCACATATTCCACCCAATTGCTGTTGGGCAGACGGGCGGCTCTGCCTGCTTGCGGCCCTGCCAGCCATTTTCCTTTGCGGTTGATGATGCCGCCGCGCCGGTCTGCATCGGTGGCGGCGGCATAGCCATCGGCATCGAATTCGTCAAGATCCCGGAAGCGCACCGGCAGCAGCAATTTTCCGGCCAGATTCATCCGGCCGTTCAGCCTGGTTTCGCTCCGCACCCTGAAGCTGCCGTCTTCGGCAATGTCCGAAGCAATATCCAGGTGTTCGTAAGCCTGCGGCAGCGTAAACAGCCACTGCCAGCTGCCGTCCGCCTGTTGGCTGATAAAACCCTTGCGGCTGCCGTCGCAAAGGGATACGGCCACCCGTACACCGCCTGATTGGTCGCTTACTCTATAAAAGCGCCCGAAATCGGCCGGCAGCACTTCCTCTCCCTGCCCATTGAGCATGCCGAAACAGCGGTCGCCGTTTTTTTCGACTCCGAACACATAAAGCGGCTGCTTCAAGGCCGACAGCGCATTCGCTGCCTGTATCTGCGTATAGCCCCGCCACTGTGCCTCCTGCGGGCTGACAACCCAGCTGCCGTTTTGCCGAATCAGGCCGTAGCGCATCTGCGGCTCGCCGCCGCCTTGCACGAAAACCGCCGTGCCGCTTTCTGTACGGGGAATATCCAGATACATGCCCTCATATTGCTGCGCCAGTTTTTCGTTCAACCTGCGCCAGTCATCTGCTTCGGTTGCGGTGGCAAGTTGCAGCTCGTCGGGAAACCGTTGCGCCAACAGCCGGTGTATTTCCGTTTGGCGTCCCATGTTTTCAATCTTGAGCGACGGCTCCACCAGCCATTCTCCCCGCTGGTTGATGACGCCCGCCAACGGATACACGGTGTTACCCTGCGCTTTGGCATAATCCACACAATACTCGCTGACATAGGCCTGTTTATCCACACGTATCGGCTCTGTGGCAGCCAGATACAGCGTTTGCAGGCGCGCCAGCGCTTGCGGCTGGAAAGCGGTGTTGTCATAACTCAAGGGATACAGCAGCGAATATTGCGGCGGCAGCAGCCAGCTGCCGTCATCGTCCAGCAGGCCGAAGCGGCTGGCAGGGTCGTAGTCGCACGCCGGATCGGCCGGCACCGCCAAAACCCCGTAGCGCGGCTGCATCTGCTCCCAGCTTTCCTGAAGGCTTTTCAAGGGATGGTCTGCCTGCGCGGGCAGTGCGGGTGATGAAGCGCAAGCCGCCAGCAACAGCGGCAGCATCAGGGCAGGCAAGTTTTTTTTCATGGTGGTTTCCCCTAAGGTCTGTCGGCAACGGTCTGCCTGATTTTCTGCAGCATTTCCGACAGCTGCCGGTAGGCCGCCGCATCGATTGGCCTGATTTTCTTCAGCCTGTCCGACAGCTGCCGGTAAACCTCTGCATCCGGCACCAGCCCGCTGCTGCCGTCTTTGCGCCAGTATAGAGGGAAAACTTGCCCTACTACTGCGTTGCTGCGCCCTGCTCAAAGAGGGGGCTTGACTAAGCTGCTGAAGCAGCAAGTCCGCCGCCCCGTACTACTTGTACTGTCTTCGGGTTGCTGCCTTGTATTAGAGTAAATTTTTCCACTATAGTACGACAAGGCGAGCCAACGCCGCAGAAACTCATTTCTCCGACTATATGTGTTTCAGCATCTTACAGATTGCCATTCGATGCAAGTTTTTTCAGATAAAGGGGCAGGCCGTCTGAAAGCCGCTTTCAGACGGCCTCTTTGTATCCAAACATCCGTAGCGAGGGCTTTGCAAAAAACAACCGCCGCACCCGCGCAGGCGGCTACCCAGTCTGAAGCAAAGCTTCAACTTAAACTTGCCAGCTTCGACAATGCACAATCTTATGATTCAGCTTGAATTTCAACCAGTAGCGTGGGCTTTGCCCGCGAAATCACCGCAGGCCGTCTGAAAGCCCGGCATCAAGATTGAATCCAAAACATGGGCAAAGCCCACGCTACTGGTTGACTAAGCATTTCACAAGAAATAGATTTCATTGATTGAATTCATAAAAATCAACTGTACAAACAGCGTTGCCATATACCGCGCGATTCGCTAAATTTGTGCGAATATACCCTGGAGCGGGATGCCCCGCCTATGAAAACCCTCCCAACCGCAACAGGAAATGTAATGAATAATAACACCTTAACCGCCACAGAAATCATTGATACCGTACAAGCCTATTACGATGCAGTAGATTCACAAGAGCCCGACCGTCTTGCTGATTTATATCTGGATGCGCCGGATTCCACCCTGAAATTCAATGCCGACCCTGCGATTATGGGCGTAAATGCCATTCGGGAATTTACCGCAGGCTTCTCCACCGCGCTTGAAAAAATCAAACACGCCCGAATTGAAATTTGGGCAATGCCGTTACTCGGCGACATTGTGCCCGAAGACCTCGAACCCGCCCGCACCCACAGCGTAACGGTGGCTTCAACCGCGCTGCCGTCTTATTGGTTCAAAAACGGGGCAGACAGCATTTCCCTGCCTGCAACCTCTATTTTTACCATTGACGTTGCAACGAAAAAATTCATTTCCGTGCATAATATGTTCGACATTGCGCAAGTATATCAAGCGCTGCAAGGCTGAAACAGTAGCGTTTCCGTAGCGTGGGCTCTGCCCACGAAATCAGCAAGCGTAGGTTGGGTCTAGACCCAACAAAAAAGTATCAGACCGTCTGAAATGTTGGGTTTACAACCCAACCTACGCTCGTTAACCGTACCTACCTATGCGTTGCCCGCGAAATCAGCGCAGGCCGTCTGAAATTCCGATTCCGAAATGGAACCCAAAACGTGGGCAAAGCCCACGCTACCCATCTGTATCAAGCCCTTACTCGGCCACTGGGCAATACATGCACAATAAACAAGACAAGGCCGTCTGAAACCCTTTAATTCGGTTTCAGACGGCCTTTGTTTGTCGATTATCTGCTTACAGTGCTTACAGTGCTTACACTTCACTCCCACCCACGGTCAGTCCGGCATCAATGCGCAAGGTCGGCTGGCCCACGCCGACGGGGACGCTTTGGCCATCTTTGCCGCACACGCCCACGCCGGTGTCGAGGGCGGTGTCGTTGCCGATCATGGAAACGTGTTTCAACACTTCGGGGCCGTTGCCGATGATGGTCGCGCCTTTCACCGGATATTGCAATTTGCCGTTTTCCACCCACCAGGCTTCGGAGGCGGAAAAGACGAATTTGCCGCTGGTGATGTCAACCTGACCGCCGCCGAAATTGACGGCATAGAGGCCTTTGTCGATGGAGGCGATGATTTCTTCGGGGTCGTGGCCGCCGTTTTCCATAAAGGTGTTGGTCATGCGCGGCATCGGGGCAGCGGAATAGCTTTCGCGGCGGCCGTTGCCGGTGCTTTCGGTGTTCATCAGGCGGGCGTTGGTTTCGTCTTGCAGGTAGCCGACGAGAATACCGTCTTCGATCAACACGGTGCGGCGGGTTTCGTTGCCTTCGTCGTCGATATTGAGCGAACCGCGGCGGTCGGCGATGTCGCCCTGATCGACCACGGTCACGCCTTTGGCGGCCACGCGCTCGCCGATGCGGCCTGCGAATGCGCTGGTTTGTTTGCGGTTGAAATCGCCTTCGAGGCCGTGGCCGACGGCTTCGTGCAGCAATACGCCCGGCCAACCGTTGCCGAGCACCACCGTCATCGCGCCTGCGGGGGCGGGGCGGGCTTCGAGGTTGGTAAGCGCTTGTTTGACGGCGGTATTTACATATTCTTCGACCAGCTTTTCATCGAAATAGGCCAAATCGAAACGGCCGCCACCGCCCGCGCTGCCCTGTTCGCGCCGCTCGCCCTGCTTGGCAATCACGTTGACGGAAAGGCGCACCAAGGGGCGGATGTCGGCGCTGTGTTTGCCGTCCAAACGGGCGATGTAAACCAAATCGTATTCGCAGGTCAGCCCCGCCATCACCTGCACGATGCGCGGGTCGGCGGCTTTAGCGAGCGCTTCGACTTTGTTCAACAAGGCGACTTTGGCGGCGGAATCAAGGCTGGCGATGGGATTGGCAACGGCATGCACGGGCTTGCCGTAACGCGGCGCAGGAATCTGCGCACGCGCTTCTAGCCCGGCGGCGGCAATCATGCGCACGGCTTCGGCGCTGCGGCGGATGGAATCGGGATGCAGGCTGTCGGCATAGGCAAAGGCGGTTTTCTCACCCGCCACCGCGCGCACGCCGACACCTTGATCGATCTGGAAACTGCCCGATTTGACGATGCCCTCTTCCAAATGCCAACTCTCGAATGCGGTGCGCTGGCAGTAAATATCGGCATAATCAACGCGGTGGCCGCCGATCAGCGCCAGGTTTTGAGCGAGGATTTCGGGAGAAAGCTGGTTGGCGGCGAGCAGGTCGCGGGCAACGGCTTGGTAAGTCTGCTGCATGGCGGAAGCCTTGAATCAAATCGGAATAGGCCGATTATACGGGATTTGCCCGCCATCTGCCGCCCGATTGGGTTTGTTTATCGGGGCATTACGCGGCTAAGATTTCCTGACAGCGCAGCGGTGTTGCTTATGAGGGGATTTTTGTTCCTGAAAATGCAGATGCAAGGCTGCTCAAAGAAGGCGGTTTCACACGCTGCGCCAGTAAAACCAGCCAAAGCACAGCAAGGTTGGGCTACCTTGCGGGCATTTTATAGCCGTTCCGTTAGTTTGATACAGCGCTGCTGCGCCTTGCCGTACTACCTGTACTGTCTGCGGCTTTCTGCCTTGTCTCAATCTAACGAAACGACTATAACTTCGCAGAAACTTCGTTTTCAACGCAGCAGGTGTGCTTTTAACGCGAAAAAGATGATGATATATGGCATCAGGAAACCCCTGGCATACAGGCCGTCTGAACGCTGCGTTCAGACGGCCTGAGACCGTTGCAAAAAAAATAACCGTCGCACCCGCGTAGGCGGGTGCCCAGTCTGAAGCACAGCTTCAGTTTAAACCCGGCAGCCCTATCAATTGCCAAGCTTTTAATTTATATTGTGTTTTGAAATTTAAACCATGAGCGGACAAGCAAAGCCAGGCTTTGCTCCGGGCACCCGCCTGCGCGGGTGCGACGCGGGTAGGGGAATTTTGCAAAGGTCTCGGCCTCATATTCCCGCACGTAAAAACAAACAATATCCCTTTTAAAATAATGCAGTTAACAAAAAACTTTGCCTGCTTTTTAATATTTTTATTGATAATTATTATTATTCGCTTATAATGACTCTCAGCCGACAGTCATCCAACTCAAGGCCATTAAACACCGTATTCCCCGTTTATAATTCCCGACACGGAGTGTGCCTATACGCTGCATGGAAATTCCCCCTCAAATACTCAAAACCGAAAAACACCCGACCCGCTGCCTGAAACAGCGGGTCGGGTGTTTTCAAGGCCGTCTGAAAGCTTTCAGACGGCCTCTGAGGTTATTTCGGACAGTATAGTCGTTTCAATTTATAGCCGAAGCAATTAGTTTCTGCTACGGCGTTGTCTCGCCTTGCATCAAAATCTCATTTCTCCGACTATAGTAAAAGGTCGTTGCCAAGGCCTCAGCCCCACATGATTTTATGCCGTCAACGGCAGGCGTTGCGGTTCAAACGACCGTATTTGCCCACCACTGCCTGTATCGCCCGGGCGTCTTTGTCGTCTACCGACATAAACAAGACCTGCATGCGCGATACGCTCAGGCTGCTGTCGCCGCCGACGGCGCTGCTTTCCTCCTGCTCGCTGACGCGCGCGCCGCCGAAGCCTGCGCCTGCGAGCCGCGACATCAGCACCTGCGCCGCCGATTTGCTGCGCACCACGCCGACGCTGATTTCACCGTTGTGAAGCGAGCCGGTAAAGCCTTGGGCGGCCAAATTGTCCAGCTGCGCAATGGCATCGCCACCGGAAGGCAGCAGCACGCGATAGCTTTTGGCCGGGGCGGCGGCTTTTTTGGCGGGCGCCTGGCGTTTTTCTACCGTGCGGGTAGCCGCGTGCGGCCATTTGTTGAGCAAACCCTTGATGCGGTGGTAGTCGTCTTCATCCAGCGTCACGCTGGCGGTGGCATGGCATTGGCCGCCCTGCCCCGCTGCTGCGGCAGGCGCGCCTTCTTGTTGCGCCTGCGCCCGTTTTTCGCGTTCTTCGCGGGCTTTTTTCTCGCGCGCCAGCTTTTCTTCGCGGGCTTTTTTCTCACGTTCGGCGGCTTCGTCCGGCCCGGCATCCGAGGCTGCTTCCGGCATGGCGGCCACTTCGCCGCTCACCCATTCGGGTGACGAAGCTTCGGTTTCTTCAATGTGTTGGTATACCGCCGTCGGCGCGCGCAATTCCTGCGTGCCGCTGACCATCGGCACGGCAGGCGCAATCACGGTTTTTTGTTTTTCCGCCACACGCCCTGCCACCATGCCCCCGAATACGATGATGTTTAACGCCACCAATACGGCAAACAGCCATTTCATGCTTGTTCAATCCAGTTGAGTAATCCGTAAATCACGAGATTATCTACAATTTTTACCGTATTGTCCAAACTAAATGACACTGGCAAAGCCTGCGCCACTTTGACCGCGCCGCCGCCGGTAATCACCACGTCCACCGGTTTGCCCGCGCCCACTTTTTCCTGCAGCCGCGCGTGCATCAGCAATACCGAGCCGCAAACGGCATCCATCATGCCGCTGGCGAGCGCGTTGGAAGTGGTGGTGGGGAAAGGGTAAACCTTGCCGATGGGGCGGTTGAGGTTGGCGGTTTTCAGCGCCATCGCCTCTTTCATCAGATGGAAACCGGGCATGATGGTGCCGCCGAGATAGTGCTGGTCGTCGGTGAGCGCATCGATGGTGACTGCCGTGCCGCAGCTGACCACCACGCAGGCATTGCGGCTGAAACGGCGGCTTCCGAGCACATTAAACCAGCGGTCGGCGCCGTGTTCGGCCGGATTGCGGTAATGATTGCGGATGCCCAAGCCCTGCGGCATCGAGGTCAGCCATTCGATCGGCTGCGGCAGTTGCGCCGCCACTTGGGCTTTTTTGGCCTCGCCGCACACGGCGGAGCCGATGATTCTGACCCGGCCGTCTGAAAGCTGCTGCCATTCTGCGCCCAGTTGCGCCAAATCCCGATAAGGCGCGCGCCCGCTGCGGATAATTTCGCCGTTTTCCGCCCATGCCCATTTCAGCTGGCTGTTGCCGCCGTCGAGCAAAAGACAGCGGCCGCTCGGCGGCGGGGCAGCCGTTGCTTTCCGCTCATCCGGCCGCAGGCTGATTTCTCCGCTTACCACCAGTTTTTCGCCGTTTTCCGTTTGCAGGCGCAAGGCACCGTGTTCGGTGACGCCCGCCATCTCGCCCTCGTCCATCACGTTGCCGTTTTGCAACAAGCATACCCGGCGGCCGATGTCGCGGTTGGCCTGCCGATAGGCGCTCATCAGCGGGGCAAAACCGTGTTGTTCAAACTGCGGCAGCAGCGCGGCAAGCTCGTGCAGCAACGCATCCAAAAGAGCGCCGACAGCCACGCCCGGTTTGGCCGCCGTCTGCAACAGTGCCTGCACCGAAGCGGCGTTTTCCACTTCTTTGGGCAGCACGAAATTGATGCCGATACCCACCACGGCGACGGTTTTACCGCCGCTGCGCACGGTTTCGATGAGAATGCCGCCGAGTTTGTCGTGCCCGACCACCAAATCGTTCGGCCACTTGATTTGCGCAGCCACGCCGATGCCGTTTAAAGCACGGTGACAAGCCAATGCCGCCACCAGCGCCAGCGCGCCCAATTCGTGCTGCGGCTTGTCAAACGCCCAGCCGAAGCTGAACATCAGGCATTCGCCGAGGCGGTTGTGCCAGCTTTTGCCCTGCCGCCCGCGCCCTTTACTTTGCTGGTGCGCAATCACCAGCATGCGGTGGGTGTTGTCGGGCGAATGTTTGGCGGCATCGAGAATCACATCGTTGCTGGAGCTGCATTCGTGCAACAAGGCCGTCTGAAAGCCGTGTTTGGCGCCGATATGGCGCGCATCGGCTTCATCCAGCACCGCCAGCGGGCGCACCAGCCGCCATTGGCCGTCGTGTTGGCGCAACAGGCCGCGGATGTGCGGCGGCATCTGCTGCCACAAGCCATTAATCTGCTGCGTTTTGACACCCGCCAACTGGCTGAGTGCAAACACATGCTGCGGCATGCCGTCGGCCAGCGCGGCCAACAGTTGCCAATGGCGCGGCTGCATCACGCTCATTTTGCCGCCTCGGCAGCGCGGATTTTCGCCAGCGTTTTGGTGGTAGAGGTTTGATGTAAAAAGGGAATCGAATAAACTTTGCCGCCGCGCGCCAGCGTTTCCGATGCGCCTACAATGTTTTCCACCGCCCAGTCGCCGCCTTTAATCAGAATATCGGGTTTGACCCGCTCAATCAGCGCGGCGGGCGTGTCGTCGTCAAACCAGGTCACCAAGTCCACGCTCGCCAACGCAGCAGCCACGGCGGCACGGTTTTCCAGCGGATTGATGGGGCGGTCATCGCCCTTGCCCTGACGGCGCACCGACGCATCAGTATTCAAGGCCAACACCAGCGCCGCCCCCGTTGCCCGCGCCTGCGCCAAATAGGTGACGTGGCCACGGTGCAGAATATCGAAACAGCCGTTGGTAAACACCAGCGGGCGCGGCAGCGCAGCCAGCTTTTCCGCGAGCATGTCGGGCGGGCAGATTTTGTGTTCGAAGTCGGGCAGCGGCCAGTTTTGCATGATGTCGGCTTTCAGAAAGAAATATGACTGTCATGATACCGAAGCGGCGGCATTTAAACAATCAAGGCCGTCTGAAACACGGTTTCAGACGGCCTTGATTCATGATAGCGGCGGATTTACCACTTCACATTGATTTTGTGCTTTTCCGCATACGGCTTGGCCAATTCGATCAATTTGCTCCGCTCTTCACCCACTGCTTGCAACTTGGCATCCGCAGCCTGAATGGCGGCATCGATTTCAGCCTTGGGCGCACCGGCATCTATTTTACGGGCGATGTCGAGGTAGTCTTGCTCATACACATCGTATGCGCCGCGGAATACCGCCAACGACTGCTGCAACATCGCGCGGGTTTCGTCGGTTTCCGGCAATTTTTCCACTTTGTCGACATTCTGCTTGAAATAGGTATTGTTTTGCTTCACATAGGCTTCCACCGAATCAGTCGGCACCATCTGCTTGTTTTGCTCGTCGTAAACCTTCAACTGCCCGTTTTGGCGATGCTGCTCCACCCGATTGAAATAGCGGGAAGCACTGCTGTTGATTTGATTGGTATTCAACACCGCTTGGTCGAAATAATTCTCCGCTGTTGCCGTTTCGCCGCAAGCCGACAGAAATACCGCCGCCGACACTGAAAGCACGGCCAGCCATTTACGCCAATTCATGATTCGTCCTTTATATTTTGATAACAGGAAAAATTATAAAATGCAAAATGCAAAATGCAAATAATCATAACATTTTTTTACAATTTCAGGTGATTTTTTTGAAGCGGCCGCAATAAAAACGCCGTTCATGGCTGAACGGCGTTTTAAATGCTTGGGGTGGCTAATGGGGCTCGAACCCACGACAACCGGAATCACAATCCGGGGCTCTACCAACTGAGCTATAGCCACCACAAAAGAAACTGTATTTTTGGCACGCCCGACAGGAATCGAACCTGTAACCGCCCGCTTAGAAGGCGGGTGCTCTATCCGGTTGAGCTACGGGCGCCCTACCTTGTGTCGTATCGTGCTACTCTCGTCGAATCATTTAGGAACGTCGACTGGTCGGGGCGGTGGGATTCGAACTCACGACCCCCTGTTCCCAAAACAGGTGCGCTAACCAGGCTGCGCTACGCCCCGACGAGAGAAGCGAACTATACCTGCGCCATAGAAAAACGTCAACACCTCCGCCGCAAAAATCGGCCAAAATATTGTTACCCTGCTATTTTGTCAGACAATTTATCCGGCGGTGCCATGTTCAGACGGCCTGTTATCCATCACTTACACCGCATTTCAAAGCATCCGGCCAAAAGCGGCACCAAGCGACAAACTGCCACCAAATGCAGGCCACCGTTTTACCACAGATGAAAAAACCGCCTAAAAATGCGATAATGGCCGCCGTAGCTTTCCTACCCATTCCGCATTCAGAAAGATTGCCATGACCGCCCAACTGATTAACGGTAAAGAAGTTTCCCAACAACGCCTGCAAATGGTGGCCGAAAAAGTCGCCGAGCGCCAAGCCGCCGGCCTGCACACGCCCTGCCTCGCCGTGGTATTGGTGGGCGACGATCCCGCCAGCGCCGTGTATGTGCGCAACAAAAAAATCGCCTGCGAAAAAGTCGGCTTCCAATCCCGCTCTTACGAATTGCCCGCCGACACCGCCCAGGCAGATTTGCTCAAACTGGTGGACGAACTCAACGCCGATGCCGAAGTGGACGGCATTTTGGTACAACTGCCGCTGCCCAAGCAAATCGACAGCCAGGCCGTGCTCGAGCGCATCCTGCCGCACAAAGACGTCGACGGTTTCCACCCCTACAACGTCGGCCGCCTGGTAGTGAAAATGCCGCTGATGCGCCCCTGCACCCCCAAAGGCGTGATGACCCTGCTCGAAGCCTACGGCATCAACCCCGAAGGCAAAAAAGCCGTGGTGGTGGGCGCATCCAATATCGTCGGCCGTCCGCAAATGCTCGAATTGCTGCTCGCGCGCGCCACCGTCACCATCTGCCACAGCAAAACCCAAAACCTGGCCGAAGAAGTGGCCGCCGCCGACATCGTGGTCGCGGGCGTAGGCATTCCCAACTTCGTCAAAGGCGAATGGATCAAACCCGGCGCAGTGGTCATCGACGTCGGCATCAACCGCCTCGACAACGGCAAACTCTGCGGCGACGTGGAATTCGACATCGCCAAAGAGCGTGCCGGCATGATTACCCCCGTGCCCGGCGGCGTCGGCCCGATGACCATCGCCACCCTGCTGGAAAACACCCTGCACGCAGCGGAACTGCACGACCGGCAAGCCTGATGGTTTTCGGATTGAAAAGGCCGTCTGAAAGCAGTTGCCGCTGTTTCAGACGGCCTTTTAACGTATATGTCTTGCATTGAGCATCGGAATGAATAATGGAAACCTGCACGCGTTTTTCCACGCCCGATTTTCATTACGATTCAGATATAAAAGGCAGAGGCCGTCTGAAAGAAAGATTGAGAACCTTGCAAAAAACAACCGTCGCACCCGCGCAGGCGGGTGCGACGGGCAGGAGGTTTTGCAAAGACCTCAATTTTCAGACGGCCTGATTCAATTTCCGCTACAATAAACCCTTTGTCCGCGCCGCAAGCGTGCATTTTTTGACTCAACAGAATTCCGCATCATGACCGACCCCTCCAAACACACCGCCACCCTATTGATTATCGCACCCGACCGCCAAGGTTTGGTGCACGCCATTTCTTTGTTTTTGCTGGAACACAACGGCAACATTATCCACGCCGACCAGCATGAAGATGCCGAAGAAAAGCTGTTTTTGATGCGCGTCGAATGGGATATGCAGGGCTTTACCCTGCAAAGCCGCGAGGCGATTGAAAATGCGTTTGCGCCGGTGGCCGCCGCTTTCGGTATGCGCTGGCAGGTGCATTTTTCGCACACGCGCCGCCGCGTGGCTTTGTTTACTTCGCAATACGAGCATTGCCTGTCCGACCTTTTGCACCGCCACCGCATCGGCGAATTGAACTGCGAGATTCCGCTGGTGATCGGCAACCACGAATCGGTGCGCGATTTGGTCGAGAGCCACGGCATTCCGTTCCACCACATCGTCCTCACCAAAGACAACAAGGCCGAAGCCGAGGCGCGCCAGTTTGCCTTGCTGGAAGAAGCGGACGTCGATACCATCGTGTTGGCGCGTTATATGCAGATTTTGTCGCCTTTGTTTGTGGAGAAATACCCTAATCAGGTCATCAACATCCACCACAGTTTCCTGCCTGCGTTTGACGGCGCGAAACCGTACCACCGCGCCCACGCGCGCGGCGTGAAACTCATCGGCGCAACCAGCCATTATGTAACCAGCGAACTCGACGAAGGCCCGATTATCGAACAGGAAGTGACCCGCGTGTCGCACCGCGATGATGTCGCCGACTTGGTGGAAAAAGGCCGCGACCTTGAAAAAATCGTGCTCGCCCGCGCGGTGAAATGGCATTTGCAAAGCCGCGTGCTCTCTTACAACAACAAAACGGTGGTATTCGACTGATGCTGATTCAATTATTACGCGATATGTGGGACATCCTGCGCCTGCGCTACAAACATCCTGCCGACTACCGCTACACGCTGCCCACCATTGCCGCCGTGTTGCTGCTGATTGGCCTGGTCAACGCGGCGGGCATGGCGCCGGTGTTTGGCAACAGCGCCGGTGTGATTGCGTTTGCGGTGGCGCTGACTGCGCTGAAATGGCTGCTGCTCGGACATGTGATGCGCACCACGCTCGGCTATTACGGCGCGGAGCGGCTGCCGCTGTGGGGCTTTGTTTTGGCCTCGGAAGCGCTGGTGGTGCCCGCGCTGGCGATGTTTTACCTGCCCGCGCTGGGCTTTATCGCCCTCTTCTGGCAAGTGTGGATATTCTGGGTGCAGGCCATCGGCTTTATCAAAATGGGGCAGGTATCGGGGCTGCGGGTCATGCTCGGCTATGTGGTTTATCTGTTGCTGCTGATGGTGGCGGGCGCCTTGCTGCTGACGTTGTTCGGCCAGTTGGGGCTGATGGATTTGCAGGGCATCAGCGAGCAGATGAACAGCATGATGAACGAAGCCGCCGCAGAGGCGCAACAGTAAATCCGGCTTGTATAGTCGTTTCAATTTAGATTGATACAAGGCAGCAAGCCGCAGACAGTACAGTTATAGTGGTTAAACTTAATATCTGCTACGGCGTTGCTACGCCTTGCCGTAGCAGAAACTAATTTCTTCGACTATATAGTACGGCTAGGCGCAGCAACGCTGTATCAAACTAACGGAGCGACTATAAAACCCAAGGCCGTCTGAAAGCGTTCAGACGGCCTTGATTTTGCAAAATTCCCCTGCCCGCCAGACTTATTCCTGCACAGCAAGTAGCGTGGGCTTAGCCCACATTTTGGCCAAGCTTTTACCGGCCTGAGACCTTTGCAAAAAATAACCGTCGCACCCGCGTAGGCGGGTGCCCGGTCTGAAGCGCAGCTTCAGCTCAAGCTTGCCAGCCATGGAATTTCACAACCTCAAGATTCATCTTGGTTTTTTGGAATCAGAAAAACAAGCAGACAAGCAAAGCGGCGCTTTGCACTAGGCACCCGCCTACGCGGGTGCGACAGGCAGAAGAATTTTGCAAAGGTCTCGGCCTTATTTCCTACGGTGAATCGACTTTACCCGCTGCTGCACGATAATCGACCATACAAACAGGAAATTCAGTTGCAGCAGCAAAATGATGCTCACGGCCTCGAGCACGTCAAGAAACGTCCAGCTGCCGGCAAACGGGCGGTTGAGCAGCGATTCGTATTTGTTGCCGAGGTGATACAGCGCATACAGCCACAGCGACCAGGTAATCATCATCACCACCCAGCTTTTGACGGTGATTTTATAATTGCGGGTACGTGCCTTGTCGATCACCATCTGCTCGCGCAATGAATTGTCAATCATGCCGATTCCTTTCTTTTTTTCAGTCAGTTGTTATTGCACACCGCGGTCGGGGCTGACCCACACCGCTTTTTTGTTTTTGTTGCGGAAAATCGCTTTGGGCAGGCCGTGTACCAGCGTGAGGCTGTTAATCAGCCAGAAGGCATACGGATACCAGATGCAGCTGGTGAAGTAGCGCCACAGCCCTTTTTCGTAGCGGTTGTCGATGGCCATGCTCACGGAAAACTGGATGGTGAACATCACCAGCGTAATCACGCTGGCCACTTCAAACGGATGGAAATTAAAGGTGTCGTAGCGGATGCCCTGATAAAAACCGATGGCCATCATGGCAAACATCGAATACGCCCACACCAGCGTAATCACATATTCGAGATACAGCGGCCACAGGCGGAAATTCTTCAGCCGCCACACCTGGCCGAAATATTTCAGAATCACTTCCGCGCCGCCCTGTGCCCAACGCAGTCGCTGTTTGTAGAGGCCGCGGATGGTTTCGGGCATCAATACCCAACACAAGGCGCGCGGCTCGTAGGCGATGTTGTAGCCGCCGGTCTGCACTTTCCAGCTCACATCAATATCATCGGTAATCATGTTGGTGCTCCAGCCGCCCACCTTCATAATCACGCTTTTGCGCAGCCCCACAATCACGCCCGACACAGTAAACAGCGTGCCCATGATGCTTTGCGAGCGCTTGATGAGGCCGATAATCGAGCTGAATTCGGCCACTTGCAGCTTGCCGAGCACGGTGCTGCGGTTGCGCACGCGCGGGTTGCCGGTAACCGCGCCGAGCATGGGGTTGGCTTCCAGCGTTTGCACGATATAGTCGAGCGCGTAGTAATCCAGCACCGCATCGCCGTCGATGCCGACGATGTAGTCGCCGCGCGATTTCATCAGGCCGTGGTTCATGGCTGCGGCCTTACCCGAGTTTTCCTGCGTCAGCGCCACGATTTTGCCGGGCTGCCGCGCTTCCCAGCGGCGGATGATTTCCAGCGTTTTGTCGCGGCTGCCGTCGTTGATAAACACCAGCTCATAGTTGGGATAATTCAGCTTGAGCAGGTGCGGAATCGAATCGTCGAGGTTGTCTTCTTCGTTGTAACAGGGCACCAGAATGCTCACCATCGGCATCTCGGGGCGGTCGCTGTAGTCGAAATCCGGGTCTTCGGCATGGTTTTCAAAAAAAACGAAATACAAGATGCCGGAGATGGTCCAATACACCGCCATCACGCCGGGATACAGCATCACGAAAATGCCTAAATATTCATACCAATGTAAAGTCATGCTTGATATTCTCTCTGTATTTTTCAGACGGCCTTGATAGAGGCCGTCTGAAAACATGGGCGGCTTATCGTTTCATCGAGAAATAAGGATGCAGCACTTTGGTATCGGGATGGTCGTTGAGAAAATCATCCGGGTAATAGCCGGTGTTGCGGATGCCTTCCTGCTTCAAAAGCTGCATCCAGCCGGCCAGCTCGCTGCTTGGCACGGGCTGTTTGGTGCGCCAGTTTCTGGTTTGCAATTCGAAAATGGTTTTTTCCAACGGCACGCCGCTTGCCTTCACTTCGCCCACCAGCTTTTTCAGCCATGCCTGCGCCTCGGCAGGCGTAATCGGCGTTTCATGCTCCATATACGGCATGGCCATAATCGGCGTGTAATCATAAGCGGCGGTAAATTTCGGCAGGCTTTGCGCAAACCATTTTTCCGCCTGCGGATCCATCACCACACCGGCGTAGATATTGCGGGCGGTTTTGAGCATGTCGGAGCCGTTGAAGCTATAGTCCAGCGTGGCCTGTTTGAGGCCGTCTGAATAAGCAATCAGGTCGTCGGTTTTGCCGCCCGCTTCGGCCAGCGTTTCGGTTTGGCGGCCGGTGTTGCCTTCAAAGTCGGTGAGGAAGCCGTCGTCGTGAAACAATATGCCGTTAAAGCGGCTGTGGAAGGCCAAATCGCGGTAAATGTCGGCCACTTTGGCGCGGTTGGCGGCGTTGTAGGGCGACAGGCGCAGATAATGCTGCGGGTCGGGACGGCCGGTTTGATGATGGGTGATGTAATCGTGCCCCTCGCCGAAATCAAACGCCATCATCGGCATCCACGCATACACTTTCACCCCGGCGCGGGTCATCAGCTGCCAGGCCACGCGGCTGAACAAATCGGCCTTCATTTTGATGTGGCGGTTGGGGAAATACACCGCTTCGGCCACACCCTTGCCGTCGTCATCCGCATACGCCTGCAGGTAAACGGTGCTGATGCCGTAATCGGCGATGCGCTGAATCAGTTTGTCGATATTGTGCTCCAGCTGCGCCGGATCCGGGTCGTAGACATAATCCAGATCGACATGCACCACCCGCTGCACCTGCGGCCGGTAGATATTGCCGTCGAGATAGGTTTTCAGGAAATCGAGGCGGGTTTCCTGGTCAATCAGCTCGCGCCCCTGGCGCTGGTCGCCCGCCGTGTTGAGCTGGCTGTCGTTGAGGGTGAAATCGCTGTCGAAGCCTTCTTCGCGGGCGATTTTTTCGGCGGTGTGGTTAAACTGCCCGTAAGGCCACACCATCACGCGCGGGCGCTGGCCGGTGTGGCGGGCAATCGAATCGGCGGAGCGGCGGAAATCGTCGCGTAGGCGTTTTTGGTATTCGGCTTCGGTTTCATAGCGGCCGTTTTGGTAATTGCCCGACAACACCGCGGCAAACTGCGAGCCGAAAGGATTGCCCGGTAGGCTGCGGTGCAGGTTGTGGGTGTGTGAGGCGATTTCCACCAGGCCGCTGTCGTGCATTTCCTTCACCTGCGCCCAGCTCACAAAAGCGCTGCGCGGCAGTTTAGTGTTGCCATACACCACCGTGCCGCCTGCGGGCGTATCCATCCAGCCGGTGACCAGCGCAAACACCGCCGGAAACTGATAAGCCTGCAAAAGCGGATACACCAGCCGGTAAAAGCTCTCATAACCGTCGTCAAAGGTCAGCAACACCGGCTTTTCCGGCAGGGCGGCGCGGCCTGCGCGCGCATCGAGAATCTGCTGCCAGCTCACCGGCGTGTAGCCGTTGGCCTTGAGCCAGTTGAAATGCGCCACGATTTTCTGCACCGTCATGGTTTGCGGAAAATAACGGCGCTGCAAGTCACCTTCGGCCTGCACGTCGTCAAGCTCGACCGGCGGGCGGGTTTCGTCCACCACATCGTGGTAACACAGTGCGCCGTAGCGCACTTCGGCTTGGCTGCTTGGGTTTGTCGTCCATTCCGTTGCTTGGGCGGTTGCGCCCAACAGGCCGAACACGGCGGCGATAATCAGGGATTTGAATTTCATGTTTCAGACGGCCTCTTCAATTATTGGAAACGCACGTTCAGGCCGACGTTGCCGAAGTTTTGGTATTCGGCATCGCCGTCGTAAATGGCTTTTTTGCGCCCGGCTTCATAGGAAAGCTCCACGCGCTTGCCGAGGCTCCAGTCGTGGCCGTATTTCACCACCCAGGTGTTTTCGGCATCCTGCCCGGCCTGCCAGTAGCGCCCCATGCCCGCGCCCAGGTTTTGGGTGAGGCGGATATTGTGGTCGAGCGGCAGCGCGTAGGAGAGGTTCAAATCGCCGCTGGCACTCTTGCTGTTTTTCGGGTTGTAGTAATAGGCGGAAGGCACATCGTCATTGCGGCTGTAGTCCGCCCACAGCGAGCCGCCGAGCTTCCAGCGGTTGCGCTGCCACAGGGTTTGCGACAGCCAGGCATACGCGCCGCGGCGCAGGTTGCCATCGTCAAAATCCATCACGCTGGCACCGAAGCCCGCGCGGGTGGCGGCGGAATGGGTGTAGTTGGCAGAGAGGCTGTATTCATTGGCGTACACATCCTGGCTCAATGCTTTGGCGGGTGTGTTGGCGCTGTTGACCGCCGCGCGGGCGTTGAACGACCAATGCTGATTGAGGCGGTAGTCCAGCCCGGCATTGAAATAGGCCTTGTCGTTGAGATGGGTGCCCTGCCCCGCTTCGAGATTGATGTTGAACGGATAAAAACTCAGCTCGCCGCCCACGCCGACGCGGCCGTGGCGCAATTCTTCGCCGTGGTTGGGCACGAAGCCGTTTTGCTGGGTGATGTAGGCGCGATGGCCGCCCTGACTGCGCAGCGAATACAGGGTGGCGCTCTGCGACCATTCGTTGCCGCTGTCACGCGGTGATGTGGCTTTGAAGATGCCGCCGGAAACGCTCAGTTGCGCCGCGCGGGCGTCGTCATAGCGCTGCCAGAAACCGGCATAATCGGGGTTGTTGCGGTCTATCCCGGCGGCCATGGCCTTGATGCCCGCCCAGTTGCCGTTGTCCATCAAAATGGCGCCGCGGTTGGTACGCACCCACGCCTGGCTCTCCGGCGGCAGCCATGCCATCGCTTCGGCAAACCATTTGTCGGCTTCATCGTTGCGGCCGTTCCATTGCGCCAGCTCGCCGCGCAGAATCATCGCCCACGGGTCGGCCGGGTGGTCGGCCAACCAATTGTCCATCAGCCCGATGGCGCCTTTCATGTTGCCGTTCCAGGCTTCGAGACGCGCCTGCCAGAAATACTGACGGTCGAAGAAGGGATTGCGCACCTCGGAAGTGTGGGTGAAATCCGGCTTCATTTTGTTTGGGCTGAGCGTGTTCAGATGGTATTGGGCGCGCGAATAATGCCCCAAATCGGCATCGTTTTGCACCATTTTTTCAATCAGCTCGGCGTCTACCGCTTCGCCTGCCTGCTCGTGTTTTTTCACCAAGGCATGATAAATCCTGCCCGCCTTGTTGGGGCTGCCGGTCGCCGACAGCGCCTGTGCATAGGCATCCTGCACATAGTCGGGCTGCTCGCCGTATTGCGCCAGCGTTTCATAGTCGCGCACGGCCTGCTTGTGGTTACCCGAAAGCGCCCCCGCCGTGATGCGGTCGCGCATGGCGCGCAGATATAAATCGCTGCCCGGCTCGCTTTGCGCCGCCACTTCACCCAAGCGCCGGAATGCCTGCAGCGCTTCGCTGCGGCTGTCGGCCTCTCTGGCCGCACGCAACTGGCTCACTGCTTCAGCATGGGTGAGCCAGCGGCGGTCTTGCGGCGTGAAGTATTGCGGATATTCGGCCATCAGCTTTTCCTGCACCGGATAAACCTGCAAACCGGCAGCGGCGCGGTAAAGTTGCAACACAGTGTCGCGGTCGCCCGGCTGCGCCTCCAGCCGCTGCTGCAACACGCCGATGCGTTCGGCCAGTGATTGCGACTGGTTTTGCAGATAATCTTCGGCAGCGCGAAGGTCGGCGTCTTCGCCAAAGCGTTGGCGATAAGCTGCAATATGCGTTTTCGCGGCGGCATATTCGCGCGCATCGACAGCCGCCAGCGCGCCGCCGAGCCAGCCGATTTTCTGCTGCGGCGCTTTTTGCTGCAAGGTCTGGTAAAGCGCGAGCGCGCGCTCAAACTGCTTGTTGTCGCGCGCGGCCTTGGCCAGATTTTCCAACTCGTCGGGGCGGTAGTCGCCCGGCAGGCAGCCGCTGCACAGAGCCAGCGCGTCGGCGCTGCGCCCCTGGCGCAACAGCAACGCGGTCAGGTCGGCACGTACGCGGACATCGCCGCTGCTGCCATACAGCGTTTGCAGCGCCGCCACCGATTCCGAGAGCTGTTGCTCGCCGCCACGGGCATGCAGCGCCCAGCGTTCGCGCTCGGCCTGAACATCGCCCGCCGCCTGCGCAGGCGCAACCGATAATGCCAAAACCGCCCAAAACGGCAATCGGCAAAGATGCTTATTTGTTTTCATAGTCAGTATTGATTAAGTTTTTTATGGTTCGGGCTTTTGCAGGCATTGTTCAGGATAGGGAGCAGACCTGTTTTGTGCAAAAACCCGGTTTGTTCAGACGGCCAAGTAGAGCAGGCCGTCTGAAACAGGATTGACCCGGCTCAGGAAGCCCTAAAGCCGGTTTTTATAGAGTAATCCGCCTAAACGGCGGTATGTGTTGCCCGTAATGCCCGCGCCATCCAGCTTCGCGCAGGTCATCAACAAAATTTATGAGTTCGATTGTTTGGTTGCCATGCTACCGCTGTAATGTCATGTAACTATGACAATTGCCCCAACGGCTTTTTTAAATGCCCAACGGACGCATTGGTTTCAATATTGAAAACCACCTTGAAAATTCTTTTGATTTTGTCAGTCACCCTAAAAACCATTACCGTCAACTCACACAAAGCAAGCCAAGGAAAGTCGGGACAACGCAGACGCGTTTCTTATTTTAATTGACTATAAAATCGCCGCATCTGCCACAACCGATAGGCACGCGGATAAAAATCTTTTAAAATAATCAGGCTCGGCATCGCACAGCACGCAGCCGAATGCGGCAGCGCTTCCACACCCGCCTGCTGCCAATCTTTGCCCACAAAAAATACCCGAATCTTTCAGACGGCCTGCCGGATGCAGGTGGCACATTACAGGAAAAAATGATGGAACTGACCCATTTCAATGAAAACAACGAAGCCCACATGGTCGACATCGGCGGCAAAACCCCCACCATACGCAGCGCCCGCGCCAGCGGCTTTATCAACATGAGCGCGGAAGCCATTGCCGCCGTAGCGCAGGGCACGGCTCAAAAAGGCGACGTGCTCGGCATCGCCCGCATCGCCGCCATCCAGGCCGCCAAGCAGACCGGCTTTCTGATTCCGCTGTGCCACCCCGTCGCACTCACCCACGTGCGCGTGGATTTCGAAGTCGACATGGATTTGCGCCGTGTCAAGGCCGCCGTCACCGCCAGCACCGAAGGCAAAACCGGCGTGGAAATGGAAGCGCTCACCGGCGTCAACATCGCCCTGCTCACCATTTACGACATGCTCAAGGCCATCGACAAAAGCATGACCCTCACCCACATCCACCTCGAAGAAAAAAGCGGCGGCAAAAGCGGCGACTTCACCTTTACCGACCGCTACGAAAACATCAACTATTGATATGGACGACCGCGACCTGCTGCGCTACAGCCGCCACCTGCTGCTCGACGAAATCAGCATCGAGGGCCAGCAAAAGCTGCTTGACGCCACCGTGTTGGTCATCGGCTGCGGCGGCCTCGGCGCTGCTGCGCTGCCGTTTCTCGCCGCAGCAGGCGTCGGCCGCCTCATCATTGCCGACGATGACAGCATCGACGACACCAATCTGCAGCGCCAGGTGGCCTTCACCGAAGCCGACATCGGCCGCAGCAAAGCCGAAACCTTGCAAGACCGTCTGAACGCGGTCAACAGCCGCATCAGCATTACCGCCTTAAACGAACGCCTCGACGAACAACGCCTGATTGCGCTGATGCGTGAAGCCGACATCGTGCTCGACTGCTGCGACAATTTCGCCACCCGCCAAGCCGTCAACCGCGCCAGCGTCGCCACCCGCACGCCGCTGGTTTCCGGCGCTGCGGTGCGCTTCGACGGCCAGATTGCCGTTTACCGCCCCGACCTGCCCCACGCCCCCTGCTACGCCTGCCTTTTCGACGGCGACAACGCCAGCGACGGTGCCTGCGCCGTATTCGGCGTATTCTCCCCGCTCGTGGGCATCATCGGCACCACCCAGGCCGCTGAAGCGCTGAAACTGCTGATGGGCATCGGCCATTCCGCGCACAACGAATTGCTGATTTACGACGCGCTGGCCAACGACTGGCAACGCTTCCCGTTTGAACAAAACCCTGATTGCCGCGTTTGCGGCGCGGAAAAATAAAGCAGGCCGTCTGAAAACAAATCTGCTTTCAGACGGCCTGCTATAGTGGAAAAACTTAATATTTGATACAAGGCAGCAAGCCGCAGACAGTACAGGTAGTACGGGGCGGCGGACTTGCTGCTTCAGCAGCTTAGTCAAGCCTCCTCTTTGAGCAGGGTGCAGCAACGCCGTAGCAGATATTAAGTTTTTTCACTATACCATCACAAACTTCTCACAAACGAGTATAACCCATGCGCGCCGTTATCCAGAAAGTGACCCACGCCCAAGTCGACATCCTTGAAGCCGACCGCCGTGAAACCGCCGGCAAAATCGGCCACGGCCTGATGGTTTTACTCGGCGTGTCGCAACACGACAACGAGACCGATGCCCGCTACATCGCCGACAAAACCGCCAATCTGCGCATTTTTGAAGACGAAGCGGGAAAACTGAATCTGTCGCTGAAAGACCGCGGCGGCGCGGTATTGCTGGTCTCGCAATTCACCCTCTGCGCCGATGCCCGCAACGGCCGCCGCCCCTCTTTTTCCGAAGCCGCCCGCCCCGAAGCCGCCGACGCCCTCTATCAGCGCGTGGCCGACATGCTGCGCGAACACGGCCTGACCGTCGAAACCGGCCGTTTCCAGACCCATATGCAGGTATCGCTCTGCAACGACGGTCCTGTCACGCTGCTGCTTGATTCGCAGAAATTGTTTTAATACCCATCCATAAAAGCAAGCCGGTTTCGTTGCTTCGCCGCTTTGCCATAGCCTTGTGCCGCCAACCCTGCTGCCCGGGCTGCAGGATTGGCAGTGCTGCCCGACACTTTTCAGAAACGTCATTCCCATAGGCGGCAGGCCGGGCAGCCGGAACACATTTCTTCGACTATATTTTCCGACAGGCAATCATATAGTTGACATCGGTGTTGGCGCTCAAGGCATAAACCCGGGTGAGCGGATTGTATTCGAGGCCGCGGCTGTCGAGAATATCCAGCCCGGCGGCGCGGCACATGCGTGCCAGCTCGGCGGGGGTAATGAATTTTTGCCAGTCGTGCGTGCCGCGCGGCACAAGGCCGAGCAGGTATTCGGCGCCGACAATGGCATGCAGGTAGGATTTGGGGTTGCGGTTGATGGTGGAGAAAAACACCATGCCGCCTGATTTGGCCAGTTTGGCACAGGCCGCGACAATGGCCGCGGGATCGGGCACGTGCTCCATCATCTCCATGCAGGTGACCACATCGAAGCCCGCAGGCGATTCGGCGGCAAGGTCTTCGACGCGGATACAGCGGTAATCGATGTTGGTCACACCTTGGTCAAGCGCGTGCAGTTTGGCGATTTTGAGCGATTTTTCGGCCATATCGATGCCGGTAGCGTACGCAGCACCGAGCTTGGCCATGCTTTCGGTGAGGATGCCGCCGCCGCAGCCGACATCGAGCACGGTTTTGCCGCTGATTTGGCCGAATTCGTCGATATAGCCCAGCCGCAGCGGGTTGATGTCGTGCAGGGGTTTGAATTCGCCGGTGGTGTCCCACCATTTGTGGGCGAGCTGGCTGAATTTGTCGATTTCAACGCTGTCTACGTTGTGTGGGGCAGAGGTGTTTTCACTCATGTCGGTAGTGTCCGTATAGATTGGGCGTTATATAGAGGGAAAACTTAATTTTAATACAAGGCAGCAAGCCGCAGACAGTACAGATAGTACGGCTAGGCGCAGCAACGCCATAGTAGGAATTAAGTTTTTCCTCTATAGTCGAAGAAATGAGCTTCTGCTACGGCGTTGGCTCGCCTTGTATCAGAATCTCATTTCTCCGACTATATTTTACGCTATTTCCCGAGCCGTCTGAAAGTTTCATGCCCGTTCAGACGGCCTTTTTCAACAATGCGAAACCTTCCGCCTTGTTGCGCGGTCGCGCACCCTGCCACAGCATTTGCCAGCCTGCGGGGGCAGCACTGTCGCGCGGCTGCTGTACCAGCCGGTATTCGCAGCCTGCGTCGTCGACATGCAGCGGCACCGTGCCGTATTGCGCCCAAACGATGCGGGCGGTGACCGCATGGCTGTCTACGCTCACGCAACTGCTGCCGTCTGCCACCGCCCGATGCCATTCAGACGGCATCGCTGCCTGCATCTGCGCCACCACCGGTGCATGGCCTTTGGCCGCATCCAGCCAGGGCAGAAACAGCGTCATCATCAGCGCCCAAACCAGCGTGATGCCGGCCGCCCAGTTGGTAACGGCCTGGCGGCCGCGGATATGCCTGCGGGTAATCGCCCACAACCACACCGGCGTAAACAGCCCGGCCACAATCATCGGCATGATGCTGATATCGGGCGTGTAATAAGGGCTGAAATACATCGAACGCTCGGCCAGCTTGGCAGGCCAGCCGTAGTTCATGGCAAAAAAGCCCACCCACAGAAACAGCGCCAGCAGGCCGAAAGCCATGATGCCGAACCAGTTGATAAATGCGGCGGCGCCGCGGCGCAAGCCGTCAAGCTGCGCAGCGCCCAACAAAGCCAGCGGCGGCAGCAGCCACACCAGATAATCTTGAAACTGGCGCGGACTGAATGCCAACAGCAACGCCGCCACAGCTATCCATGCCAGCGCCAGCACGCCCCAACGCTCGTGCGCCAGCTTCACCCGCGAGGCCGTCCACACCGCCAACGCCCAGGCGGGAAATGCAAACCAGAGCAGGTTTTTCAGGTAATAGCCCAGTGAAAAGGCCGTCTGAAAAGTGTACGTGCCGCCGTAAGCACCGAAAAGATGCTGTTGCTGCCAAATCCGGAATGCCGCTTCATCGGTGTGGTAAAGCGCAAACGGATACACCAGCATCAGCGGCAGCGCCACGGCAAATGCCCCCACCAGCACAATATAATAGCGCTTGAAACGCCATTGCCCGCTTGCCAGCAAACCCAGCGCCATCAGCATCAGCGCCGCAGGCAGCAAGAAACCCGCCGTCACCGACAGCAATGCCCAGCCGCCGCCCAGCAGCAGCGAAGCCATGATGACCCGCGTCTGCACCAGCGCAAAGCCATACAGGCACATGGCCAGCGCGGCAAACACCGCCGACAGGCCGGTGAGGAAATGCGCCATGGTAATCAGGCCGACGCAACCAATCAGAATCAACACCACGCTGCGCCCCTGATGGCGGCCGAGAAAGCGGTAGCCCGCCATGCCGCTGCAGGTCAGGCCGACGGCGGTAAAAAACACGCTGGCAAAGCGGCTGGCGGAATACGCATCCGCAGCCCAGGGCGACAGCAGCCGCTGAAACAGCGCCGCCACCCATATGTATACCGGCGACACCGAAAAATCAGGCCGCCCCAACACCTGCGGCAACCAGGCAGGGCCGCCGTCGAGAAATGCCTCGACCGCAGTAAATACCGCGGGCTCGGCCGGGTTCCACAAATCATGCGAAAACACCCCGGGCCACAGCCACGCAAACGCCAACAGCAGCAGCAGCCACGGCTTTTCATGGGTTTTGGCAGGAGAGCGGGATTCGGGCGGCGTGTAGGTGAGCATGGAAGTAGGAGCCGTGCGGGGAAACAAAGTTGCAGGAATTATAGGACAAATAGCGGTTTCGTGCCTGCATGATGCAGCGGGTATCCAAATATTGTGGTGAACCCGCTTAATATTTTGATACAAGACAGCAAGCCGAAGATATGGCGCCACCACTTGCCATTCATACAAGTCAAGGCCCAGCAACGCCGCATGAAGTGCCATTCGTTCCGCTATATAACGTGAGCTCGGGATAAGTATTTCGAGTAATTATTGGAATTTCAGCAACTTACTCCCTCTCCCGTTTATCCTCGCAGGGGATGAGGAGAGGGCTAAACACTCGGGGTTTAAGTAATATTTCTTCCTCCAACGGCTTTGCCCTCTCTCTAACTCTCTCCTCTGCCAGGACAAGCGGGAGAGAGGAAAGATTGTTGAATTTCCACAGGTTTCTGCATTATCTATGCATTTAACTTATCCTGAACTCACGTTATATAGTCATTTCAATTTAGATTGAGACAAGGCAGCAAGCCGCAGACAGTACAGATATAGTACGGCAAGGCGTAGCAACGCTGTATCAAACTAAATTGTAACGGCTATATATCATACGGCCGCTTTTACCCGCCACCCGCGATGGCGACAGCCGACAAAAAGGCTGCCGAAGCAGCCTTTTTGCAAACAACCTGTCCGAATCAACGTTTGAACATATTGCCGAATTTTTGGTTGAACTTATCCACGCGACCGGTGCTGTCAACGATTTTTTGTTGGCCGGTGTAGAACGGATGGCATTCCGAGCAAACCTCGATGTTGAAGCTGTCTTTTTCCATCGCGGATTTGGTGGTGAATTTGTTACCGCAAGAGCAGGTTACGGTGATTTCGTGGTAGTTCGGATGAATACCTTGTTTCATGATGTTTCCTTTCGATTAAGCGGGTATAGGGGTTTTGCCTATACTTCAAGACAAGCTGTGTATTATCGCTTCTTTTTCCTGAATTGTCAAGAACATGTTGCCCGTCATGCCAACCCGGAAAAGATCCGTCGCCGGGAAACACCATTCACACAAGATGTAGCCAAACAACACATTTTTCATGCAAAGCATGGCCGCAGACAATACGCCTGTTATGGCAAAGCAGGCCGGCGCAGCAAGGTTATTTCTCAGGTTTCAGACGGCCTGAGACCTTTGCAAAATACTTTTTTCTTGGAAATATCCATTC
>JAUNTY010000064.1 GCA_030538415.1 Neisseria sp. | reverse complement strand
CTGGGAAACGCTGGCTTTGCAGGAAATTTTTCCGCTGCATGTGTATGTGGCGAAAAAAGAATTGTTCAGACTGCCTTTTTTCGGCTGGGGTTTGAAGCTGGCCAGAACCATCGGTATTGACCGCAGCAACAGCGTGCTGGCCAACCAGCAGTTGATGGCGCAAGGGCTGGCACGCAAAAACGAAGGATTGTGGATTACCATTTTTCCCGAAGGTACGCGCATTCCGCCCGGCCAAAAAGGGCGCTATCGTCTGGGCGGTGCACGCATGGCGAAGATGTTTGAAATGGACATGGTGCCGGTGGCGCTCAACAGCGGCGAATTCTGGCCGCGCAATTCGTTTATGAAATACCCGGGCGAGGTGACCGTGGTGATTGGCACGCCCATCCGCCACGACAGCGGTGAGGCGGCAGAGATGATGGCACAATGCGAAAGCTGGATTGAAAGCCAGCAACAGCAAATCAGCGGCGCCGGGCCGTGTGCGGCAGGCAAATCGAAAGCAAAGGCCGTCTGAAATGAACGCCGAAGCGGCATCTGCCATCTTATTTGCCGCAGCGGCTATCGCGTGCGGCTGGTATTATTTCGGCAAAGGGCTGGCCGCGTACGGTATCGGCTCCGGCCTGCGCAGGCTGCTGCTTGGAGCGGGCGCGGCAGTGATTGTATTATGTCTGCTGTATTATTTGAACCTGATTTAATGGCCGCTCCCGCAAATAGCCTGACTGCGCCGTTTTGCCTTATTACCATATCTTGCGGATAGGGTTTGTAGGGATTTTGAAACCTCTCCATCATGCAACTCGAACATATTCTTTCAGACGGCCGGCGTATTACCCTGGCGCTCAAACGCAGCGCCAGGAAAAACATCATCATGCGCCCGCTGGCCGACAACCGCATCAGCATCAATATTCCGCCGTATCTCGGCGAGCGTGCGCTGATACGCTGGCTGCATGCCAACGAAGATTTGGTGCGCAAAACCCTGGCGCACCAGCCGCCCGCTGCCCGGGCTGATGAAAAACCTGCGCAAATCTGGTATCGCGGCGCAATACACCGGCTGTTTGCGCATGCGCAAGGGCATATCCGCCACGAGCCGCCGCAGCTGTGGCTGCCCGAAGCACCGTGGCCGCAGCAGAAACAGCATTTGCGCCATTATCTGACCGAGCGCGCCGCCGACACGCTGTTGCCGCGTTTGCAGCATCATGCCCGCAATGTAGAGCTTTTCCCTGCCGCAACCGCGCTTTCCAATGCCAAAACTTTTTGGGGCGTGTGTCGCAGCCGCACAGGCATCCGTCTCAACTGGCGCCTGATTGGCGCGCCTGATTTTGTGGCCGATTATGTTTGTATTCACGAGCTTTGCCATATAGCGCATCCCGACCACAGCCCGGCTTTTTGGGCGCGTGTCAACCGGCATACGCCGCATACCGCTGCCGCCAAGCAATGGCTGAAACAGCACGGACGGGAACTGTTTGTGTTGGGCTAGGGCTTCCTGACACCCATACGTCTGTTTCGTGTATGCACGACCTGGAAGCCGGCAAAGTGGCATTATTTTGTAAAAGCAGCACACAAAAAAGCAGCCTGCGCAAAGCAGGCTGCCGGAAAGAGAGTGGGTATCAGTCGACCAGATTCACGTTGCCGCGCATCATGGCGATGTGGCCGGGGAACGAGCAGAAGAATTCGTATTTGTTGCCCGCAGCAAATTTGCTGGTGTCGATGGTGATTGAGGTTTCCTCGCCGCCGCCGATCAGTTTGGTGGCGGCAATCACGCGGGGATCGTCGGCTTTGACGAAATCTTTGTCCACGCCTTCGGCAGCGCCTTCTTTGTCAACCGCATCCACGTCTTCGGTTTTGGTGATGACGATATTGTGACCCATGGCCGCTTTCGGCATTTTGCCGACGTGTTTCAGCGTGATAGTGAATTGCGGGCAGGCTTTGCTGATGTTGATGTCGGATACGTTGAATTTCATGGCGTCGTCTGACTCTACAACGGTAGAACAGGCGGCGTCGGCAACGGCAGCCGGTGCTGCTTCAGAAGCGGCCGGTGCGGCCTCAGAGGCGGCAGGAGCGGTTTCTGCAGCAGATGCCTCAGCAGAAGCGGCGGCAGGGGCAGTGTCAGCAGCCGGTTGTTGGGCAGGCTCTTGCGAGCAGGCGGCGAGGCTGAGGGCGGCGGCAGAAATCAGGGCTAAATAAGCTTTCATGCAGATATACTCCTTATGATGGTTGGGGGCTTTGGCCTAATCGTATATGGGAAAACGGAGCCAAAAACATTTTTGAGTATGCGACGAAAATTCTGAAAAGATATTGTTTTAAATCAAATTTTCTACAGAATTTTACCCGTGTTCACGAAATATAGTCATTCTTTATTAGAATGTTGCAGCAAAAAATAGTTCGAAATAACGATGCTTATATCTGCATTAAAGTTGGTCGGCCGCTCCATAATATGGCCGGACAACACATCTTTCATACAAGGCAGCCGAAGACAATAAACAGGTATGGAGCTGGCGGGCTTGGTGCACCAGCACCTGATCTTGCCGTTTTCTTTGAGCCCAGACGCCGCCGTATGAGGTGTAAGGCTTCTTGGCGATAGGTTGGTTTCGGCGCGGTTTGTCCGCCTGTCTGGCGCTTGGTCAGCGCAGAAGATTATCCGCTTGTGTTATCGTCTTTGCGGCGGCTGACCAGATTTTGCAGGGCTTCGGCCAGCTCGGGATGGTGTTGCAGGCGCTTGGCCGAGTCGCTCAGGGCAACCAGCGCGGTTTCGCTCATGTGCAGCTTGTTTTGGCGCGGCGCAACGGGCGGTTTGGGCTGAATTTTGGTGCGCACGGTCTGAATGCGGCTGTCGATTGCCTGCAGTTGCGGCAGCAGGCCGGGGGCAATCATACGCAGGCGTGAAGCCGCCATATTGTTGGCGGCCAGCAGCACCAGACAGCCTTCTTCAATGCAGGCCGTCTGAAAATGCGGGCGCAGGTTGGCGGGCAGTATCTGTTTCACTTGGGTATCCAGCCGCTGCCACTGCCGCGATTGCTGTAAAAGCCCTTGCAGATGGTGGTTTTTTTTGCCCAGTTGGTCCAGATTCATTTCAGACGGCCTTGTGTATATTTTGTCGGATGCATATTGAAATCGGTGAAACTGCCGTTATTTCAGACGGCATTGTAACTTTATTAAACGGCTTGTGTTAAAATCCGAGGTTGATTGCCTCTTTATTTGATCCAGGCGCAGGAATCCATTCATGCTTACCAATTTAGCCAAAAAAGTGTTCGGCAGCCGCAACGACCGTCTGCTCAAACAATACCGTAAAGTTGTTGCCAAAATCAATGCCCGTGAAGCAGAAATGCAGGCCTTGAGTGATGAGGATTTGCAGGCGAAAACCGCCGAATTCAAGCAGCGTCTGGCCGAGGGCGCGGGTCTTGACGATATTCTCGAAGAAGCGTTTGCCGTTTGCCGCGAAGCCAGCCGCCGCGTGCTCGGCATGCGCCATTTTGATGTGCAGCTTATCGGCGGCATGGTGCTGCACGACGGCAAAATCGCCGAAATGCGCACCGGCGAGGGCAAAACGCTGGTGGGCACGCTGCCGGTATATCTGAACGCGCTGACCGGCAAGGGCGTGCATGTGGTGACGGTCAACGATTACCTCGCCAGCCGCGACGCGGGCATCATGGAGCCGCTGTATAACTTCCTCGGCCTTTCTGTGGGCGTGATTGTGGCCGACATGGAGCCTTTCTACCGCCAAACTGCGTATAACGCCGACATCACCTACGGCACCAACAACGAATTCGGCTTCGACTACCTGCGCGACAATATGGTCACCGACCAATACGACAAAGTGCAGCGCGAGCTGGTGTTTGCCGTGGTCGACGAAGTGGATTCGATTCTGATTGACGAAGCGCGCACGCCGCTGATTATTTCCGGCCAGGCCGACGACAACGTGCAGCTTTACCAAGTGATGAACACCGTGCCCGCACAGCTCGTGCGTCAGGAAACTGAAGAGGGCGAGGGCGATTACTGGGTGGATGAAAAAGCCCACACCGTGATGCTGAGCGAAGCCGGCCACGAACACGCCGAAGATATTCTGGCGCAAATGGGCTTGCTGCAGGAAGGCGATTCGCTTTATTCCACCGGCAACATCATGCTGATGCACCACTTGATGGCGGCATTGCGTGCGCACAGCCTGTTCCACAAAGACCAGCATTATGTGATTCAGGACGGCGAAATCGTCATTGTCGACGAATTCACCGGCCGTCTGATGGCGGGCCGCCGCTGGTCGGAAGGTTTGCATCAGGCCGTGGAAGCCAAGGAAGGCGTGGAAATCAAGCGCGAAAACCAAACCCTCGCTTCGATTACCTTCCAAAATTATTTCCGCCTGTACGGCAAACTCTCAGGTATGACCGGCACCGCCGATACCGAAGCGTTTGAATTCCAAAGCATCTACGGCCTCGAAACGGTGATTATTCCCACCAACCGCCCGATGCAGCGCAAAGACGCCAACGACCAGATTTTCCGCACCGCCGAAGAGAAATACGAAGCCGTGGTGGCCGACATCAAAAAATGCCATGAAGCCGGACAACCGGTATTGGTGGGCACCACCAGCATCGAAAACTCAGAGTTGGTGTCGCATTTGTTGAACAAAGAAGGGCTGGCGCACAATGTATTGAACGCCAAAGAGCACGAGCGCGAAGCACTGATTGTGGCGCAGGCGGGCAAAGCGGGCATGATTACCGTGGCCACCAATATGGCCGGTCGCGGCACCGACATTGTGCTCGGCGGCAATGTGCAGCACCAAAGCCACGCCATCCGCGCGGATGAAAGCCTGAGCGACGAAGAAAAAGCCGCCCGCATCACCGCGCTGGAAAACGGCTGGGAAGCCGAACATGAAAAAGTATTGGCCGCAGGCGGCTTGCACATCATCGGCACCGAGCGCCACGAAAGCCGCCGTATCGACAACCAGCTGCGCGGCCGTGCCGGTCGTCAGGGCGACCCCGGCTCCAGCCGTTTTTACCTTTCGTTTGAAGACCCGCTGTTGCGCCTGTTTGCGCTCGACCGCGCCGCCGCCATCCTCAACCGCCTGGCGCCCGAGCGCGGCGTGGCCATCGAACACGGCCTGCTGACCCGTCAAATCGAAGGCGCACAACGCAAAGTCGAAGGCCGCAACTTCGACATGCGCAAGCAGGTATTGGAATACGACGACGTGGCCAACGAGCAGCGCAAAGTGATTTACCACCAGCGCAACGACATCCTGATGAACCAGGACGTCGGCGAATTGGCCAAAGAAATCCGCGAAGAAGTGGTGGGCGATTTGGTCGACGAATTCATGCCGCCCGACAGCATGGAAGAGCAATGGGATTTGCCCACGCTGGAAACGCAACTGGCAGCCGAATTCCGCGTGCACGCCGATATCCGCGGCTGGCTGAAGGAAAACAATACGCTGGATAATGCGGATGTGAAAGCGCGCCTGATTGAGCAGGTGGAAAACGAATACGCCGAAAAAACCGAAATCGTCGGCCGTCAGACCATGAGCGGCTTCGAGCGCAATGTGATGCTGCAGGTTATCGACAGCAACTGGCGCGAGCATCTGGCCGCCATGGATTACCTGCGCCAGGGCATCCACCTGCGCAGCTATGCCCAGAAAAACCCCAAACAGGAATACAAGCGCGAGGCATTTGCCATGTTTGAAAACCTGTGGGCAAGCATCAAACGCAATGTGGCTTCGTTGCTGGTGTCGGTGCAAATCGAGCGCAATGAAGACATCGTGGCCGAAACCGAGCCGCAAGAGCCCGCCGTGATGCAGGCAGTGCATTCGGGCGCACCGGCGATGGAAGACGTGCTCGGCGAATCGCGCAACGATTTGGTAACCGAAGCATTCGACCCCACCGGCAACGATTTCAGCCCCGAAGTATTGGCGCAAAAAGGCCAGGTGGTGCACCGCAACGACCCGTGCCCGTGCGGCAGCGGCCTGAAATACAAGCAATGCCACGGTAAGCTGGTATAAGTTTCAGACGGCCTTGATTGGATGGAAAGCCCTGTTTCTCTTTGAGGAACAGGGCTTTTTTGTTGGCGCGTGTCACATGTTGCAAAGGTCTCAGGCCGTCTAAACCAAAAAGCGTTCAGCTGCCTTGCTTTTTGGTTTCAACTCACAGCTGCCCGAAGGCGGCTGGCGCAAGCAAATTCCGCACGTTGAATTTTATGATGTTTCAACTCACAGCCGCCTGAAGGCGGCTGGAAAGGCCGTCTGAAAACCAGACGGCCTGAAAACGTTTCAACTCACAGCCGCCCGAAGGCGGCTGGCGCCCACGCACAACCCCGCCAAAATGGCGCACTGGTTTCAACTCACAGCCGCCCGAAGGCAGCTGGCCGTCTGAAGCGTTTCAGACGGCTTTGTTTGTCATCAAGTGCTATTTGTACCGCTTCGCCTTGTATTCGGGGTGCATCAGATTCTGCGGCGATAAAATATCTTCCAATTCGGCCTCGCTCAGCAAACCTTGTTCCAGCACCACTTCTTTCACACTCTTGCCGGTCTGCGCGCAAATCTTGCCGACAATGTCGCCGTTGTGGTGGCCGATAAACGGATTGAGGTAGGTAACCAAACCGATGGAATGAAACACATAATGCTCGCACACTTCGCGGTTGACCGTGATGCCGCGCACGCATTTTTCCTCCAGATTCAGACAGGCGTTGCCCAAGAGCGAAATGCTTTCAAACATGGACTGGCCGATAACCGGCTCCATCACATTCAATTGCAGCTGGCCTGCTTCGGCGGCAAAAGTCACGGTGGTGTCGTTGCCGATAACCTTGTAACACACCTGGTTTACCACTTCCGGAATCACCGGGTTGACCTTGGCCGGCATGATGGAAGAGCCCGCCTGCATCTGCGGCAGGTTGATTTCGTTCAGCCCCGCGCGCGGGCCGGAGGAGAGCAGGCGCAAATCGTTGCACACTTTCGAAAGTTTCACCGCCGTGCGCTTGAGCGCGCCGTGCACCATCACATAAGCGCCGGTGTCGGAGGTGGCTTCAATCAGGTTGGGCGCGGGCGAGCAGGGCAGGCCGCTGACCAGGCTCAGTTTTTCCACCGCCAGCGCCGCATAGCCCGGCGGCGTGTTGACGCCCGTGCCGATGGCGGTAGCACCCAGGTTCACTTCCAGCAGCAACTTGGCACTGTGGGCGAGGCTGCGCATTTCCTCTTCGAGCAACACCGCAAACGCTGCGAACTCCTGCCCCACCGTCATCGGCACGGCATCTTGCAATTGGGTGCGCCCCATTTTCAGAATCTCGTCAAATTCCAGCGCTTTCTCTTCAAACGCCTGCTGCAGGCAACTGATTTTGAAAGAAAGCTTCATGATGCTGTTGAACAGCGCAATGCGGAAGCCCGTAGGAAACGCATCGTTGGTCGATTGGCTGGCATTGACGTGATCCATCGGGTCGATAACATCATAGTGGCCTTTTTCGATATTCAGCCCTTCCAGCGCCAGATTGGCGATGACCTCGTTGGTGTTCATATTCACCGAAGTGCCCGCACCGCCCTGATACACGTCGGAAGGAAACTGGTCGAAACAGCGGCCTTGGTGCAGCACTTCGTCGCAGGCGTTGACGATGGCGTCGGCGATGTGCGCGGGAATTACGCCCAGCTCACCGTTGGCCAGCGCCGCCGCCTTCTTCACCATCACCATGCCGCGTACCAATTCGGGAATCTCACCGATGGTCTGCGTGGAAATATTGAAATTTTCCACCGCGCGCAAAGTGTGGATGCCCCAATAAGCATCGGCGGGAATCTGGCGTTCGCCGAGCAGGTCGGCCTCAATACGGGTGTTCATGTTAAAGCTCCGTTAATCGGTTGCAAAGGGCGGTTTGCCCGGTTGCGGCGGATTATAGGCAGGCCGCCGCCGCTTGGCAATAGCCCGGAAGTCGCATAAAAATCAACCATGTAGTTTTGTTTTAGAATACGCTGCCGCCGGGTGGGGAGGTCGGCTTTTCAGGCACATATTTGTAATCTGAATACAGATTCAGACGGAGGCCGTCTGAAAAGCATGCGGCAGAAAGATAGTTTCATGTAAAAAACAGCAGCAAAGCGTTCAGACGGCCTTTTCTGCCCCACAAACACAAGCCGAAACAATGTTCCGGCAAGGCGCAGCAGTGCATTTCCGCTATAATCCGTTTATCCGTCATTCAAGGCCGTCTGAAAGAAAATATGCAGAATCCCCATCAAGAGCCGCAACGCCTCTCCAAACGCATGGCCGAACTCGGCTTGTGTTCCCGCCGCGAAGCCGACAGCTACATCGAACAAGGCTGGGTGAAAGTCAACGGCCAAACCGCCGTGCTCGGCCAAAAAGTCACCGCCGCCGACCGCATCGACCTCGACAAGCAGGCGCACGAAAAACAGGCCGCCCGCGTCACCATCCTGCTCAACAAACCCGTCGGCTACGTGAGCGCCCAAGCCGAAAAAGGCTACAAATCCGCCGCTGAGCTGATTACCGCCGAAAACCATTGGGAAGGCGACAACAGCCGCATCACGTTCAACGAAAAACACAAATTCGGCCTCGCCCCCGCCGGACGGCTCGACATCGATTCTGTCGGCCTGCTGGTGCTCACCCAAGACGGCCGCATCGCCAAACAGCTCATCGGCGAAAACAGCGGCATCGAAAAAGAATACCTCGTGCGCGTGCGCGGCAAACTCTCCGACGAAGGCCTGCGCCTGCTCAACCACGGCCTCAGCCTCGATGGCGAAGCGCTGCGCCCCGCCCAAGTGGAATGGCAAAACGAAGACCAGCTGCGCTTTGTCCTCAAACAAGGCAAAAAACGCCAAATCCGTCGCATGTGCGAGCTGGTCGGCCTGCGCGTAACCGGCCTCAAACGCATCCGCATGGGCAAAGTCAAACTCAGCCGCCTGCCGCCCGGAAAATGGCGCTATCTGGGCGCGGACGAGCGTTTTTGAAACAGGGCGTATTTGCAAACAATCCAAGTTTAAGAGGCCGTCTGAACACAAACGGCAAGCCTGAGTCAAAAAATATTCGCAATATATGAATAAGCAGTATTGTCAAACATAAAATTACCGAATTTTGGGCATAAACAGGCCGTCTGAAACATTCAGACGGCCTGTTTATTGTCTATTGCAGCAGCATACTTTTAAAAATTATTCGATATGGTATAGTGGGAAACTATAAATAAGTTTGAAATTTGCACGAAAGTTCCCTGTTTTAAGAAAAAATAAGTAAATATACCAGGTGTTTAAGATTGTCAACTGGCAGTAGACGTTTGCGCGTTTTTAATGGTCAGCCGAATAAAAAATGGTTAGTGCATTAGTAAATAAAACTGGGAAATAAAGAATTGCTTAGGAGAAAGCTTTGAAAACACAATACATTGCCCATGTCCGCAAATCAGACAGCGCCAAGCAATCGGTGGAAACCCATCTGTTTGAAACTTCGGCGATTGCCAAAATGCTGGCGGCCAAGCTGGGGCTGGATTTAGCGGGGGAATTATTGGGCTTGATGCACGATTTCGGAAAATATTCTCTTAAATTTCAAAAATATATTCATGATGCGACAGGGTTGGTCAATCCCGATTTGGACGATGAAGAGAGCACGCCGAACGGCAGCAAGGTGGATCATTCTACGGCAGGGGCGCAGTGGGTTTATCGTGAATTGGAAAAATTTGGTACACAAGGGCAGGGAGAATTGTGCGGGCAGCTATTGGGGCTGTGCATCGCTTCGCATCATGGTGCGGGCTTGATTGATTGCCTGGATGATGAAGGCAATGTGGTTTGGCAAAAGCGGTTTGATAAAGATGACGCTTTAACCCATTTGAGCGAATGCGAGCAAAATGCCGATTCTGCGGTCATCCGGCAGGCGCAAACCTTGGCGGACAAAGCCTTGCTCAAACAGATGCTGACACCGCTAAAAGATTTGCTTCGTTTGCCTGAAACCGGCGACAGGGTAAAAGAATTCTATCTGGGCTGTTTCACCCGCTTTTTGTTTAGCTGCCTGATTGATGCCGACCGCATCAATAGTGCCGATTTTGAAGATAAAAACCGTAAGACCTTACGAAGTTTGCAAAAGCAAACCGATTGGCAACCAGCGATTGATAAATTGGAAAAGCACCTTGCTGCATTTGAGCTTCGTTATCCGATTGATGAAATCCGCCAACGAATTTCCAATATTTGCCTGGATAGGGCAAACGACCCGCAAGGCATTTATACGCTGACCGTACCGACCGGCGGCGGCAAAACCTTGGCAAGCCTCCGCCATGCTTTGCATCACGCGCAAAAGCATCAATTAGACCGCATTATCTATATTATCCCTTACACCTCCATCATCGATCAAAATGCCCAAACCGTCCGTGAAATCTTGGGCGAAGATTGCGTGTTGGAACACCATTCCAACCTCGACCCTGAAAAGCAAAGCTGGCAAAACAAACTGCTTTCGGAAAATTGGGACAAACCGGTTGTGTTCACCACCATGGTGCAGTTTTTGGACGCTTGGTTCGGCGGCGGCACACGAGGTGCGCGGCACATCCACCCGATGACAAAAAGCGTGCTGATTTTCGATGAAATCCAAACCTTGCCGGTGAAATGCGTGCATATGTTTTGCAACACGCTCAACTGGCTGACCCGATTCGGCAAAAGCACCGCCATCTTGTGCACTGCCACTCAACCTTTATTGGCCGAATCCGGCTTGGACAAATTTCCGCAAGAAGACCGAAACAAGGTGCTGGCAAACGGTTTGTTAAAGCTGGCGGACAATGCGGAAATCATGGGGGAACACGACGACATCACCCGATTGTTTGCGGATTTGTCGCGCGTGGAAGTTCGCCTGAATGAAAAAGCGGGCGGCTGGTCGGTGGACGATGCGGGAGCGTTTTTACTGGAACAGTTTCAGACGGCCTCAAGTTGCCTGTTTATCGTCAATACCAAGAAATGGGCGGCCGAACTTTATCAATATTGCCAACAGCATGATGTGCCGTCTGAAGCCTTGTTTCATCTGAGTACCAACCAATGCGCCATACACCGCAAGGATTTGTTTGAAAAAATGAAACAAAGGCTGCAAGCCAAATTGCCCGTACTGTGTGTCAGTACCCAGCTCATCGAGGCGGGCGTGGATATTTCAATGGCGTGTGTGATTCGCGCTTTGGGCGGATTAGACAGCATTGCTCAAGCGGCAGGGCGTTGTAATCGGCATGGCGAAGCAGAGGGAAAGGGCAAGGTTTGGGTGCTGAATCTGCAGGAGCCGAATAATCTCAAAGATCTGCTGCCTGATATTGATATGGGGCAGCAACAGGCAGGGCGGGTGTTTCGAGATTTTGCAGAGCAGGATATTTTACAGCCCGGTGCGATGGAACGTTATTTTCAATATTATTTTTACCAACGCAGCAGCGAGATGGTGTATCTGCTTAAAAACAGCACTTCAGGCAGCCTGTTGGATTGGCTGGGCGACAACCGCCACAACGTCTATGCCGCCAAAAACGATAAACGCAAACAAAACAAACAATACCCTTTGCTGATGCAGTCGTTCAAAAGTGCGGGGCGGGCATTCCAAGCGATTGACGCGCCCACTCGGGCAGTGATTGTGCCTTATGGCGAGGGCAAGGGGCTGATTGCCCAATTGTGCGGCGAGTACGAACCCAAGCAGTTTTACCGTTTACTGGCAAAGGCGCAGCGGTTTAGTGTGAATGTGTTTCCCAATATTTGGGAGAAGTTAATCAAAGAAGAGGCGATTTATCCAATTGCAGATACGGGTATTTACTATTTGAAAGAGCGGTATTACAGCCAAGAATACGGCTTGGCGGTTGATGAAGTCGCACCGATGGAATTTTTGAGTGCATAGGAGAATTATGAAAAACAAAATCAGTTTTCGCGTATGGGGGCGGCAGGCCTTGTTTACCGACCCGGTGACCAAAATCGGCGGGGAAAAATTCAGCTACCAAGTGCCGACTTATGAAGCGATAAAAGGCATCGTCCGGAGCGTGTATTGGAAACCGACATTGATTTGGCATATCGACCGCATTCGGGTGATGAAGCCGATTCAAACGCAGAGCAAATCCACCAAGCCGCTGAATTGGGACGGCGGCAATACCTTGGCGATTTATACCTTTTTGCAGGATGTGGAATATCAGGTAGAAGCCCATTTTGAATGGAATATGCACCAGCCGAATTTGGAACAAGACCGCATTCCCGCCAAACATCTCGCCATTGCCGAACGGATGCTGGCGCGTGGTGGCAGGCAGGATATTTTCTTGGGAACACGGGATTGCCAAGGCTATGTCGAGCCGTGCGAATTTAACGAAGGTAAAGGGTTTTACGATGAAGTGCCGAATTTGGATTTCGGCTTGATGTTTCATAGCTTCGGCTATCCGGAAGAAACCGGAAATCATGAGCTGATCAGCCGATTTTGGCGGGCAAGTATGCAAAACGGCGTGATTGAATTTCCGCGCGTGGATGATACAGGCCGTCTGAAAACCCGTTTTATCCGCAAAATGCAGCCTGAAAAATTCTTTGGTCGTGGTGAAAACCTTAAAGCGGTGGAAGATGAAGCGAAGGAGCTGGGCTTATGAGCTGGATGCAGAAACTTTATCGGACGTATGACGTTATCTCGGTAAAAATGGATAGCGCAGATAATCCGCTTACGCCGGTTGCCCACACCTTGCAAACCGCTCATATTGAAATTGTAGTGGATGGAGAGGGGAATTTTCAGACGGCCAGGGTCATGCCGCCAAAGACGACTATATTGCTTCCGGTTACAGAATCTTCGGAAAATAGGACCAGTGGTGAAGCGCCACACCCTTTTGCCGATAAAATCCAATATGTTGCCAAAGATTATGCGGATTACGGTGGCGATAAAAAAGCCTATTTCGATGGTTATTTACAGCAATTACAGGCATGGTGCGATTCACCATATGCCCATTTGAAAGTGCGGTCTGTTTTACATTATGTTGCCAAAGGTCAGGTCATGGCCGATTTGATTCGAGCGGGTGTGTTTCAACTGGATTCAGACAGCCATGTATTAAATTCTTGGCAAGGTGAGGATGCACCGCCCATTTTTGCAACCTTGCCCAAAAATCAAGATTATGGTTCGGCCTTGGTGTGTTGGCGGGTTGAGCATGCTGGTGATGTCCAAAGTGAA
Source organism: Neisseria sp. (assembly GCA_030538415.1). Classification (GTDB taxonomy): domain Bacteria; phylum Pseudomonadota; class Gammaproteobacteria; order Burkholderiales; family Neisseriaceae; genus Neisseria. The sequence continues at coordinate 1,038 of JAUNTY010000064.1, read as the reverse complement.
ACTTGGGCAGACAAAGCCATCCAGCAGTCATGGATTGATTACCTTGCGGCGAGTGAAACAACGCAAGGATTTTGTTTGATACAGGGTGAAGAAGCCAACATATCAACCATGCACCCTGCCAAGCTGCGGCATACCGGCGACAAAGCCAAATTGATTTCATCCAATGATAAAGGCGGCTATACCTTCCGTGGCCGATTTGAAACGGCTGAAGAAGCCGCAAGCATCGCATCGGAAGTATCGGCCAAAGCCCATAGTGCCTTGCGCTGGTTAATCGGCCGCCAAGGAATCCGTAATGGCGAGCAAGTCACCGTCGCTTGGGCAATCAGCGGTGAAACCGTACCTTCCCCCTTGCAAGATAATTACGACTATCTTGATGACGATGATGATTTGGCAATTGTAGAAGCAGGCGATGAAAACCATAGGCCGTCTGAAAGCATCAATCAGCGAGATTGGTCTGCCAATATCGGCAAAACCGCCGCCGAGTTGGTTAAAAAGAAACTGCACGGTTTGAAAGCGCAATTAAGCGAATACGAGCAAATTTCTTTATTGATGCTGGATTCGGCAACACCAGGGCGGATGGCGTTAACCTATTATCAGGAATTTTTGCCTGAAAACTATTTTGCCAACCTGGATGCGTGGGTAGATGATTTTGCTTGGTATCAACGCTATTCGCGTGAAACACAAGACGGCAAAAAGAAAAGCAAACAAACCATTTGGCCGATGATTCCGCCTGCGCCTTATGCGATTTATGAAGCAATTTACGGCAAAGTATCGGATAAAGACGGCAAGCTTAAAAAGCAACTTTACGCCCGTCTATTGCCCGTTATCGCCGGTGGGCGAAATATGCCGATACCCAAGGATTTGGTGCAACAAAGCTTTCAGACGGCCTGTAATCCCAACGGCTATGAACATTGGGAATGGGAACGCAATGTCGGCGTGGCCTGCGCCTTATACAAGGGGTATTGGGCTCGTTATCACGATTCATCACAACGGAGAAACTACTCTATGGCTTTAGATAAAGAAAATAATTCACGCGAT
>JAUNTY010000063.1 GCA_030538415.1 Neisseria sp. | reverse complement strand
GTACGACAAGGCGAGCCAACGCCGTAGCAGAAACTAATTTCTTCGACTATAGCTGCCGCTTCATCCAACTTCAGCCCATATATTGTTTATGTTGATGAAAGCGGCGACACCCACCTTGACGGCAACGATAAAAACTATCCGGTTTTTGTATTGGCATTTTGTGTTTTTCATAAAAAATACTATGCCGATGTTTTGGTGCCCGAGATGCAAAGTATGAAATTTAATTATTTTGGCCACGATGCCGTTATTTTTCATGAGCGGGAAATTCGTAAAAAGCTGCCGCCTTTCACCTTCCAATCCCGCAAAATGGAAGATAAATTTATGCAATCATTAAGCCAAGTGATTGAAAACAGCCGGTTTGTATTGATTGCCTGCGCCATCATGAAGCAGCAGCTTCATACCAAACCGGCCAGAAATGCCTACCATATCGCACTAACCGCCTGTCTGGAGAACCTATATCGCTTTTTGATTGAAAAAAACCAACACCGGTGCAAGACTTTTATCGTCATGGAGGCGCGCGGGGAAAAAGAAGATAAAGAGCTTGAATTAGAGTTTCGCCGGATTTGTGCGGGCGACAACCAGCTGAAAACCGAGTTCCCTTTTGAAATCATCATCAAATCCAAACAAATGAATTCAACCGGTATGCAGTTTGCCGATTTGTTTGCCCGTCCGATAGGCCGCCGCCTGCTTGATGGGGAAGCAAAGCAAAACCGTGCGTTTGAAGTATTGAAAGAAAAATTTTTCTGCAAAGACAAACAATGTCTGGGGGAAAATTATTGGGGCTACGGCCTGACCGTTTTTCCGGCTCCCATAAAAGCGAAAGGCCCCGATGTAACATCAGAGCCATAACGCCGACTGGGGAACCCCCCAATCCATTTGTAGTTATTATAAAACCTGATTCAAAAAATTTCAAACCCTTCCTCTTCCAACGGACACCCCATGTGGCAAACCATTACTGAATTTATCAACCACGGCCCGATACGCTCGGAGCTGGTGCAGTCGGTGCTGATGATTGTCGGCATCCTGCTTGTGCGCACGGTGATTCTGCAAACACACTTCCGCCGCCATCCGCTGCTGGAAATCGAAAACAAGCGCCGTTGGGTGGTGGTGACGCGCAACATCACGCTGATTGTGGTGATTTTCGGGCTGCTGGCGATTTGGGCGGCGCAAATCCAAACGCTGGCCTTGTCGATGTTTGCGGTGGCGGCGGCGATTGTGCTGGCCACCAAAGAGCTGATTATGTGCTTGTCGGGCAGCGTGCTGCGCGCCACCACCAAGCAATATTCGGTCGGCGACTACATCGAAGTGGGCGGCCTGCGCGGGCGCGTGGTCGACATCAACCTGCTCAACACACTGATGATGCAGCTCGGCCCCAATCCGCTGGTGGGGCAGCTTTCCGGCAAAACCGTGTCGTTTCCCAACAGCCTTTTGCTGGGGCAGTCGGTGCAGCGCGACAACGTACTCGGCATGTTTGTCATTCACACGTTTGACATTCCCGTGCCGATTGCCCTCGATTCCGACGCCATCGTGCCCGGCCTACAGGCGCTGGTCGACAAACTTTGCGCGCCTTATGTCGACGACATCACGCTCTATCTCGAAAGAGTGCAAACGCAAAAGCTTTTCATCACCCCCGCCGCGCATCCGCGCATCACCCGCGTGCCCAAAGACGACAAGGTGTATAACATCGTGGTGCGTTTCGCCGCACCGGTGTCGAAGCGGCTGGAAATCCAGCAGGCGGTGTTGGATGAGTTTATCCGCATCCAATACCGGCTTTTGAACGCAAAAAACTGAATACGCCGCCCCGCTGAATATTTTTCAACGGGGTTTCTTTATATCGCCGCATTTGCCACTATATGATTTTCATTCTTCTTTCAGACGGCCCCAAATTCCAAAGGCCGTCTGAAAAGCCCGAACCACACAGCAAGGAAGCCCCATGAGCAACGTATTACTGAATCTGGCCGACGAGCCGCGCTACCACGAAATCCAAACCGAAAACATCCGCCCCGCGATGGAGGCCGCCATGGCCGAAGCGCGTGCTGCGATTGCCGACATCAAAACCCAGGCCGATGCCACCTGGGCCAACACCGTCGAGCGCCTCACCGACATCACCGAGCGCGTAGGCCGCATCTGGGGCGTGGTGGCACACCTCAATTCCGTTGTCGACACCCCGGAATTACGCAGCGTTTACAACGAATTGATGCCCGAAGTGACCGTGTTTTTCACCGAAATCGGCCAGGATATCGAGCTTTACGCGCGCTTCAAGGCCATCAAGGCCGGCCCCGGATTCGCCAAACTCGACGCGGCGCAGCAAACCAAGCTCAACCACGATTTGCGCGATTTCGTGTTGAGCGGTGCCGAATTGCCGCCCGCAGAGCAAGCGCACTTTGCCGAACTGCAAACCGAAGGCGCGCAGCTGGCGGCCAAATTCAGCCAAAACGTGCTTGATGCCACCGATGCTTTTGCGCTGTATTTTGAAGACGACAGCCGTTTGGGCGGCCTTTCCGACGATGAAAAAGCCATGTTTGCCGCCGCCGCGCAAGCTGAAGGCAAAAGCGGCTACAAAATCGGCCTGCAAATGCCGCATTATCTGGCGGTGATGAAAAACGCCGACGACCGCGCATTGCGCGCCGAAATCTACCGCGCCTACGCCACCCGCGCCAGCGAATTGGGGCAGGCAGAATTCGACAACACCGCCAACATCACCCGCCGCCTCGAAATCGCCCGCGAAGAAGCCCTGCTGCTGGGCTACAACAATTATGCCGAGCTCTCGCTCGCCACCAAAATGGCCGATTCGCCCGCCCAAGTGCTCGATTTTCTGCGCGACCTCGCCCGCCGCGCCAAACCGTTTGCCGAACAAGACTTGGCCGAGCTGGAAAACTTTGCCCGCGAAACGCTCGCCATTGCCGACCCGCAAGTGCACGACCTCACCTACGCCGCCGAAAAACTGCGCGAAGCCAAATACGCTTTTTCCGAAGCCGAAGTGAAAAAATACTTCCCCGCCGATAAAGTACTCGCCGGTCTGTTTGCCCAAATCAACCGCCTCTACGGCGTCAACCTCGCCGAAAAACAAGTGCCGGTATGGCATCCCGATGTGCGCTACTACGAGCTGGAAAAAGGCGGTGCCGTCATCGGCGGCGTATATATGGATTTATACGCCCGCGAAGGCAAACGCAGCGGCGCCTGGATGAACGACTACCGCGGCCGCCGCCGCTTTACCTCCGGCGAGCAGGCCGGGCAGATTCAAACCCCGATAGCCTATCTGGTGTGCAACTTCACCCCGCCCGTGGGCGGCAAGGCCGCGCGCCTCACCCACGATGAAATCGTCACCCTTTTCCATGAAACCGGCCACGGCCTGCACCATTTGCTTACCCGCGTAGACGAGCTGGGCGTGAGCGGCATCAACGGCGTGGAATGGGATGCGGTGGAGCTGCCGAGCCAATTTATGGAAAACTTCACCTGGGAATACGACGTCTTGGCCGGCATGTCGGCGCACGAAAGCACAGGCGAGCCGCTGCCGCGCGCGCTCTTCGACAAAATGCTGGCCGCCAAAAACTTCCAGGTCGGCATGTTTCTCGCCCGCCAGATGGAATTCGGCCTCTTCGACATGCTGATTTACAGTGAAGGCGACCAGGCCAAACTCGACAACTGGGCGCAAACCCTGCAAGACGTGCGCGCCGAAGTGGCGGTGGTGCGCCAGCCCGATTTCAACCGCTTCGCCCAAAGCTTCGGCCACATCTTCGCCGGCGGCTATTCAGCGGGCTATTACAGCTACGCCTGGGCGGAAGTGTTGAGCGCCGATGCCTACGCCGCCTTTGAAGAAAGTGACGACGTGAAAGCCACCGGCGCCCGCTTCTGGAACGAAATTCTCGCCGTCGGCGGCTCGCGCAGCGCCATGGAATCATTCAAGGCCTTCCGCGGCCGCGAACCGAAAGTGGATGCGCTGCTCAATCATCTGGGCCTCACCGGCAAGGCCGCCTGAACCTGCCGGTTATAGTCGGAGAAATGAGTTTCTGCCACGGCGTTGGCTCGCCTTGTATCAGAAACTCATTTCTCCGACTATAGCTACAGAGGCCGTCTGAAACATTCAGACGGCCTCTGTTTGCAAGTCCCGATACAAATACAAATCAGGGCGAAGACGCCCGCGCGAAGCCAATACAGCACGGACTTGCCAATAAAAAAACCTGCTTGTGTTAAGCAGGTTTTTCGGGTTTGGTGGGTCGTGAAGGATTCGAACCTTCGACCAACGGATTAAAAGTCCGCTGCTCTACCAGCTGAGCTAACGACCCGAAGACGTGCATAATATAGAAACGGCTTTTCCCTGTCAACCATTTTCTGGCAGATATTGCAAAAATCATCGCGGCAAAAAGGCCGTCTGAACCCTTTTCAAGTTTTCAGACGGCCTTTGCTTTCACATCTCAGGCTTATTCCACCGTTACCGATTTGGCGAGGTTGCGCGGTTTGTCGACATCGGTGCCGCGTGCCAGCGCTGCGTGGTAAGAGAGCAGCTGCACGGGAATGGTGTGGACGATGGGCGACAACACACCGGCGTGGCGCGGGGTGCGGATGACGTGCACGCCGTCGCTTTCGTTGAAGTTGCTGTCGAGGTCGGTGAACACAAACAACTCGCCGCCGCGCGCGCCGACTTCCTGCATATTGGCTTTCACTTTATCCAGCAACACGTCGTTGGGCGCAATCACCACCACCGGCATGTTTTCGTCCACCAGCGCCAGCGGGCCGTGTTTCAATTCGCCTGCGGGGTAGGCTTCGGCGTGGATGTAGGTGATTTCTTTCAGCTTCAATGCGCCTTCGAGGGCAATCGGGTAGTGGATGCCGCGGCCGAGGAAGAGGGCGCTGTTTTTCTTGGCGAACTTTTGCGCCCAGGCGGCGATTTGCGGCTCGAGGTTGAGCACATGCTGGATGCTGCCGGGCAGTTGGCGCAATTCGTCGGTATAGGCTTGCGCCTGCTCGTCGCTGACGTGGCCGCGCAATTTGCCGAGGGTGACGGCGAGGCCAAACAACACCACCAATTGGGTGGTGAAGGCTTTGGTGGAGGCCACGCCGATTTCGGCACCGGCGCGGGTGTAGAGCACCAATTCGCTCTCGCGCGGCAGGGCGGATTCCATCACGTTGCAAATCGACAGGCTGTGGTTTTGGCCGAGCGATTGGGCGTATTTCAGCGCTTCCATGGTATCGAGGGTTTCACCCGATTGCGAAATGGTGATGACCAGTTGTTTCGGGTCGGCGATCACGTCGCGGTAGCGGTATTCGCTGGCGATTTCAACGTCGCAGGGGATTTTGGCGATGCTTTCCAGCCAGTATTTGCTGGTCAGGGCGGAGTAATACGAAGTGCCGCAGGCGAGAATTTTGATGCTGTGGATGTCGGCGAACACGTCGCGGGCGGTTGCACCGAAGTTTTCCGGATTGAAGCCGCCGTCAAGGAACACTTCGGCGGTGTCGGCAATCGCACGCGGCTGTTCGTGGATTTCTTTCTGCATAAAGTGGCTGTAGGGGCCGAGTTCGAGCGAGGCGAGGGAAAGCTCGGACACTTTCACTTTGCGCTCGGCGGCCTGGCCGTCTTTGTCGATCAGCTTTTTGATGCCGTCTGAAGTGAGGATGGCGATGTCGCCGTCTTCGAGGTAGGAAATCTTGCGGGTAAAGGCGATGACGGCGGAAACGTCGGAAGCGATGAAGGTTTCCTGATCGCCGAAAGCCACCAGCAGCGGGCAACCCATGCGGGCGACAATCATTTCGTGGTGGTTGTCGTCGGCAATCACGCCGATGGCATACGCGCCGTGAAAGCGGGCGCAGGCGGCTTGTACGGCGGCAAAAAGGTCGCGGCCGTTGTGTTCGTATTCGTGTTTGACGCTGTGGGCGATCACTTCGGTGTCGGTTTGCGAATCGAAAGTGTAGCCCAGAGCCTGCAGACGGCTGCGTTCTTCTTCAAAGTTTTCGATGATGCCGTTGTGCACCACCGCAATCAGGCCGCCGGAAATATGCGGATGGGCGTTCGGCTCGGTCACGCCGCCGTGGGTCGCCCAACGGGTGTGGCCGATGCCGATGTGGCCGTGCACGCCTTTTTCGCGAGCGGCGTCTTCCATCAGCTGCACGCGGCCGACACGGCGCACGCGGGTGATTTTTTGGCCGGTCTGCACGGCGATGCCGGAGGAGTCATAACCTCGGTATTCAAGGCGTTTGAGGCCGTCTGTTAAAAAATCGACAACATTGTGGTGGGCGCGGATGGCGCCGACGATACCGCACATATAGAGTTCCTTAGTATCAAAGTTTGAGAAAAAATGCTTGTTTGCCGACTCTCGGTCAAACAGGCGGAAAAAGTTTTCAGACGGCCTTGCTGTTATCAGGCCGCTGTTGGGGGTTTGCCACGTTGCAGCCATCATCAGCTTTTCGCGGGCAAAGCCCACGTTACGGCGCGCTGCACACCCGTCATTCCGGCACAGGCCGGAATCCGAATAGCTGCTCTGTACTGAAATCAGGTTACTGCAATCCGACACATGGATTCCGGCCTGCGCCGGAATGACGGCCGGATTGGTAGCGATGTTGCAACCACCATCGGTTTTTCGCGGGCGAAGCCCACGCTACGTCTGACTTTCAGACGGCCTTACGGGAAAAATCAGGCAGATTGCTGCAAGGTTTGCAAGGCCGCCAAGGCGGCTTCGGCCTGCTCGCAAGGCACGAAAATATGGTCGTGCTGCGTGCCCGCCACCACATTGCAACTGATGCCGGCATCGCCCAAGGCGCGGGCAAACGCGGCGGTGAGGCCGACGGCGGCGAGGTCGGAATACACGTTGAGGGTAATCCAGGCGCAACGCATGGCGACCGGCAGTCCTTCGCGCTCGGCCACGCTTTCGGCCACAATCACCGACAGCCCCTCGGCTTCGCGGATGCTGGCGACCATGTCGGCCAAGGCGGGTTGTCGGCCGTCGGCCAAGGTGGCAAAGCAATACACGCCGTCGTGCAACACGGGCTGCATGCTGCGGATGAGTTGCTCGAGATTGTTGATGGTTTGCGTCATGGCTTGCATTTTTATCCACAGGCCGTCTGAAGGTTTCAGACGGCCTCTGCTTCACGTTTTATTTCTTGGCCGGTTTTTCCGGGCGCACCCAGCCTTCGATAATGCTTTGGCGCGCGCGGGCAAGGGCGAGTTTGTTTTCCGGGCAGTCTTTGGTAATCGCGCTGCCTGCGCCGGTGGTGGCGCGGTTGCCGATTGTCACCGGTGCGACCAACACGCTGTTGGAGCCGATGCGCACTTCGTCGCCGATGACGGTTTTGTATTTGTTGACGCCGTCGTAGTTGGCGGTAATCGTGCCCGCGCCGATATTGGCTTTGCTACCGATTTCGGCGTCGCCTAAATAGGTGAGGTGGTTGGCCTTGCTGCCTTTGCCGATGGTGGTGTTTTTCACTTCGACAAAGTTGCCGATGTGTACTTCGTCGGCGAGCTTGGCATTCGGGCGCAAACGGGCGTAGGGGCCGATGTGGGCGCGTTCGCCGATTTCGCAGTCTTCCAAATGCGAGAAGGCTTCGATGTGGGTGCCCGCGCCGATTTTGGCGTTGCGGATGACGCAGTTGGCGCCGATTTGCACATCATCGCCCAGCTCGACATCGCCTTCGATAATCACGTTGGCATCAATCACCACGTCTTGGCCGTGTTTCAGACGGCCTCTCAAATCGAAACGGGCGGGGTCGCGCAGGGTAATACCCGCTTTGAGCAATTCGGCGGCCTGTTCGCTTTGGAAAATGCGCTCCAATTCGGCCAGTTGCACTTTGTTGTTCACGCCCGCGGCCAGATGGCTGGCGCGTACCTGCACGGGGTGGACGCTGATGCCGTCTGCATTGGCGAGCGCAATCAGGTCGGTGAGGTAGTATTCGCCTTGGGCGTTGTTGCTTTGTAGCGCGTTCAGCCAGTCGGCCAGCTTGGCATTCGGCAGCAGCAGGATGCCGGTATTGGTTTCCTTGACCGCTTTTTGGGCGGCGTCGGCGTCTTTTTCTTCCACAATCGCCACCACTTTATCGCCCTCGCGGATGATGCGGCCGTAGCCCGTCGGGTCGTCGAGCATATCGGTCAACAGGCCGACTTCGTCGCCTGCGGCTTCGAGCAGTGCTTGCAAGGTGGCCTGGTCGATTAGCGGCACATCGCCGTACAGCACCAGCGTACGGCCTGCTGTGGGCAGGTGCGGCAGCGCCATTTTGACGGCGTGGCCGGTGCCGAGCTGTTCGGTTTGCTCCACCCACACCACATCGCGCGCCACGCGTTCGCGCACTTGCTCCTTGCCGTGGCCGATGACGACGACGGTGCTTTGCGGATTCAGGCTCTGCGCGGTGTCGATCACGCGCGCCACCATGGTTTCGCCGCCGATTTCGTGCAACACTTTGGGCAGCTTGGAATACATGCGCGTGCCTTTGCCGGCCGCGAGGATAACGATGTGGAGGGGATTTTGGCTCATGGGTTTGCTCTGCAATAAGGCGGAAGCGGGCGGATATGCCCGGCTTCACGGGATAATCGGAAGGCATGGCCGGGCAGCTTGCCTTTCATGCGGCTTGCTGCCTTGTGCGGATGTGTTGCCCGGCCATATATTCAGGCCGTCTGAAAAGCGTCTGCGTTCAGACGGCCTGAAACAATCGGTTCGGCGTGCCCTTATTCGGCGCTGCCGGGCTGCTGCCAGCTGGTGCCGCGCACGTCGGCAGGCTCGGCCACGCCGGGTTTGATTGCGTGCTGTTCGGGGCGGTATTCGTTGTATTGCATATTGCGCGAGTAAGAGCCGTCTTGGTAGTAAACGCGGGTGCCGCTTTCGTATTTTTGGCGCAAAGAGGTGCGGCCTTCGGCATTTTGGTAGGTTTCCCAGCTGCAACCGGCCAGCATCAGGGCTGCGGCGGCAAAAGCGAGATAGCGCATGATTTTTCCTTTTCTTTCAGCGTGGACAGACTGATTGATTGTAATCAAATCGTTTGCCGATTCATAGTGGCGGCTGCAATTACTTTTGCTGCGCGCCCCATTCGGCCAGCGCGGCCATGTCGGCGGCGGCAAAATCGACAAAAGGCAAATCATGCGCGTGTTGCCCGTACCACACGGTGCGCATGCCCAACGCCTTGGCGGCATGCAGGTTATTGGCGCTGTCGTCTATCATAATGCAATCGCCCGGCAGCGTATCCAGTTGACGACAAACGGTTAAATAGGCTTTTTCAGCGGGTTTGCAGACCAGCCCGAAATCATCGGTGCCAAACAGCGCGTCGAAATGATGCACCAGCGCCATCGCCCGCACCAGCGCGCGCACGTAAAACGACGGGCCGTTGGAAAACACAGCTTTACGACCGTTCAGACGGCCTAAAGTTTCCGCCACGCCTTCCGTCGGCACCAGCGCGTTGAGAATCTGCGGCAAGGGATGGCTTTGGTGCAGGAAAGCTTCGATGCTGATTTCGGGATGATGCCGCTGCAAACCGGCCAGCGTGCCGCCGTAGCGGTGCCAGTAATCCTGCCGCAGCGCCGAAGCGGCGGCGGCATCCAGCCCGAGCGCATCGGCGATAAAGGCAGTCATGTGGCGGTTGATGAGGTGGAAAATGCCGGTGTCGGCGTGGTGGAGGGTGTTGTCGAGATCAAACAGCCAAACGGGGCGGGAGGTCATGGGCGGCTTGCGTTTCTTGTATAAAAATGGTTGGGTATCGTGAAATCACCACAAACCGTTACCGCGTGGCTGCGCCTTGTGTCGATTTTATCCTGATTTCGCTATATGATAACGCAACTACTGTGAAAAGAGGGGATGGTATGAAGCATCAATATCTGTTCGGCCTGCTGGCGGGCTTGGCCAGCCTGGCGGCTTTTGCCCAAACCGAAGTGCGGCTGGCGGTGCACAAGTCGTTCAGCCTGCCCAAGGAAGTGCTGGCGCAATTCGAACAAGAGCACAACGCCAAAGTGGCGGTGGTCGAGGCGGGCAGCGCCAACGAAATGCTCAACAAGCTGGTTTTGAGCAGCGCGCGCCCGATTGCCGATGCGGTTTACGGCCTTGACAATGCCAACATCGGCCGCGCCGCCCAAAGCGGCATTCTGGCCGTGCGCCAGCCCCGCTCGGCGGCCACTACCGCCGGCCTGCCGGGCACGTTGGCGATAGATTATGCTTATGTTACGCTTAATTACGACAAAAAATGGTTTGAGCAAAAAGGGCTGCCGCTGCCGAAAACGCTGGCAGACCTCGCCAAACCGGCCTATAAAAACCTGCTGGTGGTGCCCAATCCGGCCACTTCCAGCCCGGGGTTGGGCTTTCTGCTGGCCAATATCGGCGGCCTCGGTGAAGCGCAAACGTTCCGCTGGTGGGCGCAGATGCGCCAAAACGGCGTCAAAGTGGCCAAGAGCTGGAGCGACGCTTATTACACCGACTTCACCCACAACGGCGGCTCGCGCCCGCTGGTGGTCGGTTATGCCACAAGCCCGGCTGCCGAAGTGCATTTCAGCAAGGGCAAGTATACGGTTCCGCCCACCGGCAACCTGTTTTTGAAGGGCGGCGTGTTCCGCCAGGTGGAAGGTGCGGCGGTATTGCGCGGCGCCAAAGAGCCCGAGCTGGCGCTGAAACTGGTGGGCTACCTGCAGAGCGCCGCCGTACAAAAAGCGCTGCCTGCGGAAATGTGGGTGTATCCGGCCGTGCGCAACACGCCGCTGCCGGAAGTATTCCGCTTTGCCGAAGCACCGCAACAACACTACAGCCCGGGCAACAGCCAGATTACCGTCAAGCAGCGCCAGTGGGTGAGCCGCTGGACGCGCACGGTGTTGCGCTAATGGTTTGATTGAAATGAATATAAAGGCCGTCTGAACGCGTTCAGACGGCCTTTAATCTATCAGGCACTTACCAGTCTGCCGCCATGCGCTGCTGCAAAATGGTGCCGATTTTGGCAATCAAAACATCCACCGCCACGCCGTTTTGCTCGTCAAACGGAATGATGATGTTGGCGTGGCGCTTGGTCGGCTCGACAAACTGGTTGTGCATCGGCCGCACCTGATTGATGTATTGCGCCACCACCGATTCCATCGAACGGCCGCGCTCGATGGCATCGCGCTGCATGCGGCGGATGAAGCGCAGGTCGGCGTCGGTGTCGACATAAAGCTTGATGTCCATCAGGCTGCGGATTTTTTCATCGTAGAGGGCGAGGATGCCTTCCAGGATAATCACGTCGACCGGCGGCTGGCGTTTGGTGTGGGCGGCGCGGTTGTCGGCGGCGTAGTCGTATTGCGGCAAATCGACGGCTTCGCGCCGACGCAGACAGCTGAGCTGGCGGTACATCAAATCGTTGTCAAACGCATCGGGATGGTCGTAATTCTGGCGGCGGCGCACTTCGGGCGGCAGGCCGGTCTGGTCGTTGTAGTAATAATCCTGCTCGATGATGGTGATGCGGTGGCCGCTGAAATGCTCGTAAATGGCGCGGGAAACGGTGGTTTTGCCGGAGCCGGAGCCGCCGGCCACGCCGATGATGATGGGCTGGTTCATGGTTTGGTTCGGGCGCCGTGCCGCCGGATGGTTGAAAGCGCTGCATTATAGCGAAAACCGGTTTTCCATACAAAATAACAGGCCGTCTGAATATTCTGCCGGAAAAGGTTATAATCACGTTTTTTCCATATTAATAGCCGGACAACACATTTTGCATACCAAGCAGAGCAAACCGCAAGGCAGCGCCGTTGCAGTGCACGTGGTTTGGCTATAGTCGAAGAAATGAGTTTCTGCTACGGCGTTGGCTCGCCTTGTCGTACTATCTGCACTGTCTGCGGCTCGCCGCCTTGTGTCAGAATCTCATTTCTCCGACCGTATCTCTTTCAGACGGCCTCGAAGAGCCGCCACCAAGGAACACACATGACAGCCGCACTGACCATTCAAAACGCCGTCAAAACCTACGCCAACGGCTTCACCGCGCTCAGGGACGTGAGCTTTGAAGTGCAGCAGGGCGAATTTTTTGCGCTGCTGGGCCCCAACGGCGCAGGCAAAACCACGCTGATTTCGGCAATGGCCGGGCTGAGCCGCCTCACTTCGGGGCACATCAGCGTGATGGGGCACGATGTGCGGCAGGATGCCTATAAAGCGCGCACAAGCCTCGGCGTGGTGCCGCAGGAATTGGTGTTCGACCCCTTTTTCAGCGTGCGTGAGGCTTTGCAGTTTCAATCCGGCTATTTCGGCCTCAAAAACAACGACGACTGGATAGACGAAATCATCGACAGCCTCGGCCTGGCCGACAAGGCGCGCACCAACACGCGCAACCTTTCCGGCGGCATGAAACGGCGCGTGATGGTGGCGCAGGCGCTGGTACACCGTCCGCCGGTGATTGTGCTCGACGAGCCGACCGCCGGCGTCGATGTCGAATTGCGGCAGAGCCTGTGGGCGTTTATCCGCGAGCTCAACCTACGCGGCCACACCATCATTCTCACCACCCATTACCTTGAAGAAGCGCAAAGCCTGTGCAACCGCATCGCCATGATGAAACAAGGGCGGCTGGTGGCGCTGGACACCACCGAGCATCTGCTGCACAGCGAAAAAGGGCTGCGCGTGGAGCTGGTGCTCGACGGCGCGCTGCCGGAAAACCTGCGCCAATGGCAGCAAAGCGCCGAAGAAGGAGAAGGCGTGTTGCTCAGACTGGAGGATTACGAGCAGCTGGCTTTTGTGTTGCAAACGCTGAAATATGCCGGCGTGAAAGTGAAGCATCTGTCGCTGCCCGAAACCGATCTGGAAGACGTGTTTGTCAAAATGATGCACAGATAGCGCTGCCTTTTCAGACGGCCTGAGCCTTTTGCAAACAAACCAACCGCCGCTCTCTCACGAGCAGGAGCCCGGCGCACAACGCAACCTTGCTTCCCGATACCCATTCATATTTTAATTAACCATCCATGCCGCCCCACACCGCGGCCACACAACAGCGGCAGCGCGCCGCACCTGAGGAACCCTTTGCCATGATTGGCTTTTACACGCTGTTTAAAAAAGAAATCCTGCGCTTCTGGAAAGTCGGCTTCCAGACGCTAGCCGCGCCGATGATTACCGCGCTGCTCTACCAGCTCATTTTTTCGCATGCCGTCGGCAAATCGGTGCAGGCGCTGCCCGACGTGCCCTACAACGCCTTCCTCATTCCCGGCCTGGCGATGATGAGCATGACCCAAAACGCCTTTGCCAACTCCTCTTCCAGCCTGATTCAGTCGCGCATCACCGGCAATCTGGTGTTTATCCTGCTGCCGCCCCTGTCGGTGGGCGCGTTTTTCTCCGCCTACGTGGCCGCCGCGGTGGTACGCGGGCTGCTGGTGGGCGCTGGCGTGTTGGCCGCCACCGCCTGGTTCGGCCTGCCGCTGCCGCACAATGTGTTGTGGATTACCGCGTTTGCGCTGCTCGGCTGCACCATCATGGCCACGCTGGGGCTGCTGGCGGGGATTGTGGCGGAAAAATTCGACCAACTTGCCGCCTTTCAAAATTTCCTGATTATGCCGCTCACTTTTTTGTCGGGCGTGTTTTACTCCATCAACAGCCTGCCCGAATTCTGGCGCGATCTCAGCCATCTGAATCCGGTGTTTTACATGATAGACGGCTTCCGCTACGGCTTCTTCGGCGTCAGCGACACTCCGCCGTGGCTGTCGCTGGCGGTGGTGTGCGGCTTTGCCGCCGTGTTGGCCGCCGCAGTTTTGGCGGTGCTCAAATCAGGCTGGAAGCTGCGCAGCTGACAACGGCTTGAAACTTTTGCAAAATTCCCCACTTGTCGCGCCCGCGCAGGCGGGTGCCCAGCCTGAAGCGCAGCTTCAGCTCAAGCTTTCCAGCCCTGGAAATCCACAACCTCAAGATTCATCTTGGATTTTTGGAATCAGAAAAATAGGCAGACAAGCAAAGCGGCGCTTTGCACTGGGCACCCGCCTGCGCGGGCGCGACAAGTGGGGAATTTTACAAAGGTCTCGGCCTTAGAGCACAGTATAAACAAACAAGTAAAAAGGCCGTCTGAAAGCATGGTTGCTTTCAGACGGCCTTTTTCAACGGCAACCGCTTACAGGTAGAATTTCTCAATCACTTTCAGATTGTCGTCCAGCTTGTACACCAGCGGTTGGCCGGTGGGGATTTCCAAGCCCATGATGTCGTCGTCGGAAATGCCTTCGATATGCTTGGCCAGCGCGCGCAGGCTGTTGCCATGGGCGGCCACCAGCACGCGTTTGCCGCTGATGATGGCGGGGGCGATTTGGTCTTCCCAGAAAGGCAATACGCGCTCGAGGGTCACTTTCAGGTTTTCGCCGTCGGGCACCACGTCGCTCGGCAGATGGGCGTAGCGGCGGTCGTTGTGGGCGGAAAACTCATCGGCGGGGTCGAGCAGCGGCGGCAGGGTATCGTAGCTGCGGCGCCAAATGTGCACTTGCTCGTCGCCGTATTTTTCGGCGGTTTGTTTTTTATCCAAACCTTGCAGTTGGCCGTAATGGCGCTCGTTCAAACGCCAAGTCTTGATTTGCGGCACCCACAGCTGCTCGCTTTCTTCCAGCACGATATTGCAGGTTTTGATGGCGCGGGTGAGCACCGAAGTGAAGGCGATGTCGAATTGGTAGCCTTTTTCTTTCAGCTTCTGACCGGCCGCAGCGGCCTCGGCCAGACCCTGCTCGCTCAGCTTCACGTCGCGCCAGCCGGTAAACAGGTTTTTGGCGTTCCATT